>CAYYCB010000126.1:0-9624 GCA_964469715.1 uncultured Ktedonobacterales bacterium | reverse complement strand
ATCCCGCCCGTCGCAGATATGGGGTGAGATTCGGCCACGGTGCCAGCGCCTCCACGACCCAGGCTCGCTCCTCCGCTGTCCAGTGCTCGCATGCCACCGTCGCGAACTGGTCCCAGCACCAATCCCGCGAGACGAGCACCAGCCCGGCCATCTCACGATGACGCACATCCGCGCCAGCGGCCCGGAGCAGTAGCTCGGCTAGGAGGTCATGCGATGCGGGGTTAATAGTCGCGTACGCCAGGTTGGCCCCCGTCAGGTCCGCCCCCGCCAGGTACGCCCCCGCCAGGTACGCCCGCGTCAGGTTCGCGTTCGCCAGGTTCGCCCGCGTCAGGTCCGCCCCCGTCAGGTCCGCCCCCGTCAGGTTGGCGTACGCCAGGTACGCCCCCGCCAGGTTGGCCCCCGTCAGGTCCGCCCCCGCCAGGTCCGCCCCCGCCAGGTACGCCCGCGTCAGGTCCGCCCCCGCCAGGTTCGCGTTCGCCAGGTTCGCCCGCGTCAGGTCCGCCCCCGTCAGGTTGGCGTACGCCAGGTACGCCCCCGCCAGGTACGCCCGCGTCAGGTCCGCCCCCGCCAGGTTCGCGTTCTCCAGCTTCGCCCGCGTCAGGTCCGCCCCCGTCAGGTTGGCGTACGCCAGGTTCGCGTCCCTCAGGTCCGCGTCCCTCAGGTCCGCGCCCCTCAGGTCCGCGCCCCTCAGGTCCGCCCGCGTCAGGTCCGCGCCCCTCAGGTCCGCCCGCGTCAGGTCCGCGTACGGCAGGTTCGCGTACCTCAGGTCCGCGCCCCTCAGGTCCGCGCCCCTCAGGTCCGCCCGCGTCAGGTCCGCGCCCCTCAGGTCCGCCCGCGTCAGGTCCGCGTACGGCAGGTTCGCGTACCTCAGGTCCGCGCCCCTCAGGTCCGCGCCCCTCAGGTCCGCCCGCGTCAGGTCCGCGCCCCTCAGGTCCGCCCGCGTCAGGTCCGCCCGCGTCAGGTCCGCGTACGTAAAATCACGCTCACCGCGAGCGTAGGCGGCAAGCAACTCCTCAACACTCGTGATCTTGGCCATGTTCTCACTCCTCAAACGTCTTCTTCTCGTACGCCTATCGCATCAACTAATTGGTAATCCAGCGCGGGATGGGATTATCTTCCCACAGGAAGAATCCTATCCCGGCTATGAACTCCATCACGCTAACCGGCCCCACGATGAAGAAACACACCCACCATGAGGATCCCAACCAACTGGTTATCAGCGAGCCGGTCCCGACTATCACCAGCGGCGTCAGGAGGAAGGCCGCGAATGCGTAGATAACGAAGCAGATCAGCTTTATCGCTTGCATCACCGCATTCATCTACTCGCCTCCGACTTCGACATGGAGCGCGTAGATGCGCTCGATCATCGCCTCGCCCCCACGCGCAAAGCTCTGCGCTTCCTCGACGCAGAGATCCACGATGCTGTCACCATCGCGTGCCAGGACGGCACGCGCCCGCCTCAGTGTCGCCTCATCGTAGGGATCGGTATAGACCGCCCTATCGTCATAGTCGCTGCTGATGACCCAATGGCCGGTGACGCCCAGGCCCACGACCGAGAGCGCCGCGATGCGCGCGCCCGCCGCGTCCACGTCTCCCCGCAATTCCGCCACACGCCGCCCATTCCGCCCGCCGGCCCTACCGTACTTGCCCTGCGCCCACTCCTGCACCTTGCGAAGCATGTTCCTGACCTGGCGCTCGCGGGGCATGAGCGGCGCCGGCTCCGCATCCACCAAGGCCTCCGCCAGCGCGCGATTGCCGACCGTCGTCACCTTGCCGTGCTCATCGCGCTGCTCACGCGCCTTGCTCTCACGGATCGTCCAGGCGCGGAGCGTATCGCGCATCACCAGCTCCGCCAGCATGCGCCGGGTGATTGCCTGCTCGCCCTGCCGCTGTTCAGGCTTGCCCGGCCCAATGCCTCGCGCGTAATCCATCGTCTGCGGCGGCTCATAGCCCTCGTTGGTCGCGAGGAAGGCCACTAGCATCTCGCCGTCCACGCTCACCGTGACGAATTCGCGTGCGATCTTGCCGGTGGCGGTGCCGTCCGCCTCTAGTGACCGCTGCGCCTGCGCGCGCCAGATATAGGGTCCGTCATTCATCCCCATCGGTTAAGCCCTCCGCGGCGTTCACACCCTCATCATCTTCCTCGACGAGCGGCACGTCACCGACCCGCACCGCCTCCACATGCGCGAGATATTTGACCGCCGCCTGCGCGCTCTGCCGTGCCGCGTCCTGTAGCTCACGCACCTGGGACCGCGTGAGTTGCATCAATTTCTCTAGCTTGAACTTGCCCGACTGCTGACTACCAGCAAGCGCGGGATGCGGGAAGGCGGTGTAGGCCGCGTCGATGTACCACACCAGCGTATCGAGCGGCGCATGGTCGTAGGTGGCCGCCATCAGGCGCTCATTCGCGTTGGCGATGACCGTGCCCCACCAACCCGGCTGCACGAGATCGGTACGGCCCGCCGCGGCCTCGACCTGGACCATGCCTGTCAGGTGGCCGGTCATATCCACCTGACGCGAGAGGATGCGTAGCCCCTGCTCGCGCGCCACATCGCGGGTTGTAGTCGCGCGGCCGGTGCGTTGCAGCATGCGGCCTATGGTCGCCACGCCCGCGCGTTTGCAGATTGCCTTGCCTATCGCGCCCGACACCCCGCCGTACGCTTCACAGGCGAGACGCGCCTGCCACACCCGGTCCTGCCACGCACGGAGGAGATCGTGAACCTGACCGCCCTTGCCGCGCGGCCAGTAGAAGCCCTCCTGTACCGATACTTCCCATCCGTGCCGCTCCGCGATCCGTATTTGCGGCTCCCAGGCCCACGTGTCGATGCTGTAGCGCGTGGGGGCGGGATACTCGCCGGCCCCATCCCCATAGGCGAAGGGGCCAGGGGTATAGGGATGCCAGGATTCCGGGGCACGCGCGATGATGCGATAGACGCCGGGGCACTTCTCGACGTATTCCGACGTCGGAAGAGGATCGCCGCAGGGCACTTCACGCGCGCTCGCCACGTAGGAGGCGATACGATCATATTTGCGGACCAGCAGCGGAGTGGGGTCATCGCCCGCCGCGTCATAGTCCACACCCTCGACGGGCGGGCGTGCCCACTGGACCGGCGCGGGCAGGAGCTCGGTCAAGCGTTCGCGCCACTCTGCGGAGAGCACGGGCCATTCCATGCCGCCGTGCCGCTGCTTCTGTTGCAATGTTTGGCGCAGAATTGTGATGCCCGTATAGGACGGCGAGAAGCGCAATTGCGCCTGTAGCGCATAGGCCGCGAGCGCCACACCCGCGGCGAAACGGCCCGCCCGCCGCTCAGGGTCATCCTCAGCGCCGAGCGCCCCGAGCACGCCGGCGATGTTCCAGGCATCAATCCAGGTCGCATAGATGCCGAGTGGCAGACCCACGCCCGTCCCATCCGGCCCGATACGCTGCGCCACAAGGCCGGCGAGTTTCGTACCGCGCGCCGCGGAGAGCTCGTGCCAGAAGAACTCGGACGGTGACTGGTCGGGGGAGCGGCGCAGGATGGCCCGCGCCTCCTCAGTGAAGTGCTCGACGAGCCGGGGGTCCGCCGCGCTTGGCATCGCGCCTCGCAGCGGAAGGAGCCACACCGCGCCGCACCGCATTTTCAGTGCGATGCGCGCCACGTCCTCAAACGTCACATCCTGGCGCTCAAACGGCGCATGCCAGAACGCCACTGGTCGATCATAGGCGCCCGGACTTTTGAACGGGTCAACGTGCGTGAACACATGCAGGCCGTCCCAACACCAGACGCCAATGCGTTTGATCGCCGCGGGGTCCATCGCCCACACTGGCGGCGCATACACCGCACCTGCCTGCGTAGTCATCGGGCGGCTCGCTTTCCGTAGCGCGCCCAATCCTTCGCTTGGGGGCATGTTGCAAAGTGATTGAGATGCAGCCAGCCCCGGTGCGCCTCATGCTCATCAGCGGGCAAGATGCGATACGTGCCGCGCTCAAGGTTAACGAGGATATTGCCCCGCTCGTCAGGCGCGCTCTCGATAGGGGCGCGTTTGCCGGTCTGTTCGTTGACCAGCCACATTATGGGTTCATTACATGACCCACAGGCGCCGCGTTCCGTTGCCATACCCTACCCTTTCCCAGCCGATACACACACCCGTCCGTGTGTTTGGGACCGCCGCGCCCTGCCTGCCAGCGTCACGCGGCGTCCCATCGCGCTTCCATTGTCTCAGATGTGGCTAGGTGTCCAGCTACGCACGTCCGAACACGAAGACCCACGCCAGTAGCAGCCACAGGCCGACCGCCGCGGCCAGGGAAAAGGCCCGCTCGACCTTGCCGGAGGAGTCCAGCAGACCCAGGCCATTCGCCGTCATAAACACCGCCATGACCGTGAGCCACGCCACAGCACAGCCCCACGTGCTCATTCCTGCCGTCCTTTCTCGCACCGTTACGCGAATTCCGGCGCCTTCTTTTGACCGGATGTTGACCGCAGCGCGACCGGAGCAAGCGCCGGGCCTCCGGGAATCAAGCCGCCTAACGACCCGCCGAGGGTCCGGGGCGCGTCCGAGGACGATCCGTCCTGATGCTGCACGGTCCGCAGGGCGATAGCCTCTCCCCACTCCTGCATCACCAGCCAGTGAGGGATCACCCACTTGTTCTGCGCGTCCTTCTCTAGACCGTGCGCGGGATTCCGAGCCAACTTGACCAGCGTATTCGAAAGTCGCTTGCGCGCCGTATCATCGCCAGCGAGGCCGAGCGCCCGCAGAAGTTGCGGCAGCGTCCAGGTGCGCCCATCATTCTTCTTGGCCACCGCACGCGCAAAGCGGTTGCGCCGATGGGGCGGCAGATGCTCCAGAATGAGGCCCGTATCCTGATCGGTGTAGGTGCCGCCCCGCCAGCGTTCGATGGCGGCCAGCACCGCGCCGTTCATGCCGTCCTCGATGCCCTCCAACAGCGCCGCGTCCCTGCCCTGTTCCTTCGCCTCTTTGAACACGCCGAAGAACAAGACCACACCCGTAATGACGCTCGTAACCACAAGATCGTTAACGACCGCCGCCAGATCGACATGGCCCGCCGCATTGTCGAGCAAGAACGCGATACCCGCGTACTCACTGGCGATGATGCCCACCACCATAAAGGCGAAGGAGACGCCGGCGTTAAAGCGCGCCTCCTTCAGTAGCGCCGCGCGGTCCGCTTTGCGGAGTCCCTGCCGCGTCTCAATCTCCAGCGCCTCACGCCGCCAGCCGCGCCAGGAGCGGCCCGCCACCGCGGCCAGTGATTCAGAGCCAGCGCCCAGGCCCAGGCCAATCGCGCCAAGCGTGGGCCGGTAGAACGGGCCAAGGAACCGTAGGGTGAACGCGCCGCCGGAGAACTTCTCCGCGGCGCGCAGAATCAACGTCACGAACACGACCAGAAACACCGGCTTCTCTAGGCTGTGCTCAACAAACTCCGCTACGTTCGCGTGACGCCGCTTAGATTCCGGCTTTCCCATCACGCCAATCTCCTTCCACTCCGCTTACGATACAATGGCTGTATCAACCGTAGTATTGACGACGCCCGGTACTCTGTGTATTATAAGTATCGTACGTATCCGCTGTCAAGTGGGGTACGCGGATACCGGGCTAGGAGGGGCAATGGCACCAGCAATGGCGATCCCGGCGGACTTGATCGAGGCGACCGAAATGGCGCAGATACTCGCGCTACTTGAGGCGGGCATCAACGAGCCGAGCGAAGCCGACAAGCAGCGGGTCAAGCCGCGCGCACAGGAGATTTACGCGCGCCTCAAATTGTGGTGGAACCGCGGCGAGTTAGGCGCGTGGAGGCGCGAGAAAGACGGTCGCGTGATGCTCAGTCTGTCCGAGACTGAGGCGAAATGGAACCGAATAGAACCACTGAAACCAAAGAGGAGCGGAGATTGACGACACCACTAGAAGGCGCTGCGCTCGCTTGGGCGCAGCGCGAGCATGGCATCTGTAGCGATACGTACTGTGACCAGCCGATAGCGCATGTGTGCTCGCTCTGCGGCAAGAAGGTCTGCGAGCTGCACGCGATCACCTCGACGGTGACGGGCGAGGTCTACTGTTGGAACACGCCGCCCTACCTGAACCGCGTGCGGACGCGCGAGACGGCAACGGCTAGCCAATGAAAGAAGGAATCTTACTGGAGGCGTTGGCGTCCATACGCGATACGGCGCGGGCGGGCCTCGGTTCCTCCACACCCGCCGACTGGCTCAACTCACTCGCCCGTATCGCGGGCGCAGCCTATTTTTACGCCAATGACGGGCAGGGGCCGGTCCCGCGAGGGACCGTCAAAGCCCCTCAAAGCCCGTCATCTCCCGTCATGTCCCGTCACGAATGCTAGTGAGAGTGGCGGGAAACTGGCAAACTCGACAGTGCGAATGTTGTGTGGCCATTCGTGCCATGATACACTACACCCAGCGCGGTAGCAGGGAACCTCTACGCGGGAGCGCCCGCCGGGAATTCGACAGGACGCGACCTTCCCCGTACCCGTTTCCTCTGCGTCCGCTCTCCCGCGGGATGCGCCCGCGTGGACACATCTGTGACCTGATCCCCAGCACGCAGCAAACACCGAGAGAAACACGAAGGCCCGCGCAACCCCTCTTTCGCTTGGCAGGCAGGAGGGTAACGCAGGCCCACTCGGTGGCTGGGAAAGCCGTCAGTTTCGGGAGTGAGGCGCCGCCTTTCTTCCGCGGCCCGGCATTTTACGGGGCCGGCTCGCATGGCTGGTTTACGGTAGTCACCGATGTGCAGTGTATCATCGCACCGGTATTCCGACAAGGAGGACAGACCGGCAGTGAAGCTGCCGGATATCCTCCTCACCCAAGAATACCACGCCTCCGCCGCGCTGCAACTCCCCGCACAGAGTATGCCGGTTTCTCCGCCCCCTCGTAGACGCAAATCGGGGAGGCGCCTTATGGCTGAATCTCTCTTCTGGCGCGTGCTCGCAACCTCGCCGCGCCGCGGCAACCTCCGCTTCGCCTTGGCGGTCCTGGCCGCGCGAGCCGACGACCAGGGCATTGTCCGCATGAGCCAGTACGAGCTGGCGGACCTGTTGGGACTGGAAGTCGAATCCGCGCGGCTGCTCGTCCGTTCACTCAAGCGCGGCGGCGACCTGCAACTGCTCCGCAAGGGAGGCGGTAAGGGTAGTTTCTCGGTCTATCGTGTCACCGTACCTCCCGCGGTGGGGGAAGGGGGTGTGGACGCATGAGTGCCGCACGCCAACGATCATCGCCCACCGGACCGCACTGCCGCCGGCCGAAGACGTCCGCCGCCCCCCTCACCACACCCGTGGCCACCATTCGGGCTGATGCACTGCTCCCGCAAGAACCGCTGCGACTCGTCTCCGGGCCGGTTCCCCTTCATCTGCTGGACGCGCTCACACCCACCGAGCTTGAGCGCGAGCGGGCCGAAGCCTATGAGCAATTGCGCGAGTGGGCCTTCCGCCTGGATGCCGTAGTCGCCACCCAGCATCCCGAATGGACCGCCAGTCACGTCCACGCCGAGAGTCTGCGCGCGGTCGCCACGCTCTACGCCATTGGCGAGCTCGCGCCCACGCCGGCGCACGCGAAGGAGTTGCCTGCATGCCCTGCATAGCCGCGCTTGCGCTCGCACTCTTCTCCCTGCTCGGCATGGTGCCGATTGTGGCGCTGTGTCGTGCCGCGGCCTGGGGTGACGCCCACGCGCCCGCTGATGGGCCGCGGGCGCGCTCAGATGAGCGAGAAACGGCATGATCGATCTCACCGAGGGAGGAGAGCGGGTACGGCTCCCGCGCATGTGCCCGCGTTGCCACGCGGGCCAACACACCCGCTGCGAACTGTTCCTCTACGCTAGTCCGTTCGCGCGCCGCGTGCGCTGCGAATGCTCCCTCTGTGATGCGGCCCGCCGCGCGCTCGACCGCATCACAGACAATGCCGCGGCCCATGCGGAATGGCTGCGGCGCAAGAACCGCACGATACAGGCCCGGCTCCACATCATGCCTCAGCGAGAAAGCAGGTTAGACGCATGACGAGGACGAAGAAGAACACCGTCAAGTACACAACGTGTGAGCACTACACCGAGGATCTCATTCCGACGGATGAAACGGACGTACGTGGCCGCCCGATCATCAAATTAGGCGAGGGCGTGAGCTGCGTCGAGCCGTGGGGTGACGATGCAAGGTTTGGACACTGCCGGCGTTGCGGCCTGCAGGTCAAAATGGACGCCGGCGTCACAAAGTCGTTGCTACAGTCGCTCAGTCGCGATATTGAGCGCGGTCTGACGCGAGAGGCGAAGCGCCATGCGGCGCTCGAATTGCAGCCGTCGATGTTCGATCAAGACGATCTGAATGCGGCGAATAACGCCAGGCGCACGAGCCTGACCGACACCACTCCCGCTCCTCCGCCTCCGCCGGCGACTCCGGCTGTGGATCCTCGCGCTGTCGTCTGCCCGCATTGTGGCGCCTCAGTGGGCCAGGACTGCCAGCGCCCGTCCGGTCATCGAGGGCCGTTCGTGCAGATACATGCCCAGCGCCGCTCCGCCGCCTCCGCCGCCGCAGTCTTTCTAGCCGCCCACGCGCCCGCAAGCGGCGCACAGGAGCGGCTAGAAGTGGGGCACGCATGAACCGTGTCTTTGTGGCGGTGCATTGGTTCCTGATGGGCGTCCTGGCCACTCTCGCCTTCCAGATCGCCTTCTCGTACGCGCGCCTGTACCGCCAGGTGCGCGCGTTGTTCTCGTAGCGCGTTGTAGTCAGCATACTCATGGCGATGCCCCGCGGCCGGCGAACCGCGGGGCATCAGTAGAAGAGGTTTTCACTTGGACAAGCACAGTATACCAGACCGCAAAAGGGCTGCCAAACATGGCGCCTTCGCCATTATCCCGGCCGCAGCGGTCCACGACAAGCAACTTTCTGACGCGGACTTCCGCAAACTGGCCGCGGTGGCGCTCCACGCGAACGGCAACCGGCTCGCATGGCCCAAGCAGGAAAATATCGCTGAGGTCATGGGGGTGTCGCAACAGGCCATTTCTAAGGCGCTAGCTCACTGCGAAGCCTGCGGCTACGTCAAATCGCGGCAACTCTGGCGCGAGAAAGGCATGCGCGCCCACAAGGTCTATCAAATCATCCTCGACCAAGGACCAAAGCTAGAAGAAATCCCGGCTGAGGAACTGTTAGAGGCTGCTCCCGTTACAACTCCTGAGGTTGTAGCGCACGTTACAACTCCTGAGGTTGTAACAGTTACAACTCCTGAGGTTGTAACAATAACAGACCATTCTGAACAGACCAGGGGCGTACGCAAGGTTCGCACTCCTGCGGCCAGGCCTCAGCGTACGGAGGATGCCCCTCCATCCCTTCTGGAACAGAAACTCAGGAAGTGGGAGATTAGTCGAGCCGGGCGCGCATGGCTCGCCAACAATCGCAAGTATTGGAAGGGCGAATCGTTGCCCTTCCGCGAGCTGCAAGGTGAGTATCAGCGTTGGCGCGAATGGATCAACGACCCGTCAGAGGAGCGCCGCCTAGTTGGCATCGGTTGAGTATTGTCAAGTGATTGCATAGGGTTGTACATTCTCCTGGCAATCTTTTCACTGCCACAATCGTTAGTGATAGCCTCAGTGTACCAGCCGAAGGCGCAGTACACTTTCCATGCGAGCGACCGCCGG
>CAYYCB010000125.1:0-9685 GCA_964469715.1 uncultured Ktedonobacterales bacterium | reverse complement strand
TGCCCGAGGAGACGATGGTCGAGGCCATCCGCCAGGGCCACGAGATGATCAAGCGACTCGTGCAGCTCCAGCAGGATCTGGTGGCGAAGGCCAGCAAGCCCAAGCGCGCCTTCACCCCGGCGCCGCCCGATGCCGAGCTCGCGAAGGCCGTCTCCGGCTTCGTGCAGCCGCGTCTCGCGCAGGTCGGCACGTCCAAGACAAAGGCCGAGCGCGACGCCGCCTTCGACGCCATCCAGGCCGACCTCATGGCCGCGCTCGCCGAGAAATATCCCGACCGCGGCAAAGAAATCGCCGGCTTCTTCGAGAAGGAAGTCAAGAAGTTCGTCCGCCAGCAGATCCTCGACAAGGGGATTCGTCCGGACGGACGCGGCACCACCGAAATCCGCCCGATCTGGTGCGAGACGGGGCTGCTACCGCGCACCCATGGCTCCGCCATCTTCACGCGCGGCCAGACTCAGGTGCTCAGCATCGTCACCCTCGGTTCGCCCGGCGAGGAGCAGATGCTCGACGGCCTGGGCACTGAGGAGAGCAAGCGCTACATTCACCACTACAACTTCCCGTCCTTCAGCGTCGGTGAGACCCGCCCCTCGCGCGGCCCTGGCCGCCGCGAGATCGGCCACGGCGCGCTGGCCGAGCGGGCGCTGCTCCCCGTCATCCCGGAACAGAGCGAGTTCCCCTACACCATCCGCGTCGTCTCCGAAGTGCTCAGCTCCAACGGTTCGACCTCGATGGGCTCGACCTGTGGCAGCACCCTCAGCCTGATGGATGCCGGTGTGCCGATCAAGGCGCCGGTGGCCGGAGTGGCGATGGGCCTGATCACTGAGGACGGCGAAACCCTCAGCAAGTACGCCATCCTCAGCGACATCCAGGGCATCGAAGACGCCATGGGCGACATGGACTTCAAGGTCGCCGGCACGGCCGACGGCGTGACCGCCCTGCAGATGGACATCAAGATCAAGGGCCTCACCACCGAAGTGCTGGCACAGGCGATGGCGCAGGCCAAAGACGGTCGCATGTTCATCATGGACCGCATGCTTGAGACGCTACCCGAGCCGCGGGCCGAGCTCTCGTCCTACGCTCCGCGGATCCAGTCTATTCGCATCAGCCCGGAGAAGATTGGTACGGTCATTGGCCCAGGCGGCAAGACCATCCGTCGCATCCAGGAGGAGAGCGGCACCAAGATCGACATCGACGACGACGGCACGGTGCACATCGCGTCGGTGAGCGGCGAGGGCATGAGCAAGGCGATGGACGCCGTGCGCGCCCTGACCGAAGAGGTGGAGATCGGCAAGATCTACACGGGCCTTGTCCGCCGCCTAGTGGACTTCGGCGCATTCGTCGAGATTCTTCCCGGCAAGGAAGGGCTCGTCCGCACTACACAGCTCGCGGACTACCCGGTCACCCGCCCAGAGGATGTGGTGTCGGTGGGCGATGAGATCACGGTCATGGTGATCGAAGTGGACCCACAGGGCCGTATCAACCTCTCGCGCAAGGCCGCCCTTAGCGGCGAGATGCCTTCGCAGGAGGAGCTGGACGCTGACCGCCCGCCGCGGCGTGGCCCCGGTGGTCCGCGCGGCGGCTTCGGCGGCGGCTTCGGTGGTCGCGGTGGCCCGGATGGCGGCCGTGGTGGCTACGGCGGTGGTCGCGGCGCGCCCGCTGGCGGCCAGCGCGGCGGCGGCTTCGGTGGTCGCGGCGGCCCAGACCGTGGCCGTGGTGGCCGCGACGGAGGCTTCTAGCCACCGTCGCATGGCGTCAGCCAAGCGTACCATCATACGAGCGGGCGGGGAGGCGACTTCCCGCCCGCTCGTCGTTTCGCGCAACGCGTGGGCACGCCCTCTGCAACCCGCTTCACCGGCAGCGCTGGACCAGCCTCTGCGGGCGTCACCATTGCCAATGATGCCCCTCGGCCGGCGAACGTTTCCGGCTTGTGCTATCGTGTTGGGAAATACCGGACGGGCGATGATGATGTCCATAGACCCGGTGGAACGCTACACAGCGCAGGAAGTTCTGAGGAGGGCATTATGGCGGTCGAGGATGTGCTAGCCTGCGTCGGGTCGGAGGTGCAGGCCTGCACGAAGTGCGCTCTGCACATGGGGACGCGCAACGGCGTTCCCGGCGAGGGGAGCCCGCATGCCGAGGTCATGTTCATCGGCGAGGCCCCCGGCTACCACGAAGACCGCCAGGGCCGCCCTTTCGTCGGGCCGGCGGGACAATTCCTCAACGAGCTGCTGGCCAGTGTCGGGTTGGATCGCTCCACAGTCTTCATCACCAACGTGGTCAAGCACCGGCCGCCGGAGAATCGCGACCCGCTGCCCGAGGAGATCGCCGCCTGCTCCGACTATCTCACGCGCCAGATGGAGGCCATCGCTCCCAAAGTCATCGTCACGCTCGGGCGCTACTCCATGGCGCGCTTCTTCCCTACCGCGCGCATCAGCCAGATCCACGGGCAGGCCAAGGTCATCGACGGGCGCGTCGTCGTCGCCATGTATCACCCCGCCGCCGCGCTGCACCAGGCCGCGCTTCGCCAGACCGTCGAAGACGACTTCAAGCATGCCATCCCCGCCGCGCTCGCCGAGGCCGCGCGCCTGCACGCTGCGGGCAAGCTCAGCGCGCCCAAGCCCCAGGACGACGATCAGCCGCCCCCGCAGCAGCTCTCCCTGTTCTGACGGTCGCGCCGTATGCCACGGACGCATTCGGCGGCCGCGCAGGCGTATAGGGGACACAGGCGGGCAGGCGCGAGGGGAGGTGCGGCATGGCGAATACCCGCGAAGGCGTGGATGTCGCGAGGGACGTTGAGAAGTCGCCCTATATCCTGGCGCTGGATGTTGGCACCTCCTCCACCCGCGCGCTCCTCTTTGATTCCACCGGCGCGAGTGTTCCGAACATCATCGCGCAGCGCAAGTACGAGCCGACCTCCGGCGAGGATGGCGAGCTGTCGGTGGACGCCGACTTCCTCGTCGGGCAGGTAGCCGAGACAATAGACGAGGCGCTGCGTCTGGCCGGCGAGCGCGTGCGCCGGATCGCCGCCGTGGCGATGGACACCTTCTGGCACAGCATGCTTGCCATCGACAGCGGCGGACGTCCGCTGACGCCCTGTCTCACCTGGGCCGATACGCGCCCGCGCCAGGCCGCGGCCAAGCTGCGCAATCGGCTGGATAAGCGTGCCGTGTATCGCCGCACGGGTGTGCCGGTACACGCGAGCTATTGGCCCGCCAAGCTCGCCTGGCTCTCCGAGGCGCAGCCGGACGTCTTCCTTCGGGCTGCGCGCTTCGTGGGCTTCGGCGAGTACCTGCTGCTGCGCCTGCTCGGCGCCGGAGCGTGCAGCATGAGCATGGCCTCCGGCACGGGGCTGCTCGTGACGCGCGAGAAGTCGTGGGATGACGAGCTCCTGCGAGCCGTTGGCGTGACGGCGGAACGGCTGCCGCCGCTCTGCGATCTGCGCGACACGCTCCACGGGTTGACCGCCGATTATCGCGACCGCTGGCCCGCGCTGCACGACGTCCCATGGGTGCCGGCCATTGGCGACGGTGCGGCGGCCAATGTCGGCTCGGGCTGCGCGGCGCCAGGTCGCCTCGCGCTCACAGTCGGCACCTCCTCGGCCGTCCGCGCCGTCGTCCCGCTCGCGAGCGTGCCGGAGCCGCCCGAAGGCCTCTGGCTCTACCTACTCGACGCCGACCGTGCCGTCCTGGGCGGCGCGCATAGCGAAGGCGGCAATGTCTTCGCGTGGCTGGAGAAGACGCTCCATATCCCGCCGCTCGCCGAGGCTGAGGAAGAAGTTGCCACCCTCCCGCCCGATAGCCACGGATTGACCATCCTACCCTTCATCGCGGGTGAGCGCAGCCTTGGCTGGCACGCCGAGGCCCGTGCCACGGTCGCCGGTGTCCATGCCGGCACGACGCCTCAGGAATTGTTGCGCGCCGGCGTCGAGTCTGTGGCCTATCGCATCTCGCTGACCTACCGGCGCCTGGTGGAAGCGTTGAGCCTCGCGGATCCCAGGGTTATTGGCAGTGGCGGCGCGCTACTCAATTCGGCGCTCTTCCAGCAAGTGCTTGCAGACACGCTGGGTGTCCCCCTCTTCCCGTCCAGAGATGCGGAGGCGTCGGCGCGCGGCGCGGCGCTGATTGCACTCGAAGTGCTCGGCGTCATCCCCGACGTATCCCAGGTCGAGCCGCATCTAGACGCCCCGGTGACGCCGGACGCCGAGCGTGGCGCGATCTATCGCCGCGCGGCGGAGCGCCAGCAGGACCTCTACCAACGATTGCTTGGCGCGTCGGAGGTCTGATCGCCCAGGATGCGCAGGATCGCCTCGGCCAGCGCCTCGGGTTCCGAGGTTCCCTCGCCGTCTACTGGCGCGGCGTCTCCGGTGCGCGTCAGGCGACATACGTGGCGCATGGTGAGGCTGGCCGACCCCAGAACGGGCGCAGGCGCCTCGCCTGTCGCCACGCGATAGCCCCGAGCGCGCAGCCACGTCTTGAGCTTGCCGGCGGTGGGCAGCCAGAGGCAGTCCCGCGCGGGCGCCTGCGCGGCCGGCCACTTGCCCGCGCCGTCCACCAGGCCAAGCAGACCAGTCGTGGAGAAAATCGCCGCCACGAGCCACAGGCCGACGCTGCCCTCCGCGATGTGCGCCCCTCCCAGAATGGCGCACCAATCGCCGATCTGGGGCTCCCACACCAGCCCAGCGGTCACGAGCCGCCGCGCCGTCGCGGGCGTCGCCACTTCCTCGCGCATAGGCCGTGTCTCCTCCCCGTCGCACTGCCGTTCGCCGCTACGATAGCATGATCAGCACTCCACGAGAAGGGGCACCAGCCGCGATCTCCTCCGGCGACAACGCGGCTAGCTCGATGGTCCCTTGCATCGCCTACGTGCCGCCTGGTCGCATACACTGCAAGTGGCGACTCATCCATGAGGCAGCGACACATCCGTGAGAGGGCGAGGGACGATGCGAGACGTGATCCCACTGATGGATCGGCGCCATACACCACCGACATCTTTCCCGCTCGCGCCGTGGGCGCGCGACCCCGGCCCGGTGACAGCGCCTCGCCCCCTGCGAGCGGCTGTGGTTGTGCCGCCTGTGGATACGCCTCATGTGCTTATCGTCGACGATGATCTTGTCACACGCAATGTTCTGCGCGAGTTGCTGGTGCGGGAAGGCTACGTCGTGCGCGAGGGCCGCGACGGCCGGGAGGCGCTGTCGGTGCTCTCCCACTCGCCACAGCCCTACGTCGTGCTCCTCGACTACATGATGCCCTGGCTGACGGGCGGCGACGTACTCGAAGTGGTGGCCCGCCAGGAGTGGCTCTCCCGCGATAGAGCGTTCCTCCTGATGTCGGCCTGCGCGCCCGCGCCGATACGGGCCACTCGGTTGTTGGGTGGCCAATCGATCCCCTTCCTCCGCAAGCCCTTCGACCTCACGCTCGTCGTGGATGAGATCGCGACGGCGGCCCATCGGCTCTTTGGGCGCTAAATAGGCTCGCCCTCGTGTCGGTTCCCGCGTGGCCAACGCGGCATCACGTACATATCACGGGATGCCGCCATACGTTGCTATTGGTCAGCAATTTCTGTGTAATGTAGCGGCTGCCGTGCGCGATATGGAAACAATGAACGTGTACTACCGTACCATCTAGCGGAGACCATTCCATGGCGGCAGTTTCCCTCACGAGTGGCGAGGCGATAGCGGCGGCGCTTCCCGCCCAGCGTGCGCGCCTTGTTCGTCTCTGCGCGCGCCTCGCGGGCGATCCCACCGTGGCCGAAGATCTCGCCCAGGAGACGCTGCTCGAAGCCTGGCGCCACGCCTCCAAGCTGACCGATTCCTCCGGCGCGGACCGCTGGCTCAACGCCATCGCGCGCAACGTCTGCCTGCGCTGGCGGCGGGTCCGTGGTCGTGATCTCGCCTGGCTCATCCCCTTCGATGCGCCAGATACCTCGCCGCATGAGCATGACATGATTGCCAACCTCGCTGCCGCGGAGGACGATCTTACGTTAGAGTTGGAGCGTGACGACCTCGCTCGCCTGCTCGACCGCGCGATGGCCGCACTCCCGCCTGAGACACGTCAGGTGCTCGTCGCCAGATGTATCGAGGAGACGCCGCAGGCCGAAGCGGCGGCGCGTCTCGGCCTGACGGAAGGCGCGCTCGCCGTGCGGCTGCACCGCGGCAAGCTCGCTCTGCGCCGCATCCTCGAAACCGAGCTGCGCGACGACGCGGCCAACTATGGCATTCCGCTGGCCGAGGCGGACGGCTGGCAAGAAACGCGCATGTGGTGCATGTTCTGCGGCCAGCACCGGCTGCGCGGCTACTTCAACGCCGCGGCGGGCGAGCTCATCCTGCGTTGCCCCACCTGCGAGGCCGCTCGCGGCGTGAATACGTGCCATCACGTCAGCCACCGGGGGCTTTTCCATGGCGTCACAGCGCACAAGGTAGCTTTCAATCGCGTGATGCGCTGGGCTGGCCCCTACTATCGCGCCGCATTGCGAGACGGCCACGCGATCTGCCAACACTGCTGGCGCCCCGCGCCACTGCGTATGGGACATCCTGCCGGCATGCCGCTCTCGGACGGCGAGCAACGTGGCTTCCACGTGGTCTGCGCTCGCTGCGACTACCCCCAGAACAACGGCTCACTCAGCTTTCTCATCCTCGCACTGCCAGATGGTCGCCGTTTCTGGCGTGAGCATCCCCGCCTCCGCACGCTGCCAGAGCGCGAGATCGAAGCCGGCGGGTTCCCGGCGGTCGTCGCGGGCTACGAGAGCGTGACCGACGGCGCGCGGCTTGAGGTTGTCGCCACCCGGTCGAACCTCTCCATCCTCAGCACCCATGTGACGCCGCATCCCTAGTTCCCCTGCCGCCAGTGCCTGATACCGATTCCGCTTCGGCTGTCGTCACTCGGCGAGGCCGCCGCGTCGGGTGGACCCGCGGGCTGCAGCCCGCCGCGCGTCCTGCGCCGGCCCCTTCAGGGCCGCGACCGCTAACCACAACTGTCGAACCGGATGCGGTATGACGCGCCCCGACCGACAAAGGATCTCTCCGTAGATGAATCAGATACCCACTCCCGCTGGCGGCCTCTGGCGCCATCGCGATTTCCTCCTGCTCTGGACCGGCCAGACCATCTCGCTTATCGGGTCGGAGGTGACGTTGCTGGCGCTTCCGCTCACCGCCGTGCTCGCTCTCCACGCGACCGCCTTCCAGATGGGCGTACTACGCGCCTTGCAATACGTGCCGGCCCTACTCATCGGCCTCTTTGCTGGTGTCCTGATCGACCGTATGCGCCGCCGTCCGATTCTCGTGACCGCGGACCTTCTCCGTGCCGTGCTGCTCGGCTCCATCCCCGTGGCAGCGGTCGTCGGCGCGCTCAATCTGGGCTACCTCTACGGCGTTTCCCTGCTCATCGGCGTGCTCACCGTCATCTTCGAAGTTGCCTACGTCGCCTTCCTGCCGGTGTTGGTCGCTCGCGATCAGCTCGTGGACGCCAACGGACGGCTAGAGGCCAGCCGGTCGTTCGCCTCGATCCTGGGGCCTGGCCTCGGTGGCCTGCTAGTGCAGGCGCTCAGCGCGCCCATTGCCATAGCCGCCGATGCGCTCTCGTTCCTCGTCTCTGTGCTCTTCCTTGGCCTCGTGCGCGTGCCAGAGCCTCGACCCGTGCGCTCTGTTCATCCCAGCGTCCGCCGCGAGATCGGCGAGGGTCTGCGCACTGTGCTGCATCATCCCATCCTGCGAGCGACACTCATAAGTTCTGGCATCACGAACTTCTTCTCGGCGATCTTCAACTCGCTCTATGTGCTCTATCTCGTTCGTGGCCTCGGCGTTGCTCCCGCCGCCATCGGTGGTGTCATCCTCATCGGTAGTGTCGCGGGCCTCGCCGGGGCGGTTGTCGCCGGCCGGGCCGCGCGCATCCTCGGCTCCGGAGCAATCATCATGCTCGGCATGGCGCTGATAGCGGCGGGCGGCGTCCTCGTTCCCATCATCCCACCCATCTCGGCGCTAGCCATACCTCTGTTAGCGCTCAGCGTCGCCCTCATAGCAACAGGCGACTCGTTCTATAACATCAACACCGCGAGCCTACGCCAAGCGATCACGCCCGATAGGCTCCAGGGACGCGTCACCGCCAGCCTGCGTTTCGTCATCTGGGGAGCGCAACCCTTCGGGGCATTGCTTGGTGGAGCGTTAGGCGAGGGGCTGGGGCTGCGACCAACGTTGGTCTTCGTGGCCGCTGGCTGGCTCCTCGCTCTCACCATGCTTGCGCTCTCGCCCATCCGCCGGTTGCGCACGCCGCCCGCGCCCCTGGACGACGCCTCACCAGCCGCCGCGAGTGCCGGCGACCGATGAGACGTAGGAGGGATGTGCGGGGTCCGCTGCCCTACAAGCCGAGCTGCTTGCGCAATGCGCGCACGCCGTCATAAAGCTGGCTCACGCTGATCGTGTTGCCGTCGGGGTCGTGCGCCAGGAACATCCGTCCAGCGCCCATGTCTATGATCTCGGACACCACCTCGGCGCCTTTCTCCTTCCAGTCGGCGAGGGTCGTATCCAGGTCGGCGACGTCGAAGCCGAGCTGCGTCGCGCCGGGCTGGCCGTTCATGCCAGCGGGCATCTCGGCGAGCGGCTGAAGCGCGACCGGCGTGCCCTCTTCGGGCTTGAGGAATACGAATGTGCCGCCGGACAATCGGTCAACCTTCTGTAAGCCCAGCATGTCGCGATAGAAAGCCTCTGATCGGGCCAGATCGTTCACGTAGAGGATCGTAATGACCAGGCTGCTCATCGTCTTCTTCCCTTGTCTTGTTTGCCGCGGCGTTCAGCGCCAACCGCCGTTATGTGCTCCACGCCCTTTGAGCGGCATGCCCGCCGCTACGCGCGTGATCGTATCCGCGATACGCCGTTGGCGCGTCGCCTCCGTCTTGGCGGAGGCGATCCAGTCCATGTACTCCTTCTTGTGCGAGTACGAAACGGATGCAAACGCGCGCCGCGCATCGGGATGCGCCTCCAGCGCCGCTTGCAGATCGTCCGGAACCTCGACGTCGCGAGTGCCCTCGTCGCGCTCCATCGTCACCGTTACGACGCTGCCCACGGTCGCCCCGATGCGGTCGCGCATCTCCTTGTTGACCACGAGGAAGTGCGTTCCGTCACCCATGGGCATGGCCGCGTTGCGGTATGGCTCGCCGTTGATCGTGCCGCGCACGCGCACCTGGCCTCTCCCGCCGAACGCCGTCTGCATATCTAGCGGGATGATCAGATACGTCCACGCGCCGGGCGCGTCGGGACGCACGAGCGCCGCCTGAAAGGTATGGACGGCGGTCTGCGCCGCCGTCCCCGCCGCCGTCTCCGACATCGCGTCCCCCGCTAGTTGGCCTGGGCCGGCGCGCCGACCAGCACGTACCCATTGCCATCCTGGTCATCGAAAAGCGCCTGTATCATCCCCCAGGGCTGCATAGTCGGCGCCTCGCTGAAGTGGACGCCCCGGTCGCGCAGCGTCTCATACGTCGCCTGGATGTCGTCCGCGTTCAGCACCATCCCGGTGAACGTGCCCGCCGACTCGACGCCGTATCCCTTTGCCAGCACGATTCCCGTCTGCGTTCCGGGCAGCCCGACGACGACCCAGCGCATTCCCTCGCCCATCGGCAGATCCAAGCGCAGCTCGAAGCCAAGCTTGTTAACGTAGAAATCAATCGCCTGATCCTGGTCGCTGACGGAAACGGTCGT
>CAYYCB010000124.1:0-9705 GCA_964469715.1 uncultured Ktedonobacterales bacterium | reverse complement strand
CTCACGAGGATGACTCCGGCGAAGATCGCGGCCACGCCGACCCATTGCCAGGGCGCCAGCCGCTCGCGCAGGAATATCCAAGCCAGCACCACCGTCACCGGGCTAAAGAGCGACGAAAGCACGGACACCACCGACGTCAGCGACGAAGCGACTCCCAGGTTGTAGGCCACGTTCGCCGCGGTGTCGAGCAGAGATGTGGGTGCGGCAAAGAGGAGGAATGGCATAAGCCGCGGCATGGGGGTGGCTTTGGGTGTCTCTGGGGATCGGCCGGCACGCAGTCGCCTCGCAAGCGCCAGCACGGCGGCGAGCGCGAGTAGGCCGATCAGGTCACCGACCTTGTTGATGAACGCGACGCGGATGCCGCCGAGCGCCGCGACGGCGTAGCGCATGCGCCAATAGGCAACGCCAAAGACCACCATCGAGGCCAACGCCTCCACGACGCCAGGCGCCACACGCAGCCGCCCGAGGCGAACGTGCCCAGACTTCGCCTGCGTGGGGTGACCGGGCACCGTGCTGGCAAGCGCCACACCGGCAAGCGTGACGACGATGCCCGTGACCTGGAGCGGCTTGGGCTGCTCCCCGCTGAGGACGATGGCAAGCAGCGCCGTCACCGCGGCGAAGCTGGCCGCGATGGGTGAGGTGAGCGCGAGCGGCCCGATGGCGAAGGCGCGATAGAGCAGGCCCGCGCCGCACATGATCGCCAGCCCCAAGAGCGCGGACATGAGCACGTCGCCTGCGGGCATGAGACCCAGACGAAGAATGCCGGCGGGAAGGCAGAACACTAGAAACGCAGTGATCGCGATGATCTGCACTGCCACCAGCGTCCGGAAGGTGCCGGCGAGGCGCGTCGCGCCACGCGCAAAAAAGTCCGCGACGCCCCAACAGAGCGCCGCGGATAGGCCCGCGAGAATGCCGTTATTCACAAGGTCCCGTTCATCGTTACAGAGAGAAGCCAAGGTCGGAGCCAGCGGAGACGCATGATAGCTACTGCACCGTGTCGGCAAGCTGGAAAAAGGCTGCGGAAGAGACGGTCGCCACCGCCGCGACTGCGACACGGCCCACTGGATGGAGCCTGCCAAAGCGAGCAAACGTGATCGCGGCATCCGCCGCATCGGCGACCGCGCCCATTTGAAGCCACGGTCGGACCGGCCGGCCGCTACCAAGCGCCAGCAGCGCGCCGACGCCGATCAGCGCATCGCGCGCCCCGAGCGCCTGGGCGAGCGCACGCGCGCCTGACCCCTTCGCGTCGTCGCCAACCCAGGCCCGCGCGACCAGCCCCGGCACCGCAACGAAGGCCGCGCCGGCCAGCACACGCGTCAGCGCTGCCCCAACGACGAGCGCCCGCTTATCGACCGCCATCTACGCATTCCTGTCTCAACGCAGGGACAAAATCGAAGGGCGCGTGAATCCGCGCCCTTCTTCGCCCACTGTGCTCTCCGCGATCTCAACTGACCCCTACCGCGCGCCAGACTGCGCCAGCTCCTTGGCACGCGAGCGCTCGTGCTGGGTGAGCAGGCGCTTGCGCAGGCGGATGTTCTGCGGCGTCACCTCGACCAACTCGTCGGCGTTGATGAAGTCTAGCGACTGCTCAAGGCTCAACTTCACCGTCGGCGAGAGGCGCACAGCGATGTCGGACGTGGAGGATCGTACGTTCGTCGCCTTCTTCTCCTTGCAGATGTTCACCACAAGGTCATCCGGGCGCGCGTTGAGGCCGACGATCATACCCTCGTAGACCGGCGTGCTGGGGTCCACGAACGTCTGCCCGCGCTCCTGGGCGTTGTTTAGCCCGTACGTCATGGCGACGCCCGGCTCCGAGGCGATCAACACGCCGTTGCGCGACGAGCCGATGGGGCCAAGCCACGGCTCGTACCCCTGCAGCAGGCTCGCCATCGCGCCGTTGCCGCGGGTGAGCGTCAGGAAAGCATTGCGAAAGCCAATCAGGCCGCGCGTCGGGATGTCGTACTCCAGCCGCACGTTGCCGTTGCCGTCGTTGTGCATGTTCACCATGCGCGCCTTGCGGACGGCCAGGGTTTCGCTGACGGGGCCGATGAACTGCTCGCGCGTGTCGATCACCAGTCGCTCGACCGGCTCCATCACAGTGCCGCCGTCGTCGCGCGTGATGACCTCAGGCCGCGACACCTGGAACTCGAAGCCTTCGCGGCGCATCGTCTCGATGAGGACTGCCAGGTGCAGTTCCCCACGACCCGAGATGATGAACTCGTCCGGCGTCGCGCCGTCCTCCACGCGCAAGCTGACGTTCGTCTCCAACTCTTTGTAGAGACGTGCGCGAAGCTGGCGCGACGTGCTCCACTTGCCCTCGCGACCCGAGAACGGGCTGGTGTTGACGCCGAAGGTCATCTTCAGCGTCGGCTCGTCAATGTCGATGCTTGGTAGCGCCTCTGGCTGCTCGGCGTCGGCCAGCGTATCGCTGATGTTCGAGTCGCCGATGCCGGTGAGAGCGATGATGTCGCCGGCCGAGGCCTCCTCGATCTCCGCGCGGCCCAGCCCCTGGAAGGTAAAGACCAGCGCCACGCGGCCGCGTGTCAGGTCACCTTGCCGCGTGATGCGAGCGACGGGCATGCCCGCCCGCACACTGCCGCGGGTGATGCGCCCGATGGCGTACTTGCCTTTGTAGTCGTCGTAGTCGAGCGCCGTCACCAGCATTTGGAACGGGCCTTCCTCGTCTACCACCGGCCCGGGGACGGTGTTGAGGATGGTCTCGAAAAGCGGCGCGAGATCGTTGTTCGTGTCATCTGGGCGGAAGCGTGCGATACCCTCTCGCGCAATGGCATAGAGCACGGGGAAATCGAGGTGATCGTCATGCGTCGCCAGCTCAAGGAAAAGATCCTGCGTCCACGCGAGCACCTGATCCACACGAGCGTCACGCCGATCAATCTTATTGATGACCAGGATTGGCTTCAGCCCTAGCTCGAAGGCCTTTTTGAGCACGAAGCGCGTCTGCGGCATCGGCCCCTCGACCGCATCCACCAAGAGGAGGCAGCCGTCGGCCATGTTCAGGACACGCTCGACCTCGCCACCGAAATCGGCGTGCCCCGGCGTGTCGATGATATTGATCTTGACGCCCTTGTAGCTCACGGCCGTGTTCTTCGCGAGGATGGTGATGCCGCGCTCGCGTTCGAGGTCGTTCGAGTCCATGATCAACTCGCCGACCTGCTGGTTGTCGCGGAAGACCTTACCCTGCTTGAGCAGCCCATCTACCAGCGTCGTCTTGCCGTGGTCAACGTGCGCGATGATCGCCACGTTGCGAATATCAGTGCGGACGCGCTTTTCCGCCTGCCCGTCCATTGCCATGGTCGTCTGCATGCCTGTCAACATATCCTTGGTCTGCGGTGGCGCATCCAGCCGGGAGCCGGCGATACGCGAGACGTCACGAGTGCGCGAGATCAACATTCGGAGAGAAGAGCCGCACGTCCGTCGCACTCGGTCGCATGGAATCGCTCACACTCCTCGCGCGGCCATCTCGATCACCAGACGCGAGGCACACCTTTAAGATTATACCACGCCACCCACCGCACGGTTGACCCGGCAAGGACCTTCTCACCTTTGGCAGCTCAACCTGGCGAGTCGGCTGGTAAGCGTGTTCGACGTTTCGTCGCCTGTACCATTGGTCGTGGCGTTGCTCGGAGGCATGGGGTATCGTATGTCCTACATCTCTGATCAGATGCCCATCTAACACGTAGCACGAAAGTGAGCCTCAGCTATGGCCCAGGCGCCCCAGGTGTCGCGTCTTGCGACACATCGCCGATGGGGCGTCTATTTCGGCTTCAGCCGGGACGTCTACATCTTGCTCCTCTTCTCGCTGGGCAAGGGCTTCCAACTGAGCATCGGCGCGCTGACCATCAATCTGTACGTATTGAGCCTGGGCTACGGCAAGGACGTCGTCGGCGTGGTGGCGGCCATGTCGGCCATTGGGGCACTGGTGGCGGGTGTGCCGGTAGGATTGCTGGCCGATCGCATCGGACGCAAGCCGCTGCTCATCCTCAGCGGCATGCTCACGCCGCTCACGCTCGTGATGATCGCGGTGAGCACGAGCCTCCCCTTGCTCATCGCCGCGAATCTGCTCAATGGTGTCATCGCATCGGCTTACTGGGTGACCAACATGCCGATGCTCACCGAGAGCACGCAGGGCGACGATCAGCGCGTCGGCGCCCTGGCCCTCAACAACTTCCTGCTGCTCGGCGTCGGCGCCCTTGGCGCGCTCATCGGGGGCGTCGTCCCCCAACTAGTAGGCTCCGCAGCGCACCTCCCAGCCGACAGCACTGTGCCGCTGCGCTGGGGTGTGCTCACGGCGGCGCTGATCGTGTTCGCGCCCGCCCTTCCCCTCTGGTGGCTGCACGAGCCGCGCAGGCACAAGCCCACCACGCCAAGTGTCGCTGACATTTCCGCAGCGCAGCCAGGCTCGGCGGAGACGCTCGCCATCGCAGAAGAGATCGCGCAGAATCCCTCGCCCGCCAGGCCGCAGGACCGCGGCGGTGTGGCAACGCTCTTCGCGAAGCTGCTGTTACCCGACGTGCTTTTCACGACGGGCGAGGGCGCAGTCGTCGGGCTGCTCACCATCTTCTTCGTGCTACGTTTCGAGCTGCAGCCCGGCCAACTCGGCATTCTCTTCACCATTGCCGGCCTCGCCGGCGGGGCCACGTCGCTCATGGCTCCGCGCATCGTCCAACGCTGGGGTAAACTGCGCATGGCGACCGCGATGCAGTTCGCCAGCGTGCCAGTCATTCTTGCCATCGGCTTCCTGCCCGTGCTGGCGTTGGCCGCCATTGCCGAGTTCGCGCGCCAGATCCTCCGCGGACTCTTTGAGCCGGTCTACGCCGCCTTCGCGATGGAGCGCGTCTCCTCGCGATATCGCGGCACGCTGAGTGGCTTCTACAGCCTGACATGGAGCATCGGCTACAGCATCGGCCCGATTACTTCCGGCTGGCTCTTCCAACATGTCGGCCTCTCGGCATCTTTCGTCATCGGAGCCGCTTTTGTCGGCCTCTCTGCCCTGCTGCTGCGGATATTCTTCCCCCGTTCGTAGCCGCCTGGTTGCCGAATGAGCCACATGCACGAACGACGGCAATGTTAAGACCACTTAACAGACTGCCCACACTGGCTTAACTGCGATTTAATGCGCCGTCGCTATCGTAGGTAAGGTTGAGATATGGGCATCATGGGTGGGGCGGATAGATGTCCATGAATCATGCGCCCCGTGAAAGCGCTCGGCAGCATGCGGCAAGTCGAACGAGAACGTGGAAGACGTGTAATACGCGGACGGATGGTGCTCACGCTGGTCGGCATCGTCATATGCGCCGGGCTTGCAGCGTGTAACGCATCCGGGAATGCCGCGAAGCCGTTGAGCGGCAACGTGCGCATATCAGGCTCGACGGCTCTGCAACCGCTCGCTCAGAAGGCAGCGGCGCTCTTCCAGCAGAAGTATCCGCAGGTCACGGTGGACGTGAAGGGCGGAGGCAGCAAGACGGGGCTCGCGGACGTCAACAGCCACAAGGTAGATATCGGCAACTCGGACATCTACGCCGACCCCGCACTGTATCCCGATCCGAATCTCACCGATCACCTCGTGTGCGTGATCCCATTCACGATGATCACCAACACGGACGTGACGGGCGTGAAGTCGCTGACGCGGCAGCAGATCATCGACATCTACTCCACGGGCAAGATTCGCAATTGGAAGGACGTCGGCGGCCCCGACCTCGCCATTGTCCCGGTGGTGCGCCTCAGTTCATCGGGCACGCGCGCCACATTCCGCAAATACATCCTGGGCGGACGCGATGAGAACGGCACCGTGCTGCAAACCGAGTCGTCACAGGCCGTGCTCCAGGCCGTCTCCTCGACCCCCGGCGCCATCGGCTATCTCGCCGCTTCGGCGCTCGATGCCACCGTCCAGTCGATTGCCATCGACGGGCAGAACGCGACTCGCACCGCTATCGAAGGGGGCAAGTATGCGTTCTGGGGCTTCGAGCACATGTATACGATTGGCGAGAGCGACGGCCCAGTAAGCCAGTTTCTTGATTACATGTTGACGACGGACATCCAGAAGCTAGCGGCGAGCCTGGGCTACATCCCCATCGGCGACATGCAAATCGTCACACCGGCGAGCGGGTCCGCGCCTGCGCCCCCCTCATCCGCGCAGGCGTTCGCACGCCTGGAAGGCGAGAACACTCATGCGTAACAACTCGCGCACGCCGAACCAGGGCGAGCTTGTCGCCTCCAGGCACCGTCTCCCCGAGCGGGATACACCAGATGTCGTTACCATTCGCCCCGCCGCGCCACGGCTGAGCACGCGCAATCTGCTGCTCGATGTGCCGATTTTCTGGCGCCTTACGGTCGGATTTCTCCTCGCTGCGTTGATCGCGGCGTTGGCAGCCGGCTTTGCGGGCACCCAACGCGCACAATCCCTGTCTAAAGA
The DNA here is from genome assembly GCA_964469715.1 of uncultured Ktedonobacterales bacterium. GTDB lineage: Bacteria > Chloroflexota > Ktedonobacteria > Ktedonobacterales > JADMIN01 > CAWAWP01. Next base: position 3,272 of record CAYYCB010000124.1, on the reverse strand, counting down.
AGCCAACTACTATCAGGATCTGCTCTCGGCGAATACCTCCCTCACCACCGCAAACAGCTTCCTGCAGCTCATGAATACCGAGAGCCATACGCTTCTCGTCGACGCGACCGCCCCAAATCCCTCGCACGAGACGCTGGCGACCGATCAAGCAGCGCTCAAGGGGCTAACGGACCGCTACGATGCGCTCATTAGCGAGTACGTACGCACCAACCTCCTCAATCAGCACCCGGACGAGACGGCGCTGCTTCGAGAAGCCGGCCACGGCTTTCAGGAGTCGGAGCAGCGGACACTTGTCGCAAGCGCCCAGCGGACATGGGAGGTCTATCGCGACTCACAGGCACAGATCACCCAGGATGTGGCCGCGGGCAACCTCACGGATGCACAAACCCTGCTACGCGCACAGATCGAGCCGACGAACGCCGACGCCCAGAGCGCCCTGCGCGCGCTCATTCAATTCGATGGCCGCGTGGCCTCGTCGGTGCGGGACGGCGCGCTCGTCGAGGAGCATAACCAGCTTGTCTCCTCGATTCTCGCCTCCATCCTCGCATTCCTCTGCATCCTTGCCGTCGGATGGATCATTTCGGGCACGCTCGTCACCCGCCTGAGGCTGCTGCGGAGCATGACCCAGTCCGTTGAGCAGGGCGAGCTGACCCAGCGCATAGACGTCATCGGTCGCGACGAGATCGCCGGTGTGACGGCCTCCGTCAACGGCATGCTCGACACCATCGTAGGTCTGCTCGACGTCACGCGCCGCCAGCGGGACGCCCTCACCAACGCCGCCGAGCGACTCTTCACGGACGTCCGCGTGGCAGGGGCCGGCGACTTGCGCATCAATGCGTCCGTCGGCAACGACCCTATCGGTATGCTCGCCAACGCCTTCAACTTCACCATCGGCCGTTTCCGACGCTTCGTCCTGCGGACACAGACCTCTGTGGACCAGCTCGACGTGCTCGCACGCCAGCAGATGGAACGTGCGGGGGCATTCGCCAAGGCGGCGCAGAGCTACGCGCGCTCCGGCGGCGGCTCCACGCCGTCTTCGTATGGCGAGGGCGAAGGCCTGCTCCCTCGCTCGCCCGCGCAGCGGGCCACCAGCCCGTCCGACCTCGCGGCGCAGACCGAACAGGCGCGCGAGCTCGTGCGTCGGGTGGCTCGCGAAGGCGCCAACAACTATGCGCGCAACACCCTCGACTACGCGGAACAGGCGTATCTCTCCGCGGGGCGCATCAGCCAGTTCACCGTCTCCGCACGCGACGCCCTCGCGCAGCGCAACGCCGCTGCGCTCGACAACATCCTCACGCAGCAGATGCAGGAGCTCCGCACCCTGGGTGGGTTGCTGGGCCAGGTGGGCACAGCGGCAGCGACCATCCAACGCAACACCACCGCCGGTATCACCGCCCTCGACACGAAACTGCAGCAGATTGCGGGTCTCGCGGAGAGCGGGACCGTCGTGGCGGCGGCCGGCAGCACACCTACGCTCAACGGATCGCAGGTATATGACCTGCTTCGGCTTTCGCAAGGCTTTGCGCAGGATGTGGCAACTTTCTCACGGCAGCTCATGGGTGTGACTCAGGAAGTGCGCGCCGGCGTTTCGCCCTTCCGCATCAGCCCTCAGGAAGAGGATGCCCTGCTCTACGAGCCAGGTACCGGGTACGCGGAGCCGGCGGCATTTGGCCGCTTCACCACGGAATCGCTGCCGGCAACCGACCGCCAATCAGGGCCTTCCACATCTGGCGAGAACGCGTTCTATGGTCCGCGCTCCTATCCCCAACGTTGACCCTGGCGGCGGCCCATCGTGTGCGGCGCGGGTGTTACAATACGCCCGCATCGTCTACACCTGGCTACCAACGAGGGGACACCTGCCATGACGCACGAGTCGCACGTCGGTCCCGCCGTCTTCATTTTCGACTGCGACAATACGCTCCTGGACAACGACGCGCTCAAGGACGACCTTGACACGCGGCTGCGCGCACTGCTCGGCGAGGAGCTAAACCAGCGCTTCTGGCAGGTGTACGAAGAGGTGCGCGGCGGGACCGGAACGGTGGACTTCCCGCTCACCTTCGAGCGCTTCCGCCCCTATCTGCAGAGCGACGAGCAGCTTGCCCGCGTCCGCTCGCTCATCATGGACTACCCTTTCGCCGAGCGGCTGTATCCCGGCGCGCTCTCACTGCTGCGCTATGTTCGCTCCATCGCTTTCCCCTCCATCGTCTCCGACGGCGACAACGTCTATCAACCGCGCAAGATCGAGGGATCGGGGCTTGCCGCCGCAGTGGACGGCCACGTGCTGATCTACATCCACAAAGAGGAACATCTCGACGAGATCATGCGGCGCTGGCCCACACCGTTTTATGTGATGGTGGACGACAAGGCGCGCATCTTGAGCGCCACGAAGAAGCTCTGGCCCGACCGCTTTGTCACCATCCACGTCCGTCAGGGCCACTACGGCGTAGACCCACAGCGCTTCGACCCGCCGCCAGACATCTCCGTCGCCAGTGTAGAGGACGTCCGCCAGTTCAGCCTCGCCGACCTCCGCACCCACCTAGAGGCACGCTGAGGCGAGGCTTGGCAGGTGGCTCCCTCGCCTGTATGGTGGGAGGGCCTGAGAGGTATGTGGCGATGCGGCCCATCATTTCCACTCATTCCGCTGTCTCACAGCCGTCTGTTGTTGTTCCCGTTCAACGAGGTGGCAACCATGCCGACGCGCCCGCCCGACTCCACCGCGATTCTCGCGGTCGTCGCCATCGTGCTGCTGGTGGGAGCCGCCCTCGCCTTCTACCTGAGCCGCCGACAAGCGAACGGCGCGCCGCAGACCACGACAGTCAATCTCTCTGATCTCGCTCACACTCGCGTTGAGGAGGCTCCCATGGCCCACGGAACGTTTGCTACTGCCATCAACTGCATCGACGGCCGCGCCCAGGCCCCTGTCGCCGACTGGGTGAAGATCCATTGCCACGCGGATTACGTGGACGTGGCGACCATTCCGGGGCCTGACCGCGCGCTCACGCATGGCCATGAGGAGCGCAAGGGACACATTCACGAATACGTGACGATCTCCGTCAACGCCCATGGCTCACGTGTCGTCGCCGTCGCCGGTCACCACGACTGCGCCGCCAACCCCGTCTCGCGAGAGGAACATATCGCCCTGATACGCCAGGCGGCCGGCGTCGTCTCGAAATGGCAGTTCCCCGCGCCGGTGCGCGTCGTCGGCCTATGGGTCAACGAATGGTGGCAGGTCGAGGTCGTGGCGGACACCGACAAGGAACAGTTGTAGGGGC
>CAYYCB010000123.1:0-9729 GCA_964469715.1 uncultured Ktedonobacterales bacterium | reverse complement strand
GCGAACTGGTATGAGCGCGAGGTCTTCGACCTTTTCGGAATTCGCTTCACAGGCCATCCCGACCTCACGCGCATCCTCATGCCGCCGGACTGGGTGGGCCACCCGTTGCGCAAAGACTACCCCTTGACTGGAATCCGCCTGCCCGAGCCTCACTGGGGCGGCCAGATCCCGTTCGATCAGCCGCTGCCCACGGGGATCGGCGCTCAGACGCTGCGGACGCCCGATGGCGTGGAGGAGCAGCCGTTAACGGGCGGACGGCCGCTCCCTGGCCGGGAGGACGAGGAGTGAGCGCTCAAAAAATCGTTTAGCCGTTCAAAAACGGCCACGAACGGCCAAATGGGGACGCTCACCGTGTGAGCTGAAGCCGACGAAACGATTACACCGCCCAGGGCAAGACAGAGGACGACGATGCAAGTTGACGACCCGCGTGTGCTGACGGTCGAGGAGAGCGAGGAGCTCGACGACCAGACGCGACGCGACACCATGACCATCAACATGGGGCCGCAGCATCCGTCCACCCATGGCGTCCTCCGCCTCATCCTGACCCTCGACGGCGAGACCATCGTGAAGGCCGTCCCTGACATCGGCTACCTCCACACGGGCATCGAGAAGACTGCCGAGGCCAAGAGCTACTTCAAATCGCTCGTGCTGACGGACCGCATGGACTATCTCGCGCCGCTCTGCAACAATCTCGGCTATTCGCTCGCGGTCGAAAAGCTCCTCGATATCGAAGTGCCGGACCGCGCGCTGTACGCGCGAGTGATTCTGGCGGAGTTGCAGCGCATCGCGAGCCATCTCGTCTGGCTCGGATCGAGCGCGCTGGACCTCGGCGCCCAGAGCGTCTTCCTCTACTGCTTCCGTGAGCGCGAGATCATCCTCGACATCTTCGAGCTCTGCTCCGGCGTGCGCATGATGACGAGCTACATCATGCCGGGCGGATTGCAGGCCGACCTGCCGCCGGAGTTCGAGGCGCGCGTGCGCGACTTCATCAAGATCTTCCCGTCGCGGTTGCGCGAATACCACGACCTCCTGACAAACAACCAGCTCTGGATCGACCGCACAAAGGACGTCGGCAAGCTTTCGGCTGCGGATGCCGTCCGCTTTGGCTGCTCCGGCGCGACGCTGCGCGGCAGCGGTGTCGCCTATGACGTGCGCAAGGCGTTCCCATACGGCGGCTACGAGCGGTTCGACTTCGACATTCCGGTCGGCTCGAACGGCGACGTCTACGACCGCTATCTCGTCCGTATGCTTGAGATGGATCAGAGCCTCAAGATCATCCGCCAGGCGGTCGATGCGCTGCCCGGCGGACGCTGGCAGGTGGACGACCCCAAGATCGTCGCGCCGAACAAGTGGGAGATTTCCTCCAACATGGAGGCGCTCATACACCATTTCAAGCTCTACACTGAGGGATACCGGCCGCCTGCCGGCGACGTCTACGTGCGCACCGAAGGGTCGAAGGGCGAGCTCGGCTTCTACATCGTGAGCGACGGAAGCTCCAGGCCGTATCGTATGAGCGTCCGTGCGCCGTCGTTCGCCAACTTGCAGGCGCTGCCCATCATGGTCGAAGGTAGCATGCTCGCAGACGTCGTCGCCGTCATCGGCAGCATCGACATCGTGCTCGGGGAGGTGGATCGCTGATGGTGAGCGATGAGGTCAAGGCGCGGATGCGCGAGATCGTCGCGCGCTATCCCAGTCCCCGTTCCGGCATGCTGCCCTGTCTCCATCTGGCGCAAGAGACCGAGGGCTACGTGACCCCCGAGGGCATCGCCGCCGTGGCTGAGGCGGTGGGCGCGAAGATAGACGAGGTCGAATCCGTCGTCACGTTCTACGCGATGTATCGCCAGGCTCCCGCCGGCCGGCATGTCATCAAAGTCTGCACGAGCATCTCGTGTTATCTCGGCGGCTGCGATGAGTTGCTAGACCACTTTGAAGCCCGCCTCAACATCCGTCGCGGACAGACCACGCCGGACGGCATGTTCACACTCCAGGGGGTCGAGTGCTTGGCGGCTTGTGGCCTCGCGCCCGCGATCCAGGTGAACGACCAATTTGTCGAGTTCGTCACGCCCGAAAAGGCGGACACCCTGCTAGAGCATCTGCGTGCCGGCGGGGTGGTCGAGCCGCGACCGGGCCAGTGGAACGTGCTCGAACGTTCAGCGACTGGCGGCGCCTCAGCGGCAACGGGCGAGATGGCGAACGGCGCAACACGCGGGAAGGCACAGTAGCGATGGCAGAAATTACGGACATGGCCCCCGCGGAGAAGACGCTGCCACTAGGCCCGTACCCGCGCATCGTCACCAAGGACATCGACGTTCCCGGCATCGACCGCATCGAAGTCTACCGTCAGCATGGCGGCTACGAGGCGCTGGCGAAGGCGCTACGCGACTTCACGCCGGAGCAGCTCGTTGACGAGGTCAAGAAGTCGGGCCTACGTGGCCGTGGCGGAGCGGGCTTCCCGACCGGAATGAAGTGGAGCTTCCTGCCACCGACCAGCCCGAAGCCGCGCTACCTCTGCGTCAATTGCGACGAGAGCGAGCCAGGCACCTTCAAAGACCGCATGCTGATGGAGCTCAATCCCCATCAACTGGTCGAAGGCGTCATCATCACCTCCTACGCCACCAAGGTCCACCACGCCTTCATCTACATCCGCGGCGAGCTACCATACGCGATAGGCAAGGTGGAGCGCGCCGTCGAGGAGGCGCGTGCCGCTGGTTTCATCGGCGAGAACATCCTGGGCAGCGGCTACGACCTCAAGGTGACGGTCTCGCCCGGCGCGGGCGCCTACATCTGCGGCGAAGAGAGCGCCCTGATGGAGTCGCTTGAAGGCAAGCGCGGCTATCCACGCCTGAAGCCGCCGTTCCCCGCCGTCGTCGGCCTGTACGGCGGCCCGACCGTCATCAACAACGCCGAGACGGTGGCCACGGTGCCCGCGGTTGTGCGGCTCGGAGCGGAGATATATGGCGCCTATGGCACCGAGAAGAGCAAGGGCACGCGCATCTACTGCCTCTCGGGGCACGTCAACCGCCCCGGCAACTACGAGCTGCCGCTGGGCACGCCGATGCGCTACCTCATTGAGGAGCTCGGCGGCGGCGTGCGCGGAGGCAAGCGGCTCAAGGCCATCATTCCCGGCGGCTCGTCCACGCCCCTCCTGACGCCAGACAAGATCGACACCCCGATGGATTTCGAGTCCATCGCCGCCGCCGGGTCTATGCTCGGCTCGGGCGGCGTCGTCGTTCTTGACGAGGACACCTGCATCGTCGGCGCGGTGCTGCGTATGACTGAGTTCTACCGCGACGAGTCGTGCGGCAAGTGTACGCCTTGTCGCGAAGGCACGTTCTGGCTTGTCCAGCTTTTGGAGCGGCTGGAGCACGGCGGTGGCAAAGAGAGCGACATCGATCTGCTCAACGACATCTGCGACAACATCGCCGGCAAGTCGTTCTGCCCGCTCGGCGATGCCGCGACGTCAAGCATCGTGAGCAGTATCAAGTTGTTCCGCGACGAATACCTGCACCACGTCCACGCGCACGGCTGCCTCGTCGGGCCGCGCTCCAAGAGACGCGAAGCGGCGCATGCGCTGGCCGGTTGACCCTGGCAAACCCTGAAAGTGGAATAACGCCCTATGGCTGAAGTCTCGCAAGAGCTGGTGACCCTCACGATCGACGGCCAGCAGGTCAGCGTCCCGAAAGGCACATTGATCTGGGAGGCTGCGCGCCGCCTGGGCATCGAGGTGCCGATCTACTGCTACCATCCGCGCATGGAGCCGCTCGGCGCCTGCCGCATGTGCTTCGTGCAGGTCGAGAAGATGCCCAAGCTCGCCACCGCATGCACGACGACAGTGGCCGATGGCATGGTCGTCTACACCGACACGCCGCAGGTGAAGAAGGGGCGCCGGGGCACGCTGGAGTTCCTGCTCATCAACCATCCGCTCGACTGCCCGATTTGCGACAAGGGCGGCGAGTGTGATCTGCAAGACTTTACTCTGCGCCATGGGCCTGGCGCAAGCCGCTTCGACCTTAGCAAGCGCCACTTCCAGAAGCCAATCCCGGTCAGCGACAATATCCTGCTCGACCGCGAGCGCTGCATCGCCTGCCAGCGCTGCGTGCGCTTCACGCAGACGGTGGCGATGGAAAACGGCCTCATCATGGAGGAGCGCGGATTCAAGACCGAGGTCGGAGTGGACCCCGAAGCGCCCTTCGACTCCATCTTCTCCGGCAACGTGGTCGAGATGTGCCCCGTCGGCGCCCTCACGGCCAAGAATTACCGCTTCGTCACTCGACCCTGGGAGCTTCGCCCCACGGCCAGCATCTGCGCCAACTGCTCCGTCGGCTGCAATGTGCGCGTGGACGTGCGTGTGGACAAGGTGCTGCGCCAATATTCACGTCCGAACGACGCGGTGGACGACGGCTGGCTCTGCGACCGCGGGCGATGGGATCTCGACTGGGTGAACAGTCAAGAACGCCTGCGTAGGCCGCTGGTTCGCAAGGATGGCGTGCTGGTTCCCGTCTCATGGGACGAGGCGCTCACCTACGCGGCCAAGCGGCTGCGCGAGATCGAGAAGCGGCGCGGCCCCCAGGCTATCGGCGGCATCGGCTCAACGCACACCACCAATGAAGAGGCCTACCTCTTCCAGAAGCTGCTCCGGGCGGGCCTCGGCACGAACAACATCGACCACTTCCACGGGCGCTTTCCCGCGTCGCGCGACGGCGCGCTGCCCTGGGTCTGGACCGACTCAGTCGCCGGGCTTGAGCGCGCGTCACACATTGTGCTGCTCGGCGCCGACCCGTATCATCGCCAGCCGATTGTGGACCTCCGCATCCGCAAGGCCATCCGTGGCGGGGCTCGTGTCTTCGTGCTATCGCCCGAGCCTAACCGACTAGACCGCCTCGCCTCCGGCGTCCTTCGCTACGCCGAGGGACAGACAGGCACCGTCGCGCGCCTCCTGCTGCAGCTCGTGGCGAGTGAGGGCCTTACGCATGGCGACTACGCCGAGCGGAACGCGGCTCAAGTGAACGCACTCAGCGCGGGCGCTTCGGCCAATGCCCTGGCTTCGCTGGCCGAAACAGCCGGCGTAGACCTCGGCGTGCTGCGCGATGTGGCGCGTGAGATCGGGAGCGCGCAGGGCGCGGTCATCCTCTACGACGAGATGGCCACCTGGGAACGTTCTGGCGAAGGACTGGCCGAAGACGTCCTCCAGCTTGCGCTGCTCACGGGCAACTATGGCCGGCCTGGCGCTGGCTGCGGCCCGCTGCTTGAAAACAACAACTCCCTAGGCGCACGCGACATGGGCCTCCTGCCCGACCTGCTGCCCGGCTATCGTGCTGTGCGCGACGACGACGCCAGGGATGCCCTGAGCCACGCCTGGGGCAGAGCGCTCCCCGCCGCGCCCGGCCTGCCGTACGAGGATCTGCTCTCCGGTCGCGTCTCAGCGCTCTACGTCATGGGCGCCGACCCGGCGAAGCATCTGCGCGACGACCAGCTAGCGCGACTCGACGCGCTGGATTTGCTCATCGTCCAGGACCTCTACCTCACCGAGACGGCACGGCGGGCGCATGTGGTGTTCCCATCGCTGGCCTACACCGAGAAGGACGGCACATTCACCAACACGGACCGGCGCGTCCAGGTGGTGCGCCAGGCGATGCAGCCGCTCCCTCAGGCGAAGGCCGACTGGGAAATCCTGACGGCGCTCGCGAAGGCACTGGGACTCGACTGGTCGTATCTTTCGCCGGCTGAGATCCTCAAGGAGATCGCCGTGACAACTCCCATTTACAGCGGCGCCTCTCGCCGCGCGCTCGGTGAGAGCGGCGCTCGCTGGCCTCTGGCGCCGGGTGAGCGCGACGCGAACGGCCGACCAACGGTGCATGGGAGCGAGACACTGACCTGGGAGATGCTAGCCGGCGGGCTGGCACGTTCGAGCGCTGAGCCGGCCGCGGTCGGCGGGCGCGGGGAGTGATGCCACGTGTCTGAACTCGCCTGGCAAATCGTCGCCGCGCTGGTAAAGTGCGTGCTCATCATCGGCGCGCTGCTGACCATTTTCGCCTATATGACGCTCATCGAGCGCCGCGTGCTCGCGCGCTTCCAGCGCCGCGTCGGCCCGAATCGGGTTGGCCCCTTCGGCCTGCTGCAGCCGCTAGCGGACGGCGTCAAGATGGCCTTCAAAGAGCAGATCATCCCGACGAAGGCGCGCACGCTGGTCTACCTCCTGGCGCCGGCCATTAGCGTCTTCGTCGCGCTCTCCGCATTCGCGGTCATTCCCCTCGGCGACACGACCACCTGGGGCACCTCCACCATCGCCAGAGCCTGGGCGCCGTTCGTCGGCGACATCAACGTCGGCGTCCTCTTCAGCCTCTCGATCTCGTCGCTCGCCGTCTATGGCATCGTCCTCGGCGGGTGGTCCTCAGGCAACCACTATTCATTGCTTGGCGCGCTCCGCTCGGCGGCGCAGATGGTCTCATACGAAGTCAGCATCGGCCTGGCGCTGGCTGGCGCACTGATGTTCTCGGGCACGCTCAGCATGGTTGGTATCGTCCATGCGCAGGTCGCTCAGGGACTCTGGTACGTACTCGCCCAACCGCTCGGATTCGTGCTCTATTTCATCGCGGCCACCGCCGAGGTCAATCGCGCGCCCTTCGATCTCCCCGAAGCGGAGCAAGAGCTCGTCGCCGGCTATCTCACCGAGTTCAGCGGCCTGCGCTGGAGCCTCTATCAGATGGCCGAATACATCAACATGATCACGGTCAGCTCGATAGCGGCGACGCTCTTCTTCGGCGGTTGGACGCTCGGCGGCCTCACCGGCATCCTTGGCATGCCGTTCCTCTGGTACACCGTCAAAGTCGCCGTCTTCCTCTTCGTCTTCATGTGGATGCGCGCCACGCTGCCTCGTATCCGCTACGACCAGCTCATGCGTCTCGGCTGGCAGGCGCTGCTTCCACTCTCGGTGCTCAACCTCATCGCAAGCGCGGCGGTCGTGGCGTTTGGCCTCCCCTGGCAGATGAGTGGGCTCTTCGGCCTCCTGGCACTCGTCGTCGCGGCGGTCGTGCTGGCGTCGCGCCTGCGCCGGACGACCACGCCGTCGAAGATGTCGGATGAGGTCGTACCGCTGACGCTGCCTGGATCGGTGCGCCTCGTGCGCGTCGCTCCCGCCTCCGATGGAGCCGAACCCGGAGTGGCCGCGAACGGCGTAGAAACGGCGACGCACTGATATGCAAATGCTAAAAAACGGCAAAAACGGCAATGATGCTCTCTTGCCATGCCCGTGGTGGACATGGTGATTGCCAGTGTCCGCCGCGAGTGAGATGCCGAAAAACGGCAAAAACGGCAATTGACCATCCAGTATAAAAGGTGTGCAATAGATGGCGATGGACATGCTGAAGGGTCTCGGTACGACCCTCAAAGAGTTCGGCAAGAAGCCGACGACGGTCAGCTATCCGGAGGAGAAGCGGTCGCTCCCGGCCCGCTTCCGCGGCCGTCACGTGCTCCATCGCTACGACAACGGGCTGGAGCGCTGCGTCGGATGCTTCCTCTGCGCGGGCGCCTGCCCCGCCGACGCCATCTACATCGAGGCCGATGAGAACTCGGAGGAGAACCGCGTATCGCCGGGAGAGCGCTATGCCCGCGTCTTCGACGTGAATCTGCTGCGCTGCATCTTCTGCGGCTACTGCGAGCAGGCATGCCCCACCGGCGCCATCACGCTTGAGCGCATCTACGAGATATCCAGCACCCACCCCGAAGACCTCGTGTACCACAAAGAGCAGTTGCTAGAGCCATTGGGCAGCGCGACGCGCGGCTCGCTCGAAGCATGGACGTCTGAGCCGCCACCCGAGACGCAGACCCCCGTACCTGGCCGGCAGGGCTACTTCGACGGCTTGCGGGCATCCGCCGCGGCAGTAGGCCAGGGCGATCTACCCGCCGAGCAGGAGATCCTGCTAACGGATACACCTGCGACGGTTGAGGGGGCCACCGATGCCCCCAGCCACCAGACGGGGAAGGAAGAGTAGGCCGCCCATGCCCATAGGTCAGATCGCGTTCTGGGTCCTCGCTGTGGCCGCGGTAGGCTCGGCGCTTGGTGTCGTGCTCTTCCGCAACGCCGTCTACAGCATGCTCAGCCTCATCGCCAATCTGCTGAGCCTGGCATTCTTCTTCCTGACACTCAACGCCATCTTCATCGCCACCATCCAGGTGCTCATCTATGCCGGCGCCGTGATGGTGCTCTTCCTCTTCGTCGTCACGATGCTCACGCCCGACACCGGCGACACCGCTGGGAATGACCGGCTGCGCTGGCAATGGAGCGCGGGCATCGGCATGGCCGTCATCCTCGCTGGAGGACTCATCTACGCCATTCTCAACGGGTCCGTGGCCCGCGACATCGCCGGGAATGGCTTGAACGAGCATGTGACGCTCAGCGGCAACACCGAGACGTTCGGTCTGGCGCTGTTTCACGGCTTCGCGTTCCCATTCGAGGTCACAAGCCTGTTGTTGGTGGTCGCTGTGCTCGGCGCGGTCGTCCTGGGGCGGCGCATCTCCAGCCGCGAGCGAGAGTAGGAGGTCGCCGTGGACTCGGTGAATCCATATCTGATTGTGAGCGCCCTGCTCTTCACCATTGGCGCCGTCGGCGTGCTGGTGCGGCGCAACCCGCTCGTGATGTTCATGTGCATCGAGCTGATGCTCAACGCAGTCAATCTCTCGTTCATGGCTTTCGCCCACTTCCTCAACTCGGTGGACGGTTGGATATTCGTCTTCCTCGTCCTCACCGTAGCCGCCGCCGAGGTCGTGGTCGGGCTGGCCATCATCGTGTCAATCTTCCGCTCGCGCCGCAATGTGGACGTGGACGAGCTCAACACTCTGAAGGGCTAAGGCGGGGCATATGCTGAACCTGACGCCGTGGATTCTGGCGTTGCCGCTGGCGGGCTTTGTCCTGCTCGGCCTCATCGGGCGTGCGCTGCCGCGTGCGGCCATATCCCTGATCGGCTGCGGCACGGTGGCGCTCGCCTTCGTCGCCGCCTTCGCCGATTTCGTCTCAATGGTCGGAGAGTCCGCCACGGGACGCAACGGTGACGTGGCCATCTTCAACTGGCTCTCATCTGGCCGGCTCTCCATTAACTTCGGCCTGCTCTCTGACCCGCTCTCAGCGATCATGCTGCTGATCGTGACCGGCGTCGGTTTCCTCATCCACGTCTATTCCACCGGCTACATGGAGGACGATCCAGGCTACTGGCGCTTCTTCGCCTTCCTCAACCTGTTCGTCTTCGCCATGACGCTGCTCGTCGCGGCGGATAACTTCCTCTTCCTGCTCGTCGGCTGGGGTGGAGTCGGCCTCGCGTCCTTCCTGCTCATCGGCTTCTGGTATACCCGCCCATCGGCCGTCGCCGCCGCCAGAAAGGCGTTCGTCGTCAACGTCATCGGCGACGTGGGCCTGATGCTCGCTATCTTCTTGCTCTTCAAGAACTTCGGCACGCTCGCCTACAACCAGCTCTTATCATTCGTGGCGGTATCGCCGAGTTGTCGACCTGTAACGTGCGCCTCGGGCGTGCCTGTCGCCTTGTTCGCCCAACATGAGCCTACGACTATCACCGCCATCGCCCTCCTGCTCCTCGTGGCGGCCATCGCCAAATCGGCGCAGCTCCCGCTGCACGTCTGGCTGCCGGACGCGATGGAAGGTCCCACGCCGGTCAGCGCGCTCATCCACGCCGCCACAATGGTGACGGCGGGCGTCTATCTCGTAGCGCGGGCCAGCGC
>CAYYCB010000122.1:2627-9802 GCA_964469715.1 uncultured Ktedonobacterales bacterium | reverse complement strand
CAGAGGCCGGGGAGATTGTCCCCGGCCTCTGTGCTGCCTATCCGCCCCTCGCGCCCTCCGCAGATGACTAATTCGCGCCTGCCTCGGCTCGCGCCCGAATCTGCCCCAACGCCCGCGCCGCGTCGGCCAGCTCGCCCGCTAGCTCCTCGTGGCCGCTTGCGAGCTGCTTCAGCGCCGTGCCCATGCGTCCGTTGATCTCGTGCTGAGCCCGCTCAAGGTGGGCCTGCGCCGCGGCGAGCAGACGCGCCTGCCGCTCGGCGTCCATATCCACCCCCGCATGCCTGTGCTGCTCGTAGACCATCAGCACAAACGGCAGCAGAAGGCTATAGGGTACCAGCAACACCTGCTGCTCATGGTAGGTGCGCGAGAGGATTGGGCCGCAGACGCTGTAGGCCGCATCGGGCACGGCCGCAATGCCAAACCCAACCGACCGCTCATCGAGATACTGGCGCACCTCTGCCGCCTTCGCTCCCACCTTCTCCCGGATGGTCCGCTCCAACGACCGGCGCCGGTCATCATCGGCCTGATCGAGTGAGGCCAGCTCCTCGCGTGCCACCACCTTGCTATCTATAGGCAGGATGTGCCCATCCGGCAGGCGCACCGCGAATTCGACCGACTTGCCGTTGACGCGATGATTGGGGATCAGCCACTGCTGCGGCAGATTGCCCAGCGCCTCCTGCACCAGCCGCTCGCCGGTCTCGCCCGCGCGCTTCGAGCCGAGCATCACGGACGTCAGACGTTGCAGCGAGTGGAAGGCCCGATCCTCCTCAGCCCAGCGCTGGCGCTCCTCGGTCTGGGCGGCTTTGATGGCGTTGATCTCGCGGAGCGCGCTCGTCACCTGATCCTGCAACGTCTGCTGTATTGTCGAGGAGGATTGCCCCAGCCCTGCGAGCGCCGTCTCCACCCGCTGAATCGACTCCCACGCGCGATCCTCCGCGCCGCGCCGCGCCTGCCCGGCCACCGCATCTTCCGTCACGCGGCCCTGCACATCAAGGACCTTCTGATCAAGCGTCGCGATGGCCCCGCGCAGCTCGGCGCGCAGATCCTGCAGCACTGGCGCCAGCGCCTCCGCCCCAGGCCCGAGCGGGACGAGATCGCCTTTCGCCACCTGGACCACCTGCCGTCCCCGCGATCGCCCAAGCAGAAGGCCCATCACCAGCGCGAGTGCCAGCAACAGCACGCCTACCGCTGCGCCTAGCCCAATGAGCAGCGCCTGATCGTTCACCATCCCGCCCTCCTAGACGCGCGGACTCAACCCATCTCGCCAGCACTCTAGCCGCGTGTAGACAAGGCTGTCAACCGGCGTAGGAGTCGCGTTCCGACGAGGGCGCCCTCCCTTTCACATTGCACCCTGCCGCGAGATCAACGCCAGCAGGGTTCAAACAGCAAGAGGCATCCCGCACTCCGATGTCGGGATGCCTCGAACGTCAAACAGGGAGCGCCACTGGCGCGGTACCAACCGGATACGCTAGGCCGGGACGGCTGGCCCCTGCGGCGTCTCGTCCTGGTTTGCCACGTCCGGCTTGCCGAAGAGCGTGCGCAGCCGCTCGCCGAGTCCGCCCTGCGATGCCGGGGCGGCGGCAGGCTCGCTCTCACGCGCCGTCTCCACCTGACCCGGTGTGACCACGTCCGTCTCACGCCGCTCGACGACGGATTCCTGCGGAGCGGCGGCAGTCTCCGGAGTCGCCTGAGGTGCGGACGCGGGAACCAGGCTCTCGGCCCGTTCCCTTTCCTCGGGCTCCGGCGGCGCCGCGCGCAGCCCGTCGAAGCGCTCCCGATAGACGTCGCGCTCACGCGTCGCCACGGCATGCTCCGCCTGGAGCGTCGTAAGCCGCGACTGAAGTCGCTCGTTGGCGGTGCGCGTGTCGGTCAGGTCGCGGTCCAACCGGCGCGCGTGGGAGCGCAGCTCCGCGTGGCTCGCGTCGGCGGCGACACGGGCCGGCGTGACCACCAACAACGCGATGAGGAAGCCAGTCAGCGCCGCCAGCCCGAGGACGGCCCAGAGCGGCAGGCTCATCGTGGCCCCCAGGAACGAATAGCTGCGGGTCATGGCGTTCTCGACGACAAAGATGATCCCGCAGATCACTAAGGCCAGCGCCAGAATGCCGGCTACGAACGAGAGAAACCAGCGCATGATGCCTCCCATCGAAGGATTCGACTCTGGCGGAGGCCCTCTGGGCAATCTGCCCGCGCCTATCGCCCAATATCCTTCAGGCAAATGGTCGGTTTGCAGAAGGTATGCCGCGCTCCTGCGCAGTCCCGCCGACCCGTTTGGCGCCCGGATTCTCGAATCGGCGGCAGTCTTCTATCGCTTGTTCACTTGCCTTGTTCAAATGGGCGTGCTATTAATGCACATAATAGGTCGTATCATGATAGTCGCTCGCCTCGCGAGCTCGCGTCGCCACTGCCGGCGGGAGAGGGGATCGCATGCTCGCCGCCGTGGCCGAGTTCGACGTCGAGTCGCTTGATCCCTATGCGCTCCTGTTCAAAGACCCAACCCGCTCAGACAGCGCCGATACGGATGCCGAAGACGCGCACCCGCTCGCGCAACCCTGGCGCCCCAGGCAGGCATATCGCGGCCACGTCCTCATCGTGGACGACGAGCCAGATATCCGCGAGGCCCTGCGCGACTTGCTCACTGACGAAGGCTATCTCCCCGCGGAGGCGGAGAACGGGCAAGAAGCGCTATCCGCCCTCCATGCTAGCGCCGAATCGCTCATCGTCCTGCTCGACCTTCGCATGCCGCGAGTCTCGGGCGAAGACGTGCTCCGCGCCGTCGCCGCCGATCCCGCCCTCGCCGAGCGCCACGCCTTCGTCCTCGTCACCGCCAACACGCTCCCCGCCCAGCCAGCCTTCGCCGAGCTGCTGACCGCACTCTCCGTCCCCATCGTGCGCAAACCGTTCAGCCTCGACTCCGTCATGCGCGCCATCGAGCAGGTCGAGCGCCGCTTCGACTAGGCGCGTTGGCGAGGCGGACTCAGCCACTCCATTCCATATCCACGGGTTTTCATGCCAGGAGCGATGCACACGCATCGTCACGACACCGCGTCATCGCGGAATCTGAGGTCCGCGGGCAGGTGGGTCGCTGCAGCCCATACCGCGTCGGCATTGCCGCCTGGAGCAAAGGTGAGGCCGAAGTATCGGACGGAATCGGCCTTGGTCGCGTCTCCCAAATCATCGCGGAAGAATATCTCCCGCGCGTATTCGATCACGTCCTGCACGACGCGCTCGCAGCGATAGTACGTGAGCGCGACCCAGTCGATCTCCACCGGGCCATACCCTCGGAAAAACGGCGGCATGCCTACATCCGTACCCGTGGGGCCATTCTCCGGCGCCTCCCGGATGAAGATGAAATCGCGCTCCTTGGGGGCCAGCATCACGTCGTCCCAATCGATCACGAACACGCGACTGGCATGGTCGCGAATGATGTTCCCCGGATGCAGGTCGGCGTGGCAGATGACCTGCGGCCCCGACTGCCCTCTGAGCACGTCCGCCAGCCCCTCTAGCACGGTCAGTACCTTATAGAGTGCGGGCCGGTGCTCCACCCAAACCGCGCGTAGCGCTTGCTCGGCGAAGCCCCCGCCCGTCGCCCGCATATGCTCCTCGTCGAACGCGCGCACCCAACTGCCATACGCGCTCGCGTCGAAGGTCTCTTTGCGCAGGGACTCGAAACCATCTGGTGGCGGCATGACCCGATGAATCTGCTTGACGGCCGTCCCTACCGCCTCCCACTGCGCCTCCGTCAGCGCCGGTTTCCAGCCGGTATATCCCTCGACGAAAGGGTATACAGTCACCACCCAGTCTGCCCGATCTCCGGCCAGTATCTGGGTCCACAAGGCGTCTCGCGTTGTAGGGAGGGGCGCCACCACCTCCGGAATCCCCTGGTCGCGGAGGTAGCGCGGCACGAGACAGCTTGGCGCGTAATGCGGCCCCGACTTCACCTTGAGCAGAAGGGGCGCGCCCCGCTCGCACACCACCCGATACACTCCGGCCCTGCTGTCAAGCCCCAGCGGAAGAAACTCGAAGGTGACGGGGGAGAGGTCATACTGCTCCCGTAAGCAGGCACGCAGATGTCCCTCTGGAATATCCGGCGGCTCACGCATCGGCTGGCCGTTCGCGCGCTTCATCCAACGCGCGAATGCGCTCAACCTGCTTGCGGTTCCACTCGTCCTCGGCATAGGGCGTGGCGAACCAGGCGTCGAGAATCTCTTTCGCGACAGGCTCAGAGGTCGCGCGCAGGCTGAGCGCGAGGACGTTGGCGGCATTCCAGGTGCGCGCGCCGCGGGCCGTCTCGGCGTCGCCGCAGAGCGCGGCGCGAACGCCAGCCACCTTATTCGCGGCGATGGAGGCGCCGGTGCCCGTCCAGCAGCAGACGACGCCCTCATCGGCCTGGCCCGCCGCCACGGCCCGCGCCACGGCGCCGCAGACTATCGGCCAATCCTCCTCGCCGCCGCCCGCCAGCGGGCCGAACGGCACCGGCTCATGCCCACGCCGCCGCAGCTCCTCCAGTAGGAAGTCCGTCAGATGCGACCGCTCGTCGCTGCCGATGGCGATCCGCATAGAGTCGCCTCCCTTCCTCAGCCCCGGCTCCGTTTCATGGCATTATCCGTCACCAGTAGCTCGAACCAGAAGGTGGCGCCCTCGCCCAGCGCGCTCGCCACGCCGACGCGACCATCCTGCCGCTCGATGATGGTCCGGCTAATATAGAGGCCCAGGCCGAGGCCCACGCCGGAGCCGGTCTGCACGCGCACACCCTGGACCTGATGAAAACGCTCCCAAATGTGCGCCTGCTCCTCCAGGGGTAGCCCCGGCCCACGATCACGGACCGAGAGCCGCGCCACGCACCCATCCGACATGAGACGCACCTCCACAGGGGCCTCCGCCGGCGAATACTTGAGGGCGTTGGTGAGGTAATTGGTGACCACCTGGCCGATGCGCGCCGGGTCGCCCCGTACCGTGACCGCTCGCTCTGGCATCTCCAGCCGGATGCGCCTGGCCGTCGCCACCTGACGCTGTTCCTCGACCGCCTCCGTGACGACGGCCCGTAGATCGAAGTCCTCAGGATGGAGCTCCAGCTTGTCGGCGGCGATGCGCGCGGCATCCACGAGATCTTCGACGAGGCGCGTCATCCGAGAGATTTGCCGCTCGGTGCGCCGCAGCAGATCGCGTGTCCGCTCGTCGCCGGCCTCGCCCAACCGCCGTCCCGCGAGCTGCACGTTCATGCGGATAGAGGTGAGCGGAGTCCGTAGCTCATGGCTCGCCACGCCCAGGAACTCGTCGCGCTGGTGTGTCGCCTCCACGGCGGCCTGCCGCGCGGCCTCGGTGGCCACGAGCTGCTCGGTCAGTCGCCGGCGCTCCAGCGCTTCTCCGGCGAGGCGCGCCACGCCAGCAAGCAGCGCCTGGTCCCAGGGCGCGAAGAGCGTGGGGACGTCGGGCGCCGGCGGACGCGAACGCGAGATCGTCAGCAACCCCACTAGCTCGCCGCCAGCCAGGACGGGCGCCGTGATCGCCGCGCGGATGTGAGCGCTCTCTATGGCGACGGTGGAGATGATGGCCTTCTCCTGCGTGAAGTCCTGCGTCAGGAGATGGCCCGCGCGGAACCAATCGAGGAGCGGGCCGACAACCGACGGATCGGGAGTCCAGGCGTGCACGGCGGCATCCCAGGCCCGCGCGACGCCGGGCGAGACGCCGAAGATGGCGAGAGGCTCCAGCCGCTCGCGGTGAATCAGCATGGCATGTGTCTGCTCCACCGCCGCGAGTCCATTCAGGGCCTCCGCGAGACGCTCCAGAAGGGTCACGGCTTCCGCCGGTTCCGTCACGATGGCGGCGACCCGCAAGAGCACGTCCAGCGCGGCACGGTTCATCTCTTCAAGCAGGCGCTGGCCGGTGACGTCGCGCCCCGTGGCAACAGCGCCGAGCACCGCTCCGCCAGGCAGGCAAACTGGAGAAGCCGACCAGAGCGTGTGACGGTCCGCGGCGCCTTCAACTCCGCGCAAGATGACAACCATATCGCTCACCGACTCGCCCGAACGGCGCGCGACCTCCAGGGGCAGCTCGTGGCGCGTATACGGCGATCCGTCAGCGTGGGCGAGGCCGCTCGCATCCAAAAAATAGTCGCCTGGAAGGAGCAGACCGAGCGCATCGAAAGCACGCTGGGCTGCGGCGTTCAGGTAAGTGATGCGGCCAGCCGGATCGCAGGTGATGACTAGCTCCTCCATCGAGTCCACCGTTGCGCGCCAGCGAGCGTGTTCTTCTTCGGCCTGGCGCAGCAGTCGCCCATTCTCAAGGGCAATGCCGACTTGCGCGGCGAGCGCCGCCAGCGCGGGGATGTCGTGGCGCCCAAGCCGGTCGCGCGGGCCCCAGACCGTGAGCATGCCGCCGGCGCTTCCCCCGGAGAAGAGCGGAGCGATGAGCGCGCACTCGGCTCCCGCCTGCCGCGTCAGTTCCGCCCGCTGCTCGGCGGTCAGGTAGGGGACGATAGGCTCTATGATGCTTGCTATGTCCTCGACTTCCACAGCCTCGCCCGCCTTCCGCACGGCGTCGTAGAAGGGAGAGACGATGGGAAAGCCGAGAAGCGGCTTGCCGACAAGCCCCTCGATGGCTGAGAGCATGTCGGGGCTGAGGCTGTGAGCGACAATACGCAGGGCGCCGTCCTCATCAAACCGCGCGATGTGGGCGGCGAGCTCGCAGGAGCGCAACGAGTCGCAGACGAGGGCATAGAGGGTGTTAGGACTGGCCGCGCCCGATGACTCATGCAGACGGGGGCCGAGCACGGCAATGGTGCGCAGGAGCCGCAGCGTGGCTGTGGCACTGGCCATCGGGGCTGGACGTCGTCCGCTCATGCGCCTCTCGTTTCCGGTGTATTGCCGTACGCTCGCTCATGTCTCAGTCTTGGGCAGCAGGATACGTGCCGGTTTCAAGCGGAAACACATGACGACCACCGGGCCGCCACATCCTCGCCAGCCAGCCGAGAAATATTGAATCACACGGATCGAGGAACAAATGCTATCGCTCGGCGGGTTGGCGGGCGACCCAGGGACGGGTCGCCTCCAGTTCGGCCGCGAGCTGGAGTAGGGTCGCCTCCTCCAGAGGACGTCCGGCAATCTGCACCGCGAGCGGCAGTCCGTCAGGGCCCTCGTAAAGCGGAATAGAGATCGCGGGCTGGCCGGTGACGT
>CAYYCB010000122.1:0-2527 GCA_964469715.1 uncultured Ktedonobacterales bacterium | reverse complement strand
AGTCCGTCAGGGCCCTCGTAAAGCGGAATAGAGATCGCGGGCTGGCCGGTGACGTTCCAGACGGCGGTGAAAGGCGTGAAATGTACGGCCTTCTGAAACTGGACCTGCCAGTCTGGAGCAGTGGTATCGAGATAGCCGACAGGCAGCGGGCGCTGATTCAGCGTGGGCGTGAGCATGACGTCTATGCCGCCTCCGCAGAAGAAGGAGACGAGGCGGCGAGCGTAGCCCTGGAGCGTGGCGGTGGCCTCCAGCACCTCGGGAGCCGCCTTCGACATGCCCAACTCGTAGAAACCCCACGTCAGCGCCTCAACCAGCTCCGGGCTGGCCGCGCGTCTCGCCACGTAGCAGCCAGTGCGAACGCCGGTGGCGATGCCCGCGCCCCACAACGCCATGAACGTCGGAAAGAGGGAGTCAGTACGCCAGTCCGGGGGCGTGGCCTCGACGATTTCATGGCCTAGCGAGGCGAGCAGCCCCGCGGCATCGCGAACGGCCTGCACGGCCAGAGGCTCCATCGGCACGTCTATCGGCGGCTGAGTGGTGACGGCAACACGCAGGCGGCGCGACGGGCGCTTCGCGGCCTCGGCGAAGGGTTCAGCGGGCGGCGGCGCCCAGGTGGCGTCTCCTGGCTCATAGCCCTGCAAGACGTCGAGGATGGCGGCGGAGTCGGCAACGGTCCGCGTGAGCACGCCGCCAGTACCCATGAAGTTGTCGCCAACGGCCGGACTGGAAGAGATGCGCCCGCGGCTGGCCTTGAGGCCGACGAGCCCGCAGCAAGCGGCAGGGATGCGGATGGAGCCCGCGCCGTCGCTGCCCTGGGCGACGGGGAGAATGCCGGCCGCGACAGCCGCCGCGGCGCCTCCTGAGGAGCCGCCGGGAGTGCGCGACGGATCCCACGGGTTGCGCGTTGGACCGAAGCGGCGCGGCTCGGTGACAGGGACAATGCCGAACTCGGGGGCGGAGGTGCGGCCAATGGAGATGAAACCGGCGTCGCGCAAGCGCCGCACGATGTTGTCGTCATAGGTCGGGGCGTAGTCGCCAAAGATGTCAGACCCCATCGTGAGCCGCTGGCCGGCGACGGCGTTAAGCTCCTTGATGGCGATGGGCACTCCGGCGAAGGGGCGCGGGTCGCCTGGCCGAACGCCCTCAGCGGCGGTGAGCGCCTGCTCGGCGTCGAGCAGGGTGAAGATGTTGAGATGAGCCTGAGCTTCTGCACGCTCAAGGGCAGCTTCGACAAGCTCGCGGCTCGCAACCTGGCCGGAGCGGACCAACGCGGCAAGCTCAAGGGCAGGCTTCGTGAGCAGCGCGGCGGCGGGATGCGGCATTAGACTGAACTCCTCTACGGTGGCCAGGACGGCGTGGGCACATCGCCGCCGCGTCGTTGTGCCCAGTGTACGCGAGAGGGCAACCGTTTGCCCAGGGGAGAGGAGGCCCCCGCCGTCCGTCTCGGTCGGCTAGCACATATTCTTATGTTAAGTAGTGGACCCAGACATGCCATTGCCGCCTGACGGACCGCGTGATGCGGGGTTCGTTGACGCCTCCATATAAAGAGGTGGAACCGGCCCGAAAGACGCACGTTCACCGCTGACGCTTAATAGCACGCCCACCTTCAGCGGTTCACGCCGTCATGGCGGGCGGGAAGTCGTCGTGATCGAGCATCTCCAGGGCGCGGCGCAACGTGATCTGCCCCAGAAGGAGCGCGGCGATCACCGGCACGTGCATTTGCACGGCAGCGACGGCGGCGACGATGGCGTACTTGAGCTGCATCTCGGTGAGCACGCTTTCCAGAAGGGGGATGCTCAGCGTGAAGCGCGTCTCGCCGTCCGTATGGTCGCGCTCGAAGCGGCCCACGAGCATGCGGTAGTTGGCGGCGAGCATATAGGCGGCTGCCGCCTGTTCCTCCTCGGCCAACTCGGCCGCGGAGCCGGGCATACCGCGCCCGATGGAGACGGGGATGAGGAGAAGCAGAACCTGACGCGCCTCATCCACGGCGAAGGCAAGCCGCACACCTTCGAAGCTGGTCCGCAGGTAGGCGCCCTCGGCCTCGTAGCGGACGCCCAATCGGTCGAGCATCTCCGAGAGGGTCCGTAGCGTCAGCGGGGTCCAATTGTGTGCCATGCGGCGCCTCCCTCATGCTCGTACTCGTGCTCATCACTTCTACCCACAGACCACTCCTCGCGGCGATTATCAGCCGCCGCCCCCGCTGGCGACGTGGCGTTCCGTTCGAGCGCGGGGAGGGGATTCGTCTCCCCCGGCGCGCCGGAGAGCAAGTGCATCATGAGCACCTTCTCCTCAGCCGCTCCCGCGGCCGCACGATGCGCGAGCCGCGCGCCCTCACGCAGCGGCGCGCCGACCTGGCGCTGGATGAGTATCGCCCCAGCGGCGCCTTCCCGCGCACGCCCCGTTCGCTTCTGCCGCCAGAACATCGCCGTCTCCTTTCCCCAGGCGCCCTCCGCGCGCAGTATCGTGCGGGGCATGTCACCTGAGTGGAGCGAAACCGAGCAAGCGCGATGCCACTTCGCACACAAGG
>CAYYCB010000121.1:3675-9837 GCA_964469715.1 uncultured Ktedonobacterales bacterium | reverse complement strand
CGCAGAAGGTGGAGCAGACGGCACGGCAGGTGGAGATGGCGACGCGGGCGCGGTCTGGGCTGTTGCAATTGCACATGCAGTAAAGGACACGGACGCGCCGCCCAACGACAACGGTCTCGCCAATCCCGTGTGATACCGACTGCGGGTGGGCAGGTGGCGGGTGTCGTCGCGGCCCTGAAGGGGCCGGCGCAGGGCGCGACGCGGGCTAAAGCCCTCACGATCCCCCAACACCCCGTACGAAAACGGTTTGAGGCAGGCGGGATTGGGGGCGAGCACGTACCTATGGCTTTGAGGCCGGGGTGCGACTCGCGGTGGGAGGGTCCTCGCGAGTGGTCTGGAGAGGGCGTTGGGCGCGGCGATGGCTCACGAGCCAGAGGACGCCGAGGGCGAGGAGGAAAGCCGCGAGCACGAGCCAGCTTAGACTGCCCCAACGGGTAAGGGCAACCTCGTAGGACTTGCCAAGCGCTTCGCCGAGCAGGGTCCAGGTGGCGATCCAGAGGAGGGAGCCGGCAGTGGTGGCGGCGAGGAAGAGGCCAAAGGGCATGCGCGCCGCGCCGGCTGGATAGCTGATGAAGCTGCGGACAACGGGGATGAGGCGGCCGACGAAGACGCCCCAGACACCTTGCCCGCGGAAGCGCCGTTCGGAGGCAAGCACGAGGCTTTCTGTCGGACGGATAGGATAGAGCCAACGACGCAGCCCGCGCGCAGGCCGTGTGGCGGGGCGGGCGAGACGCAGGAGGGAGATGTGGCGGCCAATCCAATAGGCCACACATGAGGCGGCGACCTTACCGGAGAGGGCGAGGGCGAGCGTCGCGCCGAGATCGAGCCGATGGATGTGGGAGAGGTAGCCCGCGAGCAGAAGCAACGGCTCGTCGGAGATGGGGAATCCGGTGCTTTCGACGAAGAGCCAGGCGAAGATGAAGGCATAGAGCCAGCCCACAGGCAGGCCCTGCGCCCAGTTGAGGATGCCGTCCATTCGCCGCCTCGCCACCCCAATCACCCGCACGCATCATCGGAGAGTCTAGCGCGGCCATGTTAAGACTGTGTGTGGATGGGATGGATGGGTGTCGGGAGATGCGGAACGGGGCGCTTCTCCGGTGGGGTGAATAGGAATATCCCCACTGGAGAAGCGCGAGATGCTGGCACTGCGGGAATGCAGGCCGGCGTCAGTCCTCCTTGCCGAGGGATGCGAAGAGGTGGCGGTTGAAGGCGACGGCGCGGGCGAGGTCTTCGAGGCGGATGTGCTCATTGGGGGAGTGCGCGCCGTTGGCCCAATAGACCGGGTCGCCGGGGACGGAGAGGCCGGGGATGCCTACGTGGCGCTTGATGGCACCGAGCAGGGGAAGGCTGCCACCGACCAGCGGGACGATTACCGGCGGCTTGCCGGCGAAATCCTGGGCGATACGGGCGATTTTTTGGGCGAAGGGGTCTTCGAGCGGGAGGACAATGGGTTCGGCGGTGCCGAGCAGCGTGACACGGACGTCGCCGTAGCCCTCGGCCTCCAGATGGGCCTTGAGCTTGGCGAGGATGTCGTCGGGATGCTGGTCGGGGACGAGGCGGAAGTCGATCTTGCACATGGCCTTGGCGGGCAGGACAGTCTTGACGCCTACGCCGGTGTAGCCGCTGAGGAGGCCGGCGATGTTACAGGTGGGGGCGAAGGCCTGGCGCTGGCGCAGCTCGAAGCCTGAGAGATTGTCCACGAAGCGCTCGATGCCGTAGGTCTCTTTCATCTCCTTATCGGTATCGGGCTGGTCGCGCAATGCGTCAAGCTGGGCTTCGGTGGGGGCGCGAACGGCGTCATAGAAGCCAGGAATGTGGACCGTGCCGTCGGGGCCTTTGATGGTGGCGAGAGCCTGGACGAGGCGCCAGGCGGCGCTGGGGAGGACGGGCGCTCCGCCGGAGTGGGCGTCGCGGCCGAGACCTTCGACGTCAAGCTGGACGTAGAGCATGCCCTTGAAGCCGTGGGCGAGGTCGGGGCGGTCATCGGGGGAGAAACCGGAGCCTTCCCAGAGGCCGGCGTCGGCCTTGAGCTTTGCGGCGTGGGGCTTGATGATCTCTTCGAAGTGGAAGCTGCCGATCTCCTCTTCACCCTCGATGATGTATTTCAGGGTGATGGGCAGCTCGCCCAACTCGGCGCGCAGGGCACGGATAGCGGTGAGGCGGGCGGCGATCTCGCCTTTGTCGTCGCTGGCGCCGCGGGCGTAGAGCTTGCCGTCTCGGACGGTAGGCTCGAATGGCGGCGATTCCCAGAGATCGAGCGGTTCGGGCGGCTGAACGTCGTAGTGGTCGTAGAGGAGGATGGTATAGGGTCCGCCCTTGAGCTCGCCGAAGATGATGGGCGGCGCGCCGGGGATGGAGAAGCGCTCGGTGACGAAGCCGGTGGCGCGAAGCTCGGCCTCGACAAGGTCGGCCATCTCGGCGATGCCGATGTTCTGCGCGGCGATGCTGGGCTGGCGCACGAGCTTTTCGAGCAGGGCCTGGGCTTCGGCGGTTTCGCTCGGTCTGGCGACGGTCATGTGTGTCCACCCTCTTTCAGCGGTGTGATTGGTGCAGTATACGTTGTTGGCAGCGTGGCCGTTTGTGGCCGAAATTTCGTCGCACATACGATTTTTGTCCGTGGCGGCGATCCGAATCCTGCCCGTTCACCGATAACACTCCGATTCCTGCCCCGTGAACGGGCAGGGCATGGCGACGATGTTCCGATTCCTGCCCCTGAACGGGCAGGGCACGGGGGCGGCGGCATGAATGCCGGATGGGGCGAGGAATTGGCGAATGTTCACGGCGTGGGGTATGTGGTGTGGCCAATGATGGCCGATTTTCGCAACGTGAGATGAATTTCGCGACGAGCGGGTATTCTTGACCGCGGCAGTGCGGATTGCCATTCTTGCCGCTTTTTCCGCGCCGATGTCGATTTCTTGGGCGCTTGGCGGGATTTGCGCGGCAATGCGGCAATGCGGCAATGCGGCAATGCGGCAATGTGGCGTACATGCGGGCGGCCTTTCGCGGCTGGGCGAGGGGGGGAGATCCTGACCATGAATGGCCAGGGCACGGGACGGCGGCATGAATGCCGGGGCGGGCGGGACACAACGACGGGTCGGGAACACCCGGCGGGCGAGGCGGGCGACGTGGTGAGCGAGAGGCGTGGGTGTAGCGTAGCACAGCGGCGGGAGGCGGGTCGGCCGGCCGATGGCCCTCATCTCCCGTCAAGTCCCGTCAAAGCCTGTCATCTCCCGCCACGAATTTCGCCGCGAGGGTATTCTGGCGGGCGGGCGGTGATGAGTGGTTGCGCTGGATCGTTCGCGCATCCACACAGCGCACTTGAGCGGAGGGCCAATACTGATTTGGGTTGGGTTGTTGTAGTTTGTCGTCGCGGCAGTGAAACTGCCGGCGCAGGGTGCGACGCGAGCAGGTGGCAGGTGAGGTCGCGGCCCTGAAGGGGCCGGCGCAAGGCGCGAGGTGGGCTACAGCCCTTGAGATATATCAACAACTCAGATGTAATCAGTATCAGGCGGGCTGAAGCCCTGAGAGACACTCCAACAACCGAGACGAAATTAGTATAAGAAGCGTTGTGTGCGTCGCATTCTTTGACGAGATGTGGAATTTCCATTCGCGAAGCCGGCGGAAGAGATGAGGCTGGCGCTGCAAGAGGCGCTCGATGAGGGGCGGAGAACGGTCATCGATTTTGAGCGAGCTACCCATCGAATCCGCCGCGCTCGCCGGCGAGCCGCAGGAGGACACCCCGCCTACTACAACCGCTTCGGGCGCTGCTGGACAGACCTATCGAACTGATCGCGCGCGAGCAGCTTAAGGTCATTCAGCAGGCGGGTAAGAGCGGCATTGATATCATCGGCATTGACGGCGAGCAGGAAATCGTCAACGATGTGCAGCAGAGCTGATCTACGCCGACATCATGCAGCAACCAACTCAAGAAAGTCCGCTGGGTGTGCAAAACGCGATGAAGGTGATCCAGGGGGAGTCTATCCCCTCGACGATCAGCTCGCCGTTGCAGCTCGTCACGAAGGGCACCACCTTCACGGGCTTCTAGTTATATCCGCCGAGTGCGGCGCCGGACCAGAGCTGGCGCCGCACTCGGATGAGGAGGGGCCAATGGGGAGGCCGGTTCAGCCGCGGATCGCCGTCGTCGGCAGTGTGAATATGGACGTCGTCAATCGCGTACAGACCTTCCCGCGGCCGGGTGAGACGGTGCGGGCGCTGAACACCGCGTACCATGCCGGTGGGAAAGGCGCGAATCAGGCGGTCGCGGCGGCGGCGGGCGGGGGCGAGGTCGCCATGATCGGCGCTGTCGGCACAGATGCATTCGCCGTCACGTTGCGCGAGGCCCTACGCTCGGCAGGTGTGGAGGTGGAGGCGCTGGAGCGGAAGGAAAGCACCAGCGGCCAGGCGACCATTACGGTCGATGCGGCGGGCCAGAACACGATTGTGCTCTCGCCAGGCGCCAACGCGATGCTCACGCCCAACGATGTAGGGCGACATGCCGCGACTATCGTGGAGGCGCAGGCGCTGCTCGTGCAGAATGAGATTCCGTGGGAGACGACGCTGGCGGCGATGCGGCTGGCGCACGACCACGGCGTGCCGGTCATCTGCAACCCGGCGCCGGTACGCCGGCTCTCCGACGAGGTCTACGGGCTGGTGGACTCGCTCGTCGCCAATGAGCTAGAGGCGGGGACGCTGGTGGGGCGGACGCTCGATACCGTGGCGGAGGCAGCGCAGGCCGCGCGCGAGCTGGCCGCCCTCGGCCCACGGCGGGTTCTCATCACGCTCGGCGATCGGGGCGCGGTCCTCTACGACGGGCGCGAAGGCCGCTCGATCATCGCGCCCGCGTTCCCGGTGGAGGTGGTGGACACGACGGGGGCGGGCGACACGTTCATCGGCTTCTACGCGGTGGCGTCGCTCACGCTGTCAGGCGAACAGGCGCTGCGCCGTTCTCAGGCGGCGGCGGCACTCGCCATCACGCGGCCGGGCGCTCAAGAAGCGGTTCCGAGCGCCGGTGAGGTCGAGGCGTTTCTCGCCGCGCGCGGCGAGGCGTGACAGTGAGTCCGGGTGGGGTGTTGTTCGTGTGCGGTCGCGGCCCTGAAAGAGCCGGCGCAGGGCGTGCGGCAGGCTGAAGCCCTCACGGCATACCAATACCCCAGAGGAAATCGGTATGACTGCCTGAGGACGTGTGCCGCTAGGTATATTTGCCGGGGTGGCGGACGGTGATGTGCTCGCGGGTCTCGCGCAACGGGTCAAGGAAGCCGCACTCTTTGTCCACGGTGAGGTCGCCGGGGGCGCGCTCGTCGTGGCCGAGGTAGGGTAGGAGATGGCCCACCAACGGCTCGCCGCGACAGAGACGGTCAAGGTTGTCATTGGCGTGGCGATGCAGCAGGGCGAGGCCCGCGACGGGATCTTCCAGCGCGGTGAGATCGTCGCGAGGCGGGTCTGAGGCGCGGTCAGGAGCAGTGTTGCCGGCCTGCGTCGTTTGGAGCAGATGGTATAGGCCGGCGGCCTCAGGCGAGGCGAGCGGCGCGGGCAGGGGGAGCGTGGCAGGCGCGGGCCAGCCCGTTTCTTCGTGGCGCTGGAGGCCCAGGTGCTCGGCCCAGAGGGCGAGACGCAGGCCACGGGCGAAGTCGTCGTCAAGGACGGCGACGTTCAGCTCGGCGTCGTGGCTCATGCCACGGCTGTTGAGGTTGGCTGACCCGAGGGTAGCCCAGCGGTCATCCACGACGCCGACTTTGGCGTGGACGTAGATGGGACGGTAGCGCACGCCGCCAGCCGCGCCGGTGGAGGTGGCGAGGGTGTAGACGTTGAGGCGGCCCGCAGCGACGGCGGTGCGGGCGTGATCGCGGAGCCAGGCGATGCCACCGCCGGTGTAGGCGCGGCCGCAGTTGGGATGGTCTGGCAGCACGATGGCGACGGAGACGCCGCGCTCGGCAGCCTCGGCCAGGGCCTCGAAAAGAGGAAGCATATAGTGACTCTGCCAGCCAAGGCGCAGGATGTCGGTGCCGTGGTAGCCCTCAAGCCAGAGGTACTGGCTTTCGAGGTAGACGAAGCGACGCGCCTGGCGCAGGGCGCTGATGTATGCCTGGACGATGCCATGGACGCCAGCGGGGGCGAAGCGATAGGTGAGGGCCGGGATGGTGCGGACGATCTGCACGCGGGCGG
>CAYYCB010000121.1:0-3575 GCA_964469715.1 uncultured Ktedonobacterales bacterium | reverse complement strand
GGGGCGAAGCGATAGGTGAGGGCCGGGATGGTGCGGACGATCTGCACGCGGGCGGCGGGGCCTTCGACCTGGGGGCCGGCGCCGGGAGGCAGATGTCCCTGCTCCTCGCGCCGGATCGCCCTGGTGACGCTGCGGACGCCGCCGCTGAGGAGTTGGCGTGCGTAGTGGCGCAGCGGCGGGGTGGCGAGGTGGAGGCGGTGGCGCGCGGTGCTCTGGCCGAGGGGCGCGGATTCGTCCCAGCGCTGGCGGATGTTGTGTTCGACGTCGTGCGCGGGGACGCCAGCGAGCAGGGCGTGGACGTCGTGCCAGGGGTGAGGCGCAGGCCCGGCTTCGGTGTTGCGAAGGCTGGAGTCGAAGGGATGGAGTGAGGAATCCCAACGGTCGAAGTCGCCGGTGCTCTCGACAGTGAGGTCCACGCCGCCGACGAAGGCGAAGCGGCCATCCACGACGGCGCACTTCTGGTGGAGCGCCTGCGCGAGATGGAGGGGCGAGCGGCTGTTCTTGTCGAGACGGCATTCAACGCCGACGGAGCCGAGGATGCGACGTTGCGCGGCGGGGTCGTTGACCATGTGGAAGGCGCCGAACGGATCGTAGGGTCCCCAGAGGAGCACTCGAACTTCGACGCCTCGACGCGCGGCGAAGCCGAGGACGTCTACAACACGCAGCCAGCCGGAGGTCCATTGGGTGATGGCGGCGTCATCGAGCCCGGCGGCACGCAGACGTTGGAGCAGCGCCTCCTGTTCGGGGGAGCCGTCAGGGCCGGCGCGCTGGTCGCGCCCACGAACCATCTCCAAGAAGGCGTGGAGATCCCAGTCGGCGAGCCAGATGCTCTGCTTCGCGGTGAGGAACGCGACACACATGGCGAGCATAGCGGCGCGGCCATCCACAAGGGGCACGGCGGCATTGGCGACGCGAACGGGGGCGTCGTCGCGGGCGAACCAGGCGAGGTCGTCGATCGGGCCAGATGGCGCGTGCCGTGCCTGGGGACGGTTGGGGATGTGCAGGGTCATGGGCGCCTCCGTTGGAACATCTGCGACAGGATGCTGTCGCACGAACGATGCCGGACGGAGACGCGCGGAGACCAGCGGTTGCAAGCGAGAGTCTTGCGGGAGTCTAGCGGGAGCGCGGGCCGGCAAGATGCCGGCCCTACGAGGTGAGGCGAGGTGAGAGACGTTAGTCTTTGTGGAGGGTGAAGAAGGAGAGGGTGTTGCCGGCGGGGTCGGCTACTGAGAAGGTGCGGCCGAAGGGTTGGTCGGCGAGCGGCTCGGCGATGGGGACTCCTTTGGCCTTGAGGACGTCGTGGGTGGCGTCGGCGTCGGGCACGAGCCACCAGAGCTCGACACCGGTGTGGGGCGTGGCGGCGGGGTCGGCCTGGAGCGCGAAGACGGCGCCGTTAGGCCGGCCAAACTGGATAAAGCCGGGATTCTCGTCTTCGACGGTGAAACCGAGCTTCTCGGTGTAGAAGGTGCGTGCGGCGGCGAGGTCGGGGACGTGCAGCAGGACGAAGTCGAGGTTGGTCTCCACGGTGGTAGCGCTCCTGTCTCTGGCTATGGAACTGTGTCACGTGCGGGCGCTTCTTTCTTGGCCCACAACCAGTGTGCATCGGACGTGTGACAGCAGCATGTCAGGAGCGCATGGGAGGAGCGAAAAACACGCGAACGCGAGACGACGCGCCAAAAAAACCGGACCCCCTTGATAGGGAGTCCGGCGAATTGCGGGTGTCTGTCACCCGGCAGGCTAGACCTGATGGCCGAGCCTGCCGGGCAGCGAGAAGCGCCCCTAAATCTTCGAAGCGTCGATGCGCCAGATGCCGCGGCCGTGCGTGGCGGCGTAGAGCAGGTGGCTGCCGGGATCGAAGGTCAGACCATACACCGTGACCGTCGGGAGGCCAGGCGCGGCCAGCGTCCAGGAGGTGGCGCCAGCGCCGAGCTTGGCGACGCCGAAGTCCGTGGAGACGAAGATGGCGCCCGAGCTGGCGTCGAACGCGATGCCCGTGACCGGCATGTCGCCGAGATCGTGCGAGATGTCGGTCCAGGTGGCGCTGTGCGTCGCCGGGTCATACACCACGGAGAAGACGTGGCCGGTGGCGGTGTGCGCCGCCGTGGCGTAGGCGTCGTAGCCCGAGAACGAGACGTACGCGTGGTTCGGGTTCGACGGGTCGACGGCGATGCCGCTGATGAAGCGCGTCGGCGTCGCCGAGGTGTCGATGCGGGTGAAGCTCACCGCCGACGGGTCCGCGGCGTTGCCATTCTGGGAGATGAAGAGGCGCCCACGGCGGGTGGCGGACCAGATGGTGCTCGCGTCGTTGGCGCGGGCGATAGCGACGACATAGCTGCCGCCCTTATCCGTGCCGTAGGCGGAGCCCGTCAGATCCTGGCCCAGGGGCTGCCAGTCGCCGCAGGAAACGGTAAAGTCGCCGGTGTACTCGTTGCAGTGCTGGTCGAGATACGCCTGCTGGCCGCCGTTGTCGGTCGTGCGGAAGACGTGCTGCATGCCGACGTAGTCGGTGCCGGGCGTCTTCGGATCGGCAATCAGCGGAACATAGAACGAGGCGGCCTCGCCACTCGCGAAGAGCACATCGGAGGTCCAGTCCCAACCCGTGGGGTTGGTCCCGTTGAAGTTCACGTCGATCTGCGGGCCATAGTAGGTGTGCATGCGGATGTTCGAGTTGCCATAGTTGATGGAGGACTGGCCGCCATCGCCGCCGACCGACTCGAACCACTTGTCCGCCGGGCCGTTCCACGCCCAGGTGCCGTTATCCTGCGTACCGCCGATGACGTCGTTCACCGGATTCTGCGGGTTGACGGTGACGCTCTGGAACTGGAGCGTCGAGAGGCCGTTGTTGATGAAATCGGTCTTCGTCGGGATCGCCGAGAGCCATGCGTGGCAGTTGCTCAGATCCTGTGCGGAGAGACCGCGGCTATCGCACGAGCTGGAGGCGTTGGCGAAGGAGCCGCTGGTGCGCACCATGCCGCCGTCAGAAGCGAAGAAGCCGGTCTCGGTGCCGGGGACGAAGGCGATGGCGTGCTGGTCGGGGTGCATGCCGTCGTTGCTCACGTCATTGGTCATGTCCGTGAAATGCACGCCGGCATCGGTCGAGCGCTGCACCGCGCGGCCGTTGGAGGGCTGGTGCGCCGTGAAGATCTCGTTGTAGTTCATCGAGCCCGCGATATACACGGTGTCGGGATGGCCCGGAATCGTGGCAATCGCCATGTCGTACGAGCACTGGCCCTCGCAGAAGTTATACGAGCCGTAGCCTGGGTTGCTCTTGTCCGAGCTGGATAGCGACTGCCAGCCCGTGTTGTTCGTGGCGTTGAGCGCCGCGGCATCGTCGGTCCGGTAGAGGGTGCCGATGAAGTTCACTAGATTGCCGCTGCCGTCGAAGACGGGCGTGCTCGCATCGCCGAGGTAGATGCGCAGCTTGCCGTTGGCGAGCGGAGCGAGCGCGAACTCGGTGCGAGCGGAGGCGCTGAGCCCCGAGCTGCCTTTGAACGGCGAGAAGAAGACCTGCTGATAGGCGCCGGTGTGGCCGCGGAACAGGCCGTAGTCGAACATCGAGAAGTAGACCTGGCCCG
>CAYYCB010000120.1:6174-9868 GCA_964469715.1 uncultured Ktedonobacterales bacterium | reverse complement strand
GCGGCACGTATGAGTGCTCATGTGGGTGCGACTGCGGAGAAGACGGCGCCGGCGATGGGACTCACGCGCTGGCAGATGGTGGCGCTGGGCGCGCTGGCCGCTGTGGCGCTGCTCGCCGTGGGATTTCTGGGATACACTGACGCCCCGCGCGCCGGAGCTCCCGATTGGCTGCTCTGGCTCGACGCACACCTTGCCGAACCGTGGCCGGTCTATGTGGCATGGGCCGCGGCAGTCTGGGTATTGCAATTCGAGATGCTGCGGCCCGCCGGGATTGCCCCCCTGAGCAAACGGGTACGGGCGGCGACTGTCACCGCGGTCCTCGCCGTGATCGTCTTCTTGCTGCGCTACTGGGGCTGGGGACAGCCGCTCTGGCGCTTCATCCGGCGCATTTTGCCGCACTTCCGGCTGGAGAACTCCATCTTCGTCCACCTGGCCGGCAACCCCTGGGCCTACACGGGCGTCGAGGTCGCGTTCGTCGGCGGCGCGCTGGCGGCCGCCATCTGGCGCATGGGGCGACTGGCCGCGACGAAGCGCCGCGATCCCACCTGGGAGAAGTTGCTGGCGTCCTCGCTCATACTGGCGGCCGCCGTCTGCTTCCTGTTGAGCTGGGTGCTGCGATTCGAGACGCTCGGCCCCTTGTTGCACGGGCAGGCGCCGTATATTCCCCTCGACACGCGCGCCCTGCCGCCGCAGCCGCTCGGCACGCACGACGTTCCGCCGATCACGCCGTGCAGCGTCGCCCTTCCTGGAACCTGCCCACCGGCAAACACAGCCGTAACCTTCAGCTTCGTGGATCTGGTCGCAGGCGCGACCTTCCTCTCGCTGGCGGCGCTGCTCACAGGGATCGCGTTGTTGCAGGTCGTCGCGCGCAATCGCCGGAGGTCGCCGCACGGTACGCCGCGACCGCACATTTGGCGCGCACAGGCGAAGGAGCTGCTCGACATCCTCTTCTGGACCGTGCGTCCGCTGGGGCGGCTAGGGCCTCTGCGCTGGTTGGCACGTTTGACGTGGTGGCTAGGGATAGTGGGTGCGCTGATCTGCGGCACGCAGATGGCGCAGGCCGTCCAAGACGCGCTGCACGCGCCGCCGGACGCCAACCCTATGCCTGGCACGATGGTAGATCGCTTCGTCAGCCTGGAGTTGCCAGTCTTCGCGTGGGCGTTGGCTGGCCTGTTCTGCACCCTGGCGGCGGTGTGGCTGCTCACAACCACATCCACGGCGGTCAAACGGTCGTCGGTGATGGCGGCGGATCTCGTACGGGCGATGCTGCCCGTGCTTGGGCTCTACTCGCTAGGCCTCTGGCTCATGAATCGAGCAGTGCTGCTCGTCGCGTGGCGTTTTGGCTGGCAGGGGACGATTCTGCCCGAAGCGCGGCTCCATCCCTTCGAGCTGGGCTTGATCGCGCTGCTCTCGCTGCTCGTGCTGCTCATCGGAGCGGTGGCCCTCGTCGCGCACTCGCCCACCGGGGCCGGCACGCGGACGGGTAAGCGGCTCAGCGAAA
Source organism: uncultured Ktedonobacterales bacterium (assembly GCA_964469715.1). Classification (GTDB taxonomy): domain Bacteria; phylum Chloroflexota; class Ktedonobacteria; order Ktedonobacterales; family JADMIN01; genus CAWAWP01. The sequence continues at coordinate 8,367 of CAYYCB010000120.1, read as the reverse complement.
GGTGGTGGTGGCGCAAGTTCCTGGAATGGTGGAACAAGCCGATCAAGCAGAAGTGATAGCCGTAGACTCCCGGCTAGTCCGCCAGCGCGACGGTCCCCGCGCGGACGCGATAGATTGCGGCGGAGGCGCGAGCTTCGGGCGGTACGCTGGTGGCGTCGGTGGTGGTCAGGAGCACCTGATCGAGATCGCGGACGGAGCGCAGCAGATCGGCGCGGCGTTGTTCGTCCAGCTCGCTCATGACGTCGTCGAGCAGGAGGATGGGCTGCTCGCCGGTTTCGTGCTCGATGTAGCCCAGCTCGGCGAGCTTGACCGCGAGGGCCACGCTGCGCTGCTGGCCGCGAGAGCCGTAGGTCGAGAGGTCCACTTCGCCGCCGAAGAAGGCCAGGTCGTCGCGGTGCGGGCCGAGGACGTTCGCGCCCTGGGCGATCTCGCGGCGGCGCAGCTCGGCGAGGCGCGCCTTGAAGGCCCCCATATCGCGCCCCTCGTCGCCCTCTAGCGGCCCGTCATATGACGGGCGATAGACGAGCCGCAGGGGAGCCGGCCCATCGCCGCGCGGCTGCCTATCCACGGCCGCATCCCCCGGTTCCGTGTCGAGCGAGTCAGGCGCGTCCTCCTCTTCTTCGCGGGCGAGCGCACGATAGACGCGGGCGGCGTCGGGCTCGGCTGCGCGCAGAAACGCGGCCCGGTCGCGCATGATCGGCAGCGCGAGGCGGGCGAGTTGATCGTCCCAGTAGCCCAGCGCGTGGGGACTATCTTCGCCGTCCTTGATGCGGCGCAGGAGCGCGGCACGCTGGGCGACGACTTTTTGATATTCCGAGAGGGCGCGGCAGTAGGCCGGGTGGACCTGGCAGAGGGTCATGTCGAGGAAGCGCCGGCGCTGACCGGGTGCGCCCGTCACCAGATCAAGGTCGGTGGGCGCGAAGATGACGACCGTCACCTGCCCGAGCAGGTCCATAGCCCGGCGCGGCGCGCCGTTCACCTTGATACGCTTGCGAAAGGGCGCCGCCGGAGGAGGCGGCACGCCAGGCAGGCCCGCGGGCCGAGAAGGAGCGCCCGCGAGGGGAGCGCCAGTGTCGGCGACGATCACCTCGACATGCAACGGCCCCGCGCGCCGGCCAACCGTTGCGTCCACACGGGCAAAGAGGCCCGCCGAGCCCCAGCGCACCGTCTCGCGCTCGCTCGTCGTGCGGAAAGATCTGCTGGTGGCGATGAGGGACACCGCCTCAATCAGGTTTGATTTGCCCTGGGCGTTGCGGCCGGTGAACACGACGAGTCCGCGAGGCAACGCGAGATCGAGGTCGCGATAATTGCGAAAGTCGGTCAGGCGTAGCCGCTCGACGTACATACGGTTACTCCCGGCAATATCGCCTGCCCGGCTATCCATTTTCCAGAGACGACCGGCCGGCGCGCGACGCGCTTATGGGACACTGAAGAGGTTCTCGGTGAGGCCGTTGAGAACGGCGAATGCCCGTCGAGTGCAAACGGATGACAGAAGTGTCAGCATTTGAAGACAGCTAAGCCATAAATTTGGCCGCAAGATGAATAAGTTGTCATCTTAAATGCTGGTCTATTCATGCTCCTTACACCGCATCAGGATATACTATCCTCAGCGATTACGAAATGTGTGGTGTGCGGCGGCGGTGAGGCGATCAGCACGGCTCGTGTGGTGTGGCAGAGCGGTGGCGAGGCCGTTTGGCTGGTCGGTTCGTAAGCGCGCACTCATAAGCCCTTCGCGGGTCATCCGCGAGGGGCTTGGTGCTTTTCTGGGCACGGACGTACCCTACCCCTCAATGGCGCGCACCTCGGCTCCCAACGCGGCCAAATCCTCGAAGAAGGCGGGATAGCTTTTGGCGACGGCCTCCGCGCCGGTGATGGTGAGGCCATGCTCACTGCGCAGCGCGACGATAGCGAGCGCCTGGGCCAGGCGGTGATCGTCGTGGGCGGAGACGGTCGCGCCGCCGCGAATCCCCTGGGGCCGCCCGCGCACCACAATCGCATCAGGCTCAGGCGCGACATCGCAGCCGGCACGCGCCAGCTCGGCGCAGAGATCGCCGATCCGGTCGCTCTCCTTCAAGCGCAGCGTGGCGACGTTCTCAAAGCGCGTCTCGCCCTCGGCGAAACATGCCAGAGCGACCAACGCCGGCACGCTGTCGATGCAGGCGTCGCCGTCGATCCGCGCGCCGTGGGGGCGAA
>CAYYCB010000120.1:3121-6074 GCA_964469715.1 uncultured Ktedonobacterales bacterium | reverse complement strand
GGGCGCGGCGTCAACGCCGATGCCGGCGGCGGCGAGGGCACGCAAGGTCGCGCGGACGAGCGGGGCGGAACGCAGCCCGTCCGTCACGGTGATGTCGAGACCGCGCGGCAGCAGCGGCGCAAGGTAGAGCAGCGCGCTGAGGTATTGCGAGCTGCGCGCGCCCGAGACGGAGACGACGCCACCCTCGACGGCGCCTCCCCGGAACGCGATGGGCAGCAGCCCGCCCGGCTCGCGCGCCTCGACGGAGACACCGAGCGCCCGCAGGGCGTCGAGGAGGTCCGCGTTAGGACGCCGGCCTAGCGACTCAGGATGATCCGTCTCGAACCGAACGGCAGGCAGCAGCGCGCCGATGCCGAGCAGCAACCGCAGCACGGCGCCCGCATTCCCAACCTGGAGGACGCCGCCAGGAGGAACGGTTGGGCGGCCAGCGACGCCGCGGACGCGCAGAGTCCAGGCGTTCTCGCCGTCTCGCTCCCACTCGGCGGTGGCTCCGAGGGCGCGCAACGTCCGCACGAGCGCGGCTGTGTCGTCGCTGAGCGCGGGATGGCGCACGAGGCTCTCACCGCCCGCGAGCAGGGCGTTCAGCAGGTAGCGCAAGGTGTAGTATTTCGAGCCGGGTGGCTGCGGGAGCCGTGCGGTGCCAGGCGCCGCGCCGTGCGGCCCGCGGACGAAGATCACGCGTGGCGGCTCTGGCCGCGACGGCAGGAGATCGTCGTCCGACATCAGGCACTCCTCCCCTGGAACGGCTCCGCGCTCGAACCTTTTGCCTGAGCGGACGCTCCGGAACCAGAGCGTAGCACAGGCGCGGAGCGGTGACGACCACCAGACCAGCACACTCCAGAAAAAGCGCCGTTCGGCCCGGCTGGGGCACGCCCCATGCCGCATGGAGGCGGCGCGGGACATGTGGGGAACGGCGCCCGGCGCCGAGAGCGAGGCGACGATGGAGACCTATGGAGAGAACGTGGGCGAGTCCCACGCAGGGGTGCTGGAGGCTGCCCTCTCCGCGGTAGAGGCGGCGTACGCAGTGGCGACCGGCACGCCGTACGTGCTGGTGGTTGACGACGACGGCGGCATCGTGCGGATGCTGGTGGAGCTTCTGCACGAGGAGGGCTATGCGACACGCACCGCAAGCTCGGTACGTCAGGCGCTACAGCGTGCGCCGACCTATCCGCCGGCGGTGGCCCTGCTCGACGTCACCCTGCCGGGCGAAGAGATCGCGCCGGCGGTGGAACGCTTGCGAGCGCGGCCGGGGTGGTCCTCGGTGCCGGTCGTGCTCTGCTCGGGGCGCGAGACGCTGGCTGCCGTCGCGCGCCGCGTCGGCGCCGCCGCGTACTTGCGAAAGCCGTTCGACATTGACGACCTGCTCATGCTCGTGGAACGGCACGCACCAAGAAAACAGGCGACTAACTGAATGCGGCGACACGGCAAGCACGTGAGGCATCTGACGCCTGGCGTCCTCCCCTGATCGCGGGACAGCGCATGCTATAGTGTCCCCGGACGGAATGGAGTACAGGGGGCCGGCTAGATGGGCGCGACGATCTTGGACGGCCGCGGACTGGCGGAGGCGCTGCGCCGGCGGCTGACGGCCGAGGCGGCGCGTATCGTCGCGGAGCGGGGCAAGCCCGCGAACCTGACACTGGTGGCGGTCGGCGAGGATCCGCAGGCGGCGCTCTATGCGGGGCAGGTGGCACGCTCATGCCTGCGCGTCGGGCTTGATTGCGCCCTGCGCTCGTTCCCGGCAACGACCTCAGAGGAGGCCCTGCGGGCGGAGATCGCCGCGCTCGGCGCGCGCCCCGACGTGGACGGCGTCGTGCTGCTGCTGCCGCTGCCGCGCCACATCCGCCAGCGTGTGGTCACGGAGGTGCTGCCGCCAGAGAAGGACGTCGACGGGCTGGGGCCACGCAACGCGGGGCGGCTCATGCTCGGCTTCCCAAGCTTCGTGCCGAGCACAGCCGACGCGGCGCTCACACTGCTCCGCGAAACCGGCATCCCCTTACAAGGGCAGGAAGTGGTCGTCATCGGCCGCAGCAACGTCGGCGGCAAGCCCATGGCGCTGCTCTTCCTCCGCGAGAACGCCACGGTGACGCTCTGCCACTCGCGGACGCCCGATCTGCCGGCAATCGCACGTCAGGCCGACATCCTTTTCAGTAGCGTCGGCCGGCCCCATACGGTGACGGGAGAGATGGTCAAGCCGGGGGCCGTCGTGCTCGACGCCGGCCTCAACACGGTGGATGGCCGGCTGGTCGGCGATGTGGATTTCGAGACCGTGCGCGAGGTCGCCGGCTATGTCACGCCGTCGCCGGGAGGGCTCGGCCCGCTCACCAACCTCATGCTCATCCGCCACACGATTCTCGGCCCAAGCTAAGAGGAACGCGGGAAAACTCACGATTGGTGCGGCGCGCCATCCCGTACACTTGAGTCACGGTATACGACGCCACATGCGGGAGGCGCGAGCGGTGAATCGGGACGAGCTGCTGGCGGAACTCTTCGGCGTGGAGACGTCACCGCTGGCCGAGGCATGCGCCGACTGGATGGAGACCTCGCCGCGCTTCGCCGCGTTCATGGAGGCCAACCGCGGCAAGATTCGCAAAAAGGTGCGCCTCGCGTCGGCGGGCGAGACCGGGTGGCTTGGCGACCTGCGCGCCGAACTGGAAGTGGCAGCCCTGCTGCTGCGACACCCCTCGCTCGCGCTGGAATACGAGCTCTATGCCGCGGACAAGATGCGCGGGCCGGACTTCACCGTCACGCTCAAAGGGCATACGCGCTGCAACGTGGAGGTCAAGCGTCTGCGCGCCGCACCGAGCACGCTCGACGGGCGCGTCACCGGCGCCGTCTGCGAAAAGCTGCGCCAGATGCCGCCCAGCATCCCCAACCTACTCTGGATCAGCGTGGAAGACGCGCCCACCATCGCCCTGGATCTGCCCGTTGTGATGAAGACGCTGCTTCAGCGCGT
>CAYYCB010000120.1:0-3021 GCA_964469715.1 uncultured Ktedonobacterales bacterium | reverse complement strand
AGCGTCATGGCGTCCGAGTCAACCCTACGGTTCCGCAGCCGCTCAGAGATACTTGATACGCTGTCCCGTGCCCAATTAACGGTGGAGTCGGTTCGAGATGCCCCCGACCGTCACGGCTTAGAGTTCGTCTTTGTTGCACGCCGCTGATATGAGCAAGGGCGTTATACCGATTTAGACTGGATCATTGGTGTCTCGCGAGGGCTTCAGCCCGCCGCGCGCCCTGCGCCGGCGCCTTTAGGGTCGCGACGGCAAACCACAACAACCACCCGGAATCCGCCTGAGAGACCGCTGGTGTATCGTTTTTCTGCGAGAAGATCCGATGTGCGCGGGGAGCTCATGTAGGCACGTGCCTTAGTAGTGTTGACGCTTGTTGTAGCGGCGCACCGGCCCATGCTCGTCAAGCGAACGGGAGCAGAAGAGCAGCGCGATACCGACAAGCCCGACGACGATGCCCGGCACAGCCGCCATCACGAGCTCAGAGAACGGCCGGTGGTGAAGACGCTGCATGTCTTCAACGGAGAAGGCGTAGAGCGAGACCAGTGTGGCGAGGACACCGGCGATGAGGGTCAGGAACCCGACGATGAAGCAGATCATGCCCAACACCATGCGCAGGCGCTTCATCGGCCTCTCCCATCCTGGCGCGGTGGCGTCCGCGGGGCCTCATCGTCGCGAGTGTACCATGGCCGCTCGTCACCTACAAGACGAACGGTGGCAGCCACGGTTTACGGGCAGCCCTGCGCCGGTGGGAGAAAACCACACGCGGCGGACGGCACGATCTGCCAGTCCGCCGCGTGTGTCGCTAGCGAGTTAGAAGCCGGATTGCAGCCAGGGCTTGGACTGTACGTACTCCTTGACCTTGTTGATGTAGTCCACGGCCTGCTGGTTATACCAGCCGCCGGAGTTCCAATAGCCGAGACAGCCCCAGATATCGCCGGCATGGTAGCTAGGGTAGCCGGCCAGGGGAGTGCTGCTCGAGAGCCAGGGCATCCAGCCCTCGTAGCACGCGCGCATGATGCCATAGACATACTCAGCGCTAAAGGCCGTGTCGTTGCGGCTCATGGGCCACGCGGTCTTGCTGTATTCCCACCTGACCTGGAGGATGCCGTAGCTCTGATAGCATCCGCCGTTCCCGAATGCGCCATCCGATGGGCAGAGGCTGGTGTCGGATGTCCAGTCGCCGAGCTGGCTCATGTGCCACCACGACTCCACCGTGGCCTGCGCCCGCGCGATATTCGGGTCAATGCCCCATTTGCACGCGGCCCACTGGAGGATCTGGTCAGTGGTGCCGGTGTAGTTGCCCGTGATCTGCTGGCGCAGCACGTCGGCCTGCGTAGACATGCCTATCGCGTCGTTGTAGCCCCAGTGGGCCAGGCCCGAGATCTGCGCCGCCGTCGGGACCGTGTGGTTGGCGGTGTAGTTATCGGAGCGCGGCTCCCAGCTAGAAGCGGGGACAGCGGCGGCGCATTGCGCCTCGGTCGGCAGGGCCGCCCCAACGGGTGTGGCGCCGCCGGCCGGCGGCTGCGAGAGCGCACCACCTCCCGTGCTCGTCGGTGTCGCGCTAGCTGTGGCCGTAGCCGTCGGGGACGGCGAGGGAGCGGGCGGTGGCGGCGTGCCGGACGCCTTATCCTCGGTGGCGAGCAGATTCATGTACCACTGGCCGTAGGTCGTCAGGTCCGTGTCGTTGTCTTGCAGGATGCTCGACGTGCCGAAACCGGAGTTGTACGTCCAGGCGAGATAACCAGCAACGCCTGGCGTGGCGTCGGCCCACTTGACCACACTGTCGCCGAAGGGCAGATTGACGCTGGTATCCGTATAGGCGCCGAACTCGCCGACGATCAGCGGAACGCTGGCCGCGACGGAGTTCATCTGGCTCTGCCAACAGCTCGTATCCTGGCAGGGATTGCCGGGATAGATATGAACGGAGGCGGCGATGTTGTGGTCGGGGTCGTTGGGCCAATTGGCCAGCATGCCCGTCAGGTCGTTGGCCCAGGCCAGGCCCTCGACCAGCACCACGTTGTGAGCGCCGGTCCCGCGCACCGCGTCAACAAGCTGCTGCATACCCGCCGGCTGATAACCCGTCTGCGAGGCGCATCCGCCCGACTTCCAGCAGGCCCAATCCACGTCGTGCGGCTCGTTGTAGAGGTCGAAGAGCACGCCCGATTGATTGGAGAAGGTCTTGGCCACGGAGGTCCAGAAGGCCGGCGCGTGGTCGGCGTCGGGCATCTGCTGGATGTCCTGGGCTGGGCTGGCGCCGCCCTGACCGACCCATTGCAGGTCGAGGATGGCGTAGATGCCGGCAGTGTTGAGCAGGCCGACGAAGCTCTTGACGGCGTTCTGGTAGGCGACCCCGGCATACGCGCCGCCGTTGGGCAGATTGATGCCGAGCCAGCACGATTCGTTCAGGGGCAGGCGCACGATGTGGACGTGGCGCGCCACCATCTGCTGGACAAACGCCGCGTCCGATGGTCCGCTGAAGAAGCCCCAGCCCTGAATGCAGGCGTATTCGGAGCCGGACTTGTCGGCACCGAGCAGACGCACGGCATGTCCGTTCGCGTCCACAAGCTGGTTGCCCGAGACGTGGATCCCCGTGAAGCTTGAGGGTGGCGGGGGGCCACCAGTACCGCCGCCGCCGGTTCCCGAGCCGCCCGCGCTGGCGACAGTGAACGTCGCAGCCTTATTGAACCAGCCGTAGAGCGTCTGCCAGGTCGGAGAGAAGACGCCAATCCGCACTTCGTACGAGCCGGTTGCCTGTGAGGCCGAAACCTGCCACGTATTCGTGTAGCTGTGCGATCCCCTGTACAGCGTCAGCTTCTTCGATCCCTGCCACGCGAGCGCGCCCGTGCCGTCGTAGACGTCGAAGGCGAGCATCACGGTGCGGCCGCAGGTTGACGACAATTGCGCGGTAATCGTCGCGCTGGAGCCTTGCGCTACGTTGGTGGGCGAGACGCTGCCGCCGCGTAGCGCCACCTGGGGCGTACACTGGGCGGCGTCGGCGTTGGGAACCTGAGAGCGGAGCAGCAG
>CAYYCB010000119.1:0-9926 GCA_964469715.1 uncultured Ktedonobacterales bacterium | reverse complement strand
GTTGGGCGCCGCCAAGGGAGAGATCGAAGTCTCCGAGGCTGATCTCAAGCGGGAGCTGGGGGATGTCGATGCTGCCGCCGCGGCTGACGACTGGGCGGACACGGGCGCTGGGAGTGGCGAGGACGTCGCGGGCGGCGTCGAGGTTGATGGCGTAGGCGACGTCGTAGAGTTGATAGAGGTGAAGGGCGCCCCGCTTGATCGCAGGCGGAATGAGAGCCTGCGACGGGGTGGGGGCGGGCGTTGGAACGGTGGTGGATTGCGTCATAGAGCGTCAATGGGTACGTCAGGGCGCGGCGAAGGCACGATCTTTCATGGGGCCAGGTGGCGATAGGCGGCACGATGTGGACCAAGGTGCGGACGGCGAATACGCAAGCGCATCTGATAGACCTCCGACCCATGGGAAGGTCGGTAACTTGTCTACTCCGCTTCGACGGTGATGGAGCCCGCGTTGGCCTTGAGATTTATGGAGGCCGTCGGGTTGGGTCCGAGCGCGCCGGTGGCGGTCCGGCCGACGAAGCCGCCGATGGTGACCTGGCCACCGGAGACGTGAATGGAGCCCGCGGTGGTACGCGCGTCGAGCGTCGCGGGCGTGCCAGCGGGCAGGCGCAGGTGGATGTTGCCGGCGTTCACGGTGGCGTCGAGCGCGGCATCTGGGGTGAGGCGTCCGTCAATCACAAGATTGCCGGCGTTGAGGCGCAGGCGAGCGGGGCCCGCGAGCGTCACATCCTCCGCACGGAAGTTGCCGGCGCTGAGGGCGACCTGGAGATGGCCGCTGGTCCCTACTAGGCGCGCGTCGCCGGCACTCTGGTCGATCTCGATGGAGACGTCAGTGGGGACCGCGATCTCGAAGTCGACCGAGACATTCTTTGTGGCGCCGGCATCACCGTAATCTACGTCGAGGGAGATGGTGTTACCGTCCTGCCGGGCAATGACGCGTACGCTCGCGGGGTCGCCGGCGCCCACGCCGAGGATGCCGCCGTGAGCGCGCTTGGTGGCGACGACGTGGACCTGCCCGGCAGCCGCGGCGTTGAGCACGATACTGCCGGCGCGGTTATGGACGCTCACGGTGGGGGAGCCGGAGACGGCGAATTCGAAGGTTTCGGTGGCGGTGGCGCTCATGGGAGACTGCTTTCCTTCCCGCTGCAACGATGGGGCGCGGACATGCTCCGATCCTGCCGGTATACGGGCGCTGCGTTGCGAAGGTTGCGGGCCGATGACCAGTCGGCCGGTTATGGCCACGAGCGGCCGCGCCATGGCGAAGGGGCAGAATGCCGGCGATGGGCAACAATCCAAACCGGCGCGGTATTACTGGTCGCCGTCGTCAAGGTCGCCGGCAGCGGTCTCGGTGGAGGGCGTGTCGCCGTCGGGGAGGCCGAAGCTCTGGCGCAGGGCAGAGCGCCAGTCCCCGCCCTCCGCGGCCGGCTCGCTGCTCCAGCGAACGCGGCCCCTCTCGATGGTCGGACGGCGCGGGCGCAGCGGTGGCGCGTGGCCGGTGAGGTTTTCAAGGGCGAGGCGCGCGGCCTGGCGAACGTCTTGAACGGGGTCGTTGAGGAGTGACCGGACCAACTCGGTTGCAGCCTTGTCGTGGAGGCGGCCGAGCGCGCGCGCGGCTCCGGCGCGCTCCTCGGAGGCGGGGGCGTCGAGGAAGGCTCGCACGTCACCCGCGAGACCTCTGAGCTCGAGGTCGGTGATGAGCCGGAGCACGCGCGCACGTTGATTTGGGTGGCGCACGGCGGAGAGTGCGACGTGGAGCGCGGCTTCTTGGGCGGCCACGTCGTCGGCTATGCCGGCGTCGGCCACGGCGAAGATGGCGGGCCGCGGGCGGGCGCCGTCGAGGTAGGGGATGATCCACTCGGCTACCGGAGGGGGAAGCTCGTCGCCGGCGGTCTCGTGGAGCGCGACGGCCCACGGATAGTGTGTGGTGAGCCACCCGTAGAGGGCGAAGGTCATCTCGGCGTCGCGGGCGGCGTACGCCACCATGCCGGGTGTGAGAGGACGGCGGCCCCAGTCGGCGCGCTGGAAACTCTTGTCGAGCCGGACATCGCAGGCGCGCTGGAGCATGGCCTGCAGGCCGGACTCACGCTGGCCGAAGATGGAGCGGCTTACGGCTTCGAGGTCGAGTGTGTTGCGCACGGCGAGGTCGCGCGTGGCGAGGACGCGGGTGTCGGCTCCGATGCCGTGGAAGAGCTTGAGGATGGCGGGATCGTCCAGGGGCGCGCGCAAAGGCGTCAGGTCGGCCAGGCGCTGGGCGTCTATGACGTAGGAGGTGTCGTATTCGTCGTCAGTGGCGATTTGGATGAGCGAGAGGCGATGGGCGGGCTCTTCGGGGCCGCGGACGCGCGGCTGGCTGAACTCGGCGTCGATGGCGATGACGCGAGCCCGCGCGATACGAGCGGCAGCGGCGGCGAATTCAGCCGGGCGCTCGACGTAAACGCGGCGCTTCCAGGTGGGGCAGGTGGTGGGTGGCGCGGAGGCTCCGCGATAGCCGGCGTCAAGCTCGGCCTCGGTGGGCCGGCGCTCGACATGTGCGGCTTCGTGCCGAGGCGCGGCGGCGCGGGATGCAGGAGACGGGGGGACGTCAGGGCGGGCGGCCTGGTGGCGGCGCGCACCGCCGCGATCGTCTCGCTCGCCCTTCGCCATGTGCGTTCCGATTTCCGCGTCAGTTGAGCGCGTCAGCGCTCCCCAATCGAATCGAACCTCTCGACCCCTCATTAAGTATACGCCGCTGTCGAGGTCGTGTGTGCCCGCATAGGCGTGGCGGGGATGAGGCAGCCCGGATGGGCCAGCCCGAAAACTCGGCAGTACCGTTGTACCGCTGGTTCGTTACAAGCAGTGAAGGGCAACTGCGCGCCGCGCGGTGGCCTGCGTTGGGAGTTGGGTGGGGTGAAGGGCGCGACGTTGACAGGCCGCTCATCCTCCATCAAGCATCCATAGGATTCTTGAGCATCGCGACGTATTTTCGCTCCTGATCGCCCGACCGGCGACCGGGCGCGTGCCGGTTCCGCGCACGCCATCATCCATCTCGAAGGAGGCGCCCCACTTCATGGTCAGATATCCTCTTGTACAGACGCCCGACGGCGCGGACCGCGCCGGAGACGCATCGCGTTTGCGCCGCCCACGTCTGGCCGCGGTACTTGCCGTGCTGACCGTGGTGCTGGCGCTGGCATTCCCGAATGTGGCGCTGGCTCAGCCATTGGCGCCCAACACCGGCGGCGGCGGCGCGCAGTGCGTCGCGCACCCGGAGAACTGCTTCTCGGCGTCGCCTGGCTACGGCGGCTCGGGCACCTCGATCACGGTTCGCGGCTCGAATCTGCCGTCCGGCGGGACGCTGAAGGTGGGCTACGGCCAGGGGTCCTGCGCATCGGGCGTCACGGCCATTGCGGGCGCCAGCGGAACAGTCGGCTCGGACGGCAACGTGACGATCACGTTCCCCTGGCCCGCGACGCCGTCCGGCTCCTTCGTGATCTGCATCACGGATACGAGTAGCAACCAGACGTATCAGGCGCCAACCTCCTTCCAATCGTTCTCGCCATCGTTGACGATCACGCCCGATCCCGTGACGGCGGGCGACCGGATTACGGTGACAGGCTCGGGGTTCCAGCCGTCGAAGACGGCGGGTGATTCGGTCGAGGTGTTTTACGCACCGAACGGCACGTCGGGGACGGCGGCATGCGCCACGAGCGCGGGCACGGCGACCGTCGGCGACGACGGCGCGTTCACACTAGCGTTCAACGCGCCGTTCGAGTCGGCGGATACGCAGATTCTGGTGACGGCGACCGAGCCGTCGAAGACCTGCGGTGGCACGCCAAACTTGCAGGTGCAGAAGACGATCACCGTCAAGGCGAAGGCAGCCACGCCGCCGCCAGTCGTTGCGAACCCGACGATCACGGTGGATAGCTCGGTGAACGCCGGCGGCACGGTGCACGTCAGCGGCAAGAATTTCGTAGGCACGACGGGCAAGGGATCCGGCACGGTCGGGATCAGCTATGGCACGAGCAGCACGAACGGCTGCACGATGGCCGCGACGACGGCGACGGTGGGTGCTGACGGCACGTTCAGCGCGACCTTCACGGCGCCGAATGTGACCTCGGACACGACGTATAAGGTCGTGGCAGTCGAGCCGGAAGGCTCGTGTGGCGCCTCGCCCACGCTGCAAGCGGCGGCGACGCTGCACATTCTGCCGAAGGCGGCTCCGTTCGGCGGTCCGCTGGGGGTGGTCTTCTGTCTCGTCGGCCTATTATTGCTGCTCCTGCTCCTCCTGCTCTTGCTGCTGCTCCTGCGGCGGCGCAAGGAGGACGAGCCGGTGACGCTGGAAGAGCGCGACACCGTGGTGGTGAACCAGGGTGGCCAGGGCCAGCCGAACCAGATGGCGGTGCAGCGCGACATCGTGGCTCGCGACGCCAAGGGCCACGTGACGCCGGTGGCGCAGGAGATCTACAAGACCGAAGAGGAGCTGGTGGACGACAACGGCCAGAGTGGTGGCCCGCGCTACTAGCAGTTTCGATCACGACACGGCGCTTACCTTCGCAGAGCCGCCCCGGAACATTCCGGGGCGGCTTGTTTTTCGGCATATAAGCTGCTTGGACTCCGTCCAATTGCATTGGGGCATGCGTGGTGTCTCGGTGTGAGCGGGAGGGCCAGGCGTATGCGCGCATTCGTGACGTTCGTCGCGGGGCTGGCGACGACGGCGATCCTGGCGACGTTGGGCATCGTGGCGCTGCAGAACCCGCAAGGCGAGCAGATCACCTTTCTCGGAACCACTTTGGCGGGCACGGTGGGACTCGACGTGGCGACTGGCGCGGCAATGGGCTTCGTTGCGGCGCTGTTCCTGCTGCTGCCGGGGCAGGTGGCGAGCGCACTCTACACGAAGACGCAGGGATACAAGCTGCGCGCTCTGGAAGGGCACGACGCAAAGCTGCGCGGGCAGCTCAAGACGTTGAGGCTGGACCACATCCGGCTGCAGGACGACTATCGCTGTTTGCGGGACGAGGCGGAGCGGCTGCGTTCGGCGGTGGCGCAGTTGGCAGGGCCGAGCACAGCGGCCGCGCTCGCGGCGGCGCCTGGCAGGCCCGCGAAAGATGTGAAGGAGCGTGCGGCGGCTGACGCGGCGACTGTTGGCGCGAAGGAAGCGCCAATCCGGGATTATGACGGCACGGGCGCAGGCGGCAACGCTGACGTTGCAAGGGGCGGCGGCTCGGCGGCGGGTGAGAATGGCTCTCCCAACGATGGGGCAACTGGGGCGCGCGGGTGGTGGGCGAGATTGAAGGCGAAGATCAGGGCTCTCTTCAGTGATGAATCCGCGGAACGGGGAGATGAGCAGGCCCGCGGCGCGGTATGGCGGGGCAAAGGCGAACCCTGGCAGGCGTGAGGCCAAGTCCCGCTGATATTGATGCCGAGTGGGATGTTGTCGTTTGCAGTCGCGGCGCTCAAGGGGTCGGGGCAAGGCGCGAGGTGAGCAGGTGTCGTGTCCAGTCGCGGCAGTGAAACTGCCGGCGCAGGGCGCGAGGTGGGCTGAAGCCCTCTCGATACACTAACCAGCCAGACGAAATCGGTAGGAGGTGTCGCGGGACAGCTTTTCGGCGCGTGATGGCGTTGGGGGCAGGGCAGATCAGCGGGGCTGGACGTCCCCTGACCCTCGACAATCCACCCGCATCCCACATGATGCGTTAGGGTCGGACTGCGGCGGGGAGTGGAGGCTTGCCACTGAAGGGACGCTTGCTGCAGCGAAGACAGAGCCTGTAGGTCTCGGTGTGGACGGGGAGGCGCGCTAGCGGCTCACGGCGGCTGCCGTCTGGGATGGCCGCACGGCGCTCAAGCGTGAGGTGGGTGAGATGTGTCGCGCAGCAGAGGTGCCCACAATTGTCGCACACGCCGATGGCAGGGAGCTCGCACTTGGCGATCTCACAGGTCGAGCTCAGCCTTACCGCGGTCACGGGAGCCACCTGTCATATTGGCCATCGTCGGGGCGCAGGCCCTGACGTTGGAGCGATCACCGCGGAGCACAGCCGGAATCGAGCGTGCCCGCCGGGCGTCACTGGAGCGAGATTGGGCGCCGCATGAGCGCTGGCGCGTCGCACCTTGCAGACCGAGTGTCTGCGGCGATGCGGCGCGCCATGCCGCCGATTACCAGCGGCGCTCGCGATAGCCGGACGAGTCGTTGTTGCGACCACCGCCGAAACGGTTGCCGCCGCCCGAATCCGGGCGGGCCTGAGCCTCACTGACACGCACGTTGCGTCCGCCCATGTTGGTGCCGTCGAGGCCGGCGATGGCGCTGCGCGCGGCATCGTCGTCCGACATCTGGACGAAGCCGAAGCCCTTGCTCTGGCCGCTGGTGCGGTCGATGATGATGTTTGCCTCCGTCACCTCGCCGTATTGACCGAACAGCTCGGTCAATTGCTGGTTGGTGGCGGAATATGGCAGATTGCCGACGTAGATGCGGGTAGCCACGCTGGCTCCCTCCCCTTCAGGATGCGCGCCGGCGCGAGGAGGCGCCGGCAAGAGACAACAGATGGAATCAGTTCCTGCGCTACCCGGAAGGTTCGTGAGGCGGGAGATGGGAGAGGGTGGAACGCTCTCAACCAGCAGCCACACAAAAGTTGCGCGCACGCAATCAACTGCGGCCACAGTGTACCACACCGCACGAAGGGTCGTCTGAACAGCCGAGCGATGAAAGCTCCTCTGAATGAACGACTTGCCCCGCCGCGCTTGCCCTGCACGATTCTCATGCCTCCGCAGTGACCTAAACGTGTTATCCAAGCAATCATGGCCTTCATTCTGCGTACGAAAGTGCACAGAACCGGCGGCGTAACACTCGCGGTGCAGTTATACGCGAGGAAGTCCAGGCTTCACGCCGTGAGGAGACCCTCTTTATGATCACTACCCCCTCCGCGCGGGCAAACACGGTGCTCGGGCGCTATCGTCTCGGTGAAGTGCTTGGGGCTGGCGGCATGAGCACTGTCTATGCCGCGGAGGATGCGCGTGAGCCGGAGCGGCGCGTGGCGATCAAGCTGTTCCGGCCTCCCGAGGAGACCGGCAGGACAAAATTCATCGCGCGCTTCCGACGCGAGGCGCAGACAGCGGCTTCGCTGCACCATGAGCGCATCCTGCCGGTGCTCGACCATGGTGAGGTGGACGGCGTTCCGTACATGGTCCTTCCGCTAATGGCCGGCGGTACGCTCGCCGCGCGACTGGGCGAGCATCTGGGTCCGCTGCCGCTGGATGCGGCGGCGCGGTATGTCGGCGAGGTGGCGGCGGCGCTGGATTTCGCGCATGCCCACGGCATCGTGCATCGCGACATCAAGCCGGGGAATGTGTTGCTGGACGATGAGGGAGGCGTGCGGCTGGCCGATTTCGGCATTGCGCGCCTCTATAGCGGTGACTCCGAGACACTCGACTGGACACAACTGACCACAGAGGGCGAGGTCGTGGGTACGCCCGCGTACATGGCGCCGGAACAGCTCCAGGGGCTGGATGTGAGCCCGGCGACGGACGTCTATGCGCTCGGCGTGATGCTCTACCTCCTCGTGACGGGCCGACTGCCGTTCGCCGGCGAGACGCCCATCGCCATTGGTATGCGCCATCTGCATGAGGAGCCGGTCGCGCCGGGCCTGCTGCGGCCGGAATTGCCCGCGGCGGCGAACACGGCGATTCTGCGGGCGCTGCGCAAGGCGCCAGCGGAACGCTTCGCCAGCGCAGGTGCGCTCGCGGAGGCGTTCGCGGAAGGATTGCGGGGTCGGTGGACCGCCGAGAATCCACCCGAGGGGGTGTGGCTTGGCGCGGATGCGCGCACGGAGGGCGCCCAGGCGGCAGTATTCGCCGCGACGGAGATTGGGACGCGAGGCGCCGGTGGCCCGGCATTGGTCCGACCTGGCGCATGGCCAAAGGGTCGGGGCCAGGGTCAGCGACGACTGGTGGTCGTCATTACGGCGGTGGTGTTGCTTCTCTTCGGTCTCGCGCTCATGGCGCATGGGCTGACGGGTCGCGTCGGTGTGTCTAGCGCGCCTGTGACAACGCATTCCCCGACAAGTACACCTGCTCCGACGGAGCCGGCCGTGGTATCCGTCTCCTACGCGGGCTTGCGGATCTTCGGGCGCGCCGCCGATGGGACGGTGGTGTGGACGGATACCCTGGACGGCAAGGACGGCCACATCGTCGCGATCTCGGATATCGCGCAGGGTATGGTCTACGTCAGGACGTCGAAAGGCGTCGTGATCGGGCTGCGGGCGAGTGACGGCGCGCTGCTCTCACGAACGGTAGCTAGCCAGGATGGTAACGGGAACGGGGGCGGTGATGGCGGCGATTAGCAGCCCGCCAGCCCGCCCTCGTTGACTCAGCCTGGCTCGTGCCCGAGGGCTTCGCCGGGTAGCATTGGCTTCTACTTCAGCCAACTGTCGATCTGGGCCGCCGCCGTGGATTCCCAGATCAACTTGAGATGGTTATCGCCTGAGATTTCTATATTGGCGCCGAGCGTGCCAATGCCTCCGGTGTCGCTGGCGCTGGCGACGAAGACGATGCCGTCGCTGGGGCCGCGATTCTCATTCAAGAAGTTGGGGATGTCGGCCGTGCCGCCCGAGAGCAGATACGTGCTGACGCTCGACGGGATTCCAGACGAGCGCATGGTGGCGATCAGCGACCCCTCGTTGATCGCTTCCTGGATGCCGTAGCCGTAGCTGTAGTAGCCCTGCCCGCCGTAATACGTGGTGTACCAGTCGCCCTGCGTCTGGTCGATGCCGTAGACGCCGTCCCAGCGGTAGAGCATCTGCTTCTGGCCGGGGAAGCAATTGCAGGATGACGTGGAATAGATCGACAGCTCAGGGTGGCCGTAGTAGAAGCCGTAGCAGGTGAAGTCTACGTGCGGGGAGGGGGCGTTGGCCGAGCCGCCGCACTCAGGCCAGATGGCGGTGTCGCCGGTCCAGCCGTGGGCGAAGGAGTAGTCGATGCCTTTGTTGGGGCCGCCGACGAGGATGAGCCGGCGGATGTCGCCCTGGTAGGCTTGTCCCCAGGAGGGCCGCACACCCGAGGCGTAGAGCCGCGCCGCCATGACGCCCTTGCTGTGAGCGACAACATCTACCTGCGTGACGCCGAGCTTGGCGCGAATGACTTGTAGCGCGTCCTCCAAGACCTGCGCCTGGAGCTTGTTGTCGCCCTGTTTATGGGCGAAGTTGATGGCGAAGACGCGGAAGCCGTCGTTGACGAGATATTGCATCAGGCCGGTCGCGGGGCAGGTGTTGGCGCCGCAATGGCCGCCGCCAAGATCGTTGGGGTTGGCCCAGGCGCGGTCGGCGTTGTCGTTGGCGCCATGCACGAGCAGCACGGGGATAGTGCGGGTGTTGGTGTTCCACTTGGGGGCGTAATAGAGCAGGAAACGCCCGGAGAATGGTTCCGCGACGTTGCCGAAGAAGGTGAGGCGCTGGCCGTCCTGATCGCCGCGGCCATCGGACGGATACTGCTCGTTGGGGAAACCGGAGTTGTTGTCCTTGTAGCGCTCTACATGGTCCCAGCCATTGGCGACGCTGGTATACGTGGCCTCAAGAGTCAGGCTCGCGGCGGCGCGGGCGGTGGGCGCGCCGCGCAGCAGGACGGCGGGGAGCGCGAGGGTGATCGCGCAGAGGACAGTGAGGGCGACGGTGAGGAGCCTGCGGGATCGTTGAGCTGGTCGGAATTGCCTCGGTCGGGTGCGCACGGTGTCACCTCCTGAGCGTTCGCTGGCTACGTTGCCTGGACGACTCGCCGAGAAACCACCTCTCCCCATTCACTGACACATGACTCACTTGTCATATTGCTAGGACGCAGCCAGCTTGTCAAGGGTCGAACGCACCAGAATGTGCGGAGGACGTCGTGCTGAGATACAGTAAGGAGTGTGGGAGAAGCTGGAGGCGCAGCCCCCGTCGAGCGGGCGCCGGCGCGAGCTCGCTAAATTGGAGGCG
>CAYYCB010000118.1:0-9956 GCA_964469715.1 uncultured Ktedonobacterales bacterium | reverse complement strand
GTTGTCTGCCTATCAAATGGAGTATACCGCTCCGAGTCTCTGCGACTGTCACGCCTGCGGTACAATCCCCGCGTGGCGGGCGCGGAGTATGGCCCGCCACGCGGAGGAGCGGACGGCATGCCTGACGAGGTGGTAATGCTCGACATGAACGTCACCGAGATCCTTTCGCACTGGGGATTCCATGCAGGTGACTTCGACGTAATCGGCGTCGTGACGAGTGGGCTGGAAGGCCACACCCGGCCCATCCTCGCCATCGGCGGGAATCGTTACCTCTTACGCCGGCAGTCGCCCGATCTCACCGAGGACGACACGATCTTCCGCCATGCCTTCATGGGCCATCTGGCGGCCCAGCGCCTCCCGGTCCCCGCGATCCTACCGCGCCCAGACGGCGCGACTCATGCGGTCGTCGAGGAGGCGATCTACGAGCTGCAAGGTTGGGGTGAGGGCCGGCGTTACGTGACCGGCGATCCCGGTGCGGAAGACCAGCTCGCTTGGGGCGCTGGCACTCTCGGTGCCATGCATCAGGCCGCGGCAGATTTCCCCTGGCGCCCGCATCGCTGGCCGGAGGACCGTTCCGCGCCCGCGCTCGCTGTGGCCTATGTGAATCTCATCCAGGAGCGAGGTGCCAGTGCCGCCCTGCCGGAGAGCGTCGGCAACGGACTACTGCGCGTGGCAGAGGGCTGCGCTGCCCGCATCGAGCCCGCCGTGCAGGCGCTGGAGTCGCCTCCGCGTCCACCTGATATTCACCTTCACGGCGACTACCAGCCGCATAACCTGGCGTTCGGCCCTACCGGCGTCTCGGCCATCTACGACTTCGATGCCGCGCACTATGGCCGCCGGCTCGACGAGTTGGCCTACGCTCTGCTCTTCTTCTGTGGCGTGCGATGGGATGACGCCCCCACCGTCACGCCGCCGCTCGTCCCCGACGGACTCGACACGCTGGCCGTCCATCGCTTCCTTGCCGCCTATGGTCGCGAGGCGCCGCCTGCTGAGGGTGAGGCGGCTTTGCTCGCAGACGCGCTGGCGCTCGCCTTTCCTGCCGTCTTTGCCAACGGTGTCGCGGAAGATCTCATCTTCCCCGAAGATTATGAGGGCGAGCTAGACGAGGAGGACGCGTTAGGCCGCTTGCAGTGGGCCGATTCGTTCTGGCTCTGGCTGGACCGCTATCGCGACACGCTGGCCCAGGCGTGGGAGAACGCCTGACGTTGGTTGATCCCCATCAAAGGGAGATTCGGAGGTGCACGATGACATCACCCGCCGAGGCGACGCTTCACGGACGAGTCGCGCTGATCACTGGCGCCAGCTCCGGCATCGGGCAGGCGATTGCGCAGGCGTTCTTGCGCGAGGGCGCCGATCTGACCGTGGTTGCTCGCCGCGAAGAGCGGCTCCGCGAGTTGGAAGACGCCGCCCGCCAGAGCGGTCGCCGATGCGTGGCCGTGCTTGGCGACGTGCGTGAGGAGACGACGGCGGAGCAGGCCGTACAGGCTGCCGTACGCGAGTTCGGACGCCTGGATATTCTCGTGAACAATGCGGGCATCGGCATCTACAAGCTGCTGGTCGATACGACCGCCGCCGACTACGACGCCATGATGGACACCAACATGCGCAGCACCTTCCTCTTCACGCGCCATGCTGTGCCCGTCATGCTGGAGCGTGGCGCTGGCACGATCATCAACGTCGCGTCCATGGCGGGCGTGATCGGTTTCCCCAATGAGGCCGTCTACTGCGCCAGCAAATTTGCCCAGGTAGGCTTCACCCAGGCGCTCGACCGCGAGCTGCGCCCGCGCGGTATTAAGGTTGGAGCAGTCAGCCCCGGTGGCGTGAAGACCGAGTTCGCCCTCGGCACCGGACGCACCGAGGAGGGTGTCGCGGCCTCCGGTATGCTCGAATCGGAGGACGTCGCCCGCGCCGTGCTCCTCATGGCGACCCAGCCTGCCCATTCGCGCATCATGGAGATTCGCATGCGACCGATGGTCGAGCCACTCGCCGGGCGCGACCTGGAGTAGCCTGTGAATGGAAGCGGCCCGCCGCCGATTCGGCGGCGGGCCGCGCCAGTCGGGCGGTGAGCGTTAAGCCGAAAAGCTCACAATGGTGCCCGTGCGGGCGCTCTCTCGCGCCGCCTCGATCACCCGGAGCACTCGGAGCGAATCCGCCGGGTCCACAGGTGGAGGGCCGCCGGAGCGCAGCGCATCGCGTAGGCCCGCGTAGTACGCCTCGTATCTGCCGGGCGCGGTCTCGGCGTGCCCGTCGAATGCCAGGCCGCCAACCTCCGTGCTCAGTCGTCCCCAACGCTCACGCGGCTCAAGACCCCATCCCTCGTCACCTGGCCGCGCGCCGGTGCGCAGCGCCTCCTCCTGCGGGTCGAGGTCCTGTTTCTCATAGACGCCGCGCATACCGACCACACGGAATCGTGGACCCAGGCGCCGGGGAATAACGCTCATCCACAGGTGCGCCACCTGACCCCTGGCGAAGCGCAATGCCACGAACGTGTCGTCGTCCACCGCCGCCCCTGATCGGCGCATGTCCGACTCGGCATAGACCGAGACGGGAGGCCCGAAGAGGACGATTGCCTGGTCGATGAGATGGGCGCCAAGGTCGAAGAGTAGACCACCCGCTTCCTCAGGCTCCGCGCGCTCACGCCAGGCGCCCTCCTTCGGCTCTGGCCGGAAGCGCTCGAAGCGGCTCTCGAGGCGTACCACTGGACCGAGCAAATCCGCGGCGACTAGGCGCCGAATTGTCAGAAAGTCGTTGTCCCAGCGGCGGTTCTGAAAGACCGTGAGCAGCTTGCCGGTACGCCGAGAGGCCTCCATCAGTCGCTCCGCCTCGGCGGATGAGGGCGCCATCGGCTTGTCGATGACCACTGGCAAGCCGGCTTCGAGTGCGGCCACGCCCAGAGCGACGTGCGCGCGATTGGGCGCCGCGACCACCACCGCGTCGAGCTGCGACGGGTCTGCGAGCATCTCCTCCGTCGTGGCATACACAGTTGCGCCGGGATAGTCCGCTCGCGCCTGCGCCTGCCGTCCGGGATCGTTCGTCACGATAGCTGCCACGGCCATGCCCGGTGTGGACGCCACCAGCGGCGCGTGGAACACCGCGCCCGCCAGTCCATAGCCGATGATGCCGACGCGCAAAGCGCCATGCGTGCCTGCGGAGAGATCTTCTGTTCCCGTGGCGTTGGATTCTGGCATATCTTCTCCGAGTCTTTCGTAGCCCCGAGACTAGTGGCCACCAGCGTAAAGCCGCGCGCCCATTATTGGGCGCGCGGCACGTTCGCATCGTGTCTGCTGCCTGATGCAGACCGCGTTCAGCGGAGTCCGGTGGCGCTGCGCCGCCGTGCGAGCGCGTCGATGATGACGGCCAGCAAGAGAACGATGCCCTCCACCATCTCCTGGACGGCTGCCGTCTGCCCCGTCAAGGAAAGGCCGTTGATAAGGCTGCCCACAATCAGCGAGCCGAGCACGACCGCCCAGACCGAGCCGCGACCACCGAACAGGCTCACCCCACCGATAACCGCTGCCGCGATGGCGTTCAGCAGCAACAACGGCGAGACGTCCGCCCGGGCGATACCTTCGCGTGAGGCCAGCAGAATGCCGCCCACGGCGGCAAGGGCTGATGCCAGCGCGAATATGGAGATGCGTAGCCCGACCACATTGATGCCGGCGCGGCGTGCCGCCTCGGGATTGCCGCCGACCGCATACACATGCCGCCCATAGGAGGTACGCCGCAGCAGCAGCCAGAACAGTACGAGAATGGCCACCAGAATCAGCGCGACCGCGGGTACGCCTCGGAACGCCTCGAAAGCGACCACCACACCCAAAACGACGATGGCTGCCGCAACGATCTGGAAGGCAATTGCTCCTGTCGATGCGACCGGAAGACCCGCGCGTCGGCGGCGCGCGCGCCCCATAACGATGCTGGCGACGTAGACGAGGAGCCCAAGCACCGGCAGACCTACGCCAAGCAGATCGGGCATGTAGTAGACAGCAAGGGAGACGATGAAGTTATCGCGGAGTGGCAGAGTCGTCTGCGGCTCAAGTACCCGCGAGAGCAAGCCCTGATAGCCGATGAAGCCGGCAAGTGTGACGATGAACGACGGCACGCGCACTACCGCCACGAAAAAGCCGTTGATGATCCCAATGACCGCCCCGGCAACCAGCCCGGCGAGGATAGCTGCCCACGCTGGCCATCCCGCACGTGCCGAGAGCACGCCCATAATCGCGGCGCACAGGAAAGCGACCGCCGAGAGGGACAGGTCAATCTCAGCGATCAGTAAGACGAGCACGGCAGCGACGCCGATCACGGCGATACTGATGATCTGCAAGACCAGGTTCGTCAGGTTCTGGCCGGTGAAGAAAAACCCGTTGCTGGCAATCTGAAAGTAGATGGCGATGATGACCAGCCCGATGAATACGGGGATTTGGCCGAGGTCACCGCGTAGGATCTCCCCTACGGGTGGCAGACCGCGTCGAGCGGGAATGGCTTGTGTCTCGGTGCTCGCGACTGCTGCAGTCGCCCCCGATGCGCCGCCGGCAACTTCCTGGCGCTCGATTGGCTCTTTGCTGGTCATCGCTTACGCCCCCTTCATCGCGTTGCCGGCGCGGCCGCCGTCTTCCGCCAGCATCTCTCCAAACTCAGCGCCTGTGATCGCGGCGACGACCTGCTCCGGAGTCGTATTGTGTACGTCAAATGACCCCACGCGGCGGCCCAGCCGCAACACGATCACGCGATCCACCACCTCGAAGACGTCGGCCAGGTTATGAGAGATGACGACCACTGCCAGCCCGCGCTCGCGCAGCCGGCGGATCAAGTTGAGCACCTGGCGCGTCTGTGCCACGCCGAGCGCCGCTGTGGGCTCGTCGAGCAAAACGACTTTGGGGTTCCGCAGGATCGTCTTCGCCACGGCGATTGACTGGCGCTGGCCGCCGGAGAGCGCGGCGACGGGGAGGCGCACGGAGCGGATCGTTTTCACGTCGAGCTGGCTCAACACGTCGAGTGTGCGCCGCTCCATTTCGATCTCATTCAGCGTCCCACCGACACCAGGGATGCGAGGCGCCACATCCTCACGGCCGAGATAGAGATTCGCCACGACGTCAAGATTGTCGGCAAGGGCCAGATCCTGATACACCGTCTCGATGCCACGATTGGTGGCGTCTGTCGGCGTGGCAATCGTGACTTCCTGGCCCTCGATATAGATATTGCCGGTATCGGCGGGATTGACACCCGCGATGACTTTGATGAGCGTGGACTTGCCCGCGCCGTTGTCGCCGACCAGTCCGACGACCTCGCCAGGGTAGACCTCAAAATCGACGTCCGTGAGGGCGCGCACGGCGCCGAATGACTTGTTGATGCCGGTCAGGCGCAGTCGCGGCTCGCCGCTGACGGTGGCGGACCTTGCGGCTCCGAGGGCGCCTGACGCCGCGTTCTCAGCCATGAGGGTGCTCCATTCGACGAGGTACCAGGGGGATTGGGCACGTCGCCGCCCCGATGTCGCGGCGGGTGACTACATTGTGCTGTGGGCGTGTGGGATATGGCAAGAGCAGCGGAAACCGCTGCCCTGCCTATGTGGAGAGAACGCTCGGTGGCGTCGCGCGACGCCACCGAGCCACATGAGACGAAGACTACGGGCAGACGCCGCCGGTGCCGGAAGGCACGCCCTGGCAGACATCAGCCACCTTGACGAAGCCGTCGGCGATAACCGTCGACTTGACGTTGTCGATGTCCACCTCGGTCACTGGGTTCAGGATCGAGGGGATCGCCTTGCCGCTTGAGGTGGTCACCTTGGCGCTGGCGAGGGACGACGTGTCGGAGCCGTTGCTGATGGCCGCCACGAGCTGGCCGACGGAGTCCGCCAGCTTGGTGATGGGCTTGTAGACAGTCATCGACTGGTCGCCCAGCAGGATGTTGCGGATACCGCTGACCTCAGCGTCCTGCCCGGTGACGAGCACCTTCTTGTTCAGGTTGACCGCTTTGAGCGCCTGGATGACCGTGTTGGCCATGCCGTCGTTCATCACGTAGGCGATCTGGACGTCGTTGTGGTTGGCCGTGAGCGCGGCCTCCATCTCGGTCTGGGCCGTGGCGTTGTCCCATCCCGGAGTGGACTTCTCATACACCTTCTTCAGCGTGTTGTTGCTGAAGAGCGGGTCGAGAATCTGGTGCGCGCCCGAGCCGAAGAGCTTGGCGTTGTTGTCCGTGTCAGAGCCGTCGATCATCACGACGTTGTTGTGCCCAGACGAAACGTACTTCTGGTAGTGATCGGCGATGTACTTGCCCTGCGCCACGCCGACAGAGACACCGTCGAACGAGGCGTAGAAGGAAAGATCGTCGCTCTGAATCAGGCGGTCGTAGGCGATGACCGGCACGCTCTGCTGCTTGGCCTTCGACACAATCGTCGCGGCGCCCGTGCTGTCCTTCGGCGCGACGATCAGAATGCAGGCGCCCTTGGACAGTTCGGCGTCGGCCTGAGTCTGCTGCTGCGTCGCGTCGCCCTGGGCGTTTTGGACGTCAATCGTGGCGCCCGGCAGATACTTGTTGATCGCCGCCACGACGTCGGGATGGTCAGCCGCTTCCCAGCGCGCCGCGGTGGCGCTTTCCGGCAGGAGGAACGCGATGTGCTTGCAGCCTTTGCCGTTGCTTCCTCCAGAGGACGCCGTGCCGCCATTGCTGCCGCAGGCGGCGACCGTGGCGAGGGTCGCGCCCAAAAGGACGGTCAACCCAAGCCGCGTGTTAAATCGTGGCATCGAAAGCTACTCCCTTACTGACTGATGAAGACCCACCGAAACCGCTGGCACACTGCTCCTGACGATCTCCCCCTCCTCTCTCGGTCCGGCCGGCCCAGGGAGCGCCACACCCGCTATCGCGGTGCGCATGCCGGCGGTTCCGCTCTCCACAAAACGTCGGCACTCTCCCAACTGCTTGGAAGTTTGCCGCTCGCTATGGTGCCGCGGCGCGCGCGTGGTGGGGCGCGCGTGCACACGGTTCCACCCTTCCTCAGTTGCGCGGACGACTCCGCGCATGAGACCGACTGCCTGCTCTTGTATGACACATCACTGGATATGTAGACTTACGTATACTGTCCCGCCGTTCTCTCCCACTTGCCCGCGCATTCGCGCGTTCACACGGCCAAAGCCGCGCCGGCCCGCGGGAGTTCGGCCCCGAATCGCGGCGGACCAAACGCCGCATCCAGAACGTGGGCGACTGCCCCGAGAGCAATCGCATTGTCGCCGAGCGCCGCATACTCGATGCGCAGATCGTGTGACGCCGCGGATAGACTGCGGGCGGCGATGGCCTCACGCACAGGTGCGATCAGAATCTCACCCGCGCGGGTCACGCCGCCGTCGAATAGAATGAGTGATGGATTGAAGAGATTGACGAGGCCCGCTAGCGCGATGCCGAGAAGCGCGCCCGCCCGCTCCACCGCCGCGCGACACGGCACACTACCGCATAGCGCTGCCTCCACCACGTCGGCTATATCTGCGTTTGGTGGCAGTTCGAGCGGGCATCCGCTTTCCGTCGGAGCGGCGGTGGAGGCTTGCCTCTGCGCGAGCGACAGCCCCCGCAAAGCGTCGGCGAGGATGGCGGAGGCCCCGGTGACGGCTTCGAGGCAGCCGCGGTTGCCACAGTCGCAGAGCGGGCCGTCTTCATCCACCGTGACGTGGCCAAGCTCGCCCGCGCTGCCGCGGCTCCCGCTATACACCGTGCCGCCGATGACAAGGCCGCAGCCGATGCCGGTGCCGACCTTGACGTAGGCGAAGTCGGAGACGCCGCGACCCGCGCCGAAGCGACTTTCGCCCAGCGCACCCATGTTGGCGTCGTTTTCCACGTAAGATGGCGCGCGCAGCTCACGCCGCAGCACGTCCGCCACATCTACCCCGTCCCAGCCCGGCATGCGCGGCGGGTTCACCAGGGTATGCCGTTCGGCGTCCATCGGACCGGGTATGCCCATGCTGACGCCCAGGACGCGCTTCCAGGGGACGTTATGCGTCCGCGCGAAGTTGCGGACCTCGTCCACCACCTGCTCCAGGCACACCGCGGGTCCGCGATTGGTGTCGCAGGCGAACGAGTGGCGCGCCAATACGCATGCGGCGAGGTCGGTGGCGATGACGGTGCAATGAGACCGGCCGAGGTCAATCCCTATGACGTAACCGGCGGACTCGTTGAAGTGGACCTCTATGGCGCGGCGCCCGCCAACGGAGGCCGCGCTAATAGCGCCACCCTCGCGGGCCAGCCCCTCATCGAGGAGCGCATCCACAATGCTGCTGACGGTGGTGCGCGAGAGGCCGGTGCGGCGCGCGATCTCGACACGCGCGACGGGACCGCGTTCGCGAATGCAATTGAGGACGAGCAACCGATTGAGCTCGCGCATCGTCCGCAGCCCGGCGCCTCGGCTCGTCCCCGGGCTTGCCGCGGGACGCTCTCCGCCAGGTTGCATGCCGCGCACCAATGCGCGTACGGTCTTGCTCATGATGCGCCCTCGCAGGACCTCGCAACGCCCCCATCGGCGCGGCGATCATCACGCAGACTGCTCGTCGTTGACAGCAAATGTACCCAAGCTCATCCTAGTTTGTCAAGTGTCCAAACTAACCTTTATGGATGAGGTTACTAGGCTGTGCTTCCTCCCTACATTTACCCTACTCCGAGCGCTGGCGTGTGGATTGCCCGCGACCCTTCAGCCGCGGTGTGACGAGGGTGACAGCAGCTCATCCCTAAATCGGTCTTATACTGATTGCGTTTGGGTTGTTGATGTATCTCAAGGGCCTTAGCCCACTTCGCACCCTGCGCCGGCCCCTTCAGGGCTACAACCGCACCTGCCTCCTGCCCGCGTCGCACCCTGCGCCGGCAGTTTCACTGCCGCGACGGCAAACCACAGCAGTTCACCCCCAAGTCGGTCTAACCGTGTTGTCCCGCCACGCCTCATCCCCGCGTCATAGCCGAGGAAGCGACTCCAACGCCCCACCGATCACCACCGTATGCCCGCTCGGCAGTGACGCATCGGTCGCCGCGACCGCGATAGCTTCGCCCATGTCTTCTGCTGTCGGCAGCGTCCCCAGCTTGGACTGACGTTCCCCGGTCAATCCTGGCGCCTTGCGCTCCAGCAGCCGCGGCGTGATGGTCCCCTCGATCAAATCTCCCGTCACCACCACCAGCCGGAGCCCCCGTCCCGAAAGCTCGGCCAGCCGTCCCCGCAGCGCTTCCTCGCCCGCGTGCTTCGACTCGCCCACCGCACCGTAGGCCGGGAGCTGCGCGACCTGCCCGTAGAGATGCGCCCAATGGCTCGTGACGAAGACAAGCACGCCGCCTGGCCTCAGCAGGGGCAGCGCCCCGTCCAGCACGGTGATCTGCGCGTCGCGATTGATGCGCATGGGATAGTTCGGGTCCACTGCCAGCGCCTCGCGCTCAAGCCCCCCGGAGGCATTCAGCACAAGCACATCGAGTCGCCCCGCCCAGGCGCGCAGCTCATCAAAGAGGTTCGCTACATCCTCAGGAACGGTGATGTCGCAGGCCAGGGCCATACCCTCTGTGCCCTCCTCCGCAACCGCCCGCACCACCTCCTCGGCGCGCGCCGCCTTGTTGCGATACGTCAGCGCCACGTCGAATCCGCGCCGCGCCAGCGCGACCGCCGACGCCGCGCCGATGCCCCGCGACCCGCCGGTGATCAGCGCCACCGCGCGGCGCTCGTCCCCTGGTTCCATCGTCCCTCAACCTTCTTGCTGTCACGACCTCTCGCGCCAGCGCCAGCTACGCGAGCAACGCGATGACCGCCTCCTGCGCCGGCACGCCCGTCACCTCAACGCCGCCCGGCAGCAACAGGACGTCTACCTCGGTGCGCAGGCCCAACCCTTCATCTGGCAGGTAGATGCCGGGCTCCACGCTCGTGCAGGTGTTGGCGAGCAGCGGGCGCGTATCGTGCGTCTCCAGATTGTCGAGGTGCGCGCCGTTGCCGTGTGTCACCGTCGTGA
>CAYYCB010000117.1:1573-9956 GCA_964469715.1 uncultured Ktedonobacterales bacterium | reverse complement strand
GATGCTGTATCACACCGCCTGCAACACCGACAGCGCCGGGCGGATCTCGAACCGCAGCTTCGCATGTGCCTCGCGCAGCGCCGCCTCGGCCGCCGCTGGGTCGTCCGCCCGGGAGAAGATGAAGCCAAGATAGCTGTTACCCTCCGGGAGCGGCACGACTGGATTATTCAGCTTCGCGCTGATCTCGACCCCCGTGACGTGCGGCACGGCGCGAGCCTCCGCCTCCCCGCGGACGGCCTTGAGCAATCCGCCCTTTGGGATGGGAATCATCATGGCGCCCGCCGCGCCATTCCCGCGGTCGAGCGACGCGATGGGCAGGGCGAGCGCGTGGCGCAAGATGATCTCCTCCAGGCACATCCCGGCGCCGAATTCGAGGATTGTCGAGCAGAGACCGCCGATAGACCGCCCCGCGATCTCCAGCATCCACGGACCACGCTCATTGACCCGCAGCTCCGCGTGCACCGGCCCATCCATCAGGCCGACGGAGCGTGCCGCGCGGCCGGCGACCTCCACGACGGCGCGTTGTGTCTCGTCGGGCAGGCGCGACGGCGTGACGTAGATCGTCTCCTCGAAGAATGGCCCATCCAGCGGATCGGGTTTATCGAAGAGCGCCAGCGCGTGCAGCTCACCGTCGGTCAACAGTCCCTCAAGCGCCACCTCGACGCCGGGAATGAAGTCCTCGACCAGGATAGACGTCGCATCGAGGGCGTAGCCATCCGTCAGCAGCAGCCGCTTGAGCCGATTGAACGCCGCCACGAATTCATCTGGATTATCGGCACGGATGACGCCGCGACTGCCCGAGAGCCGCAGGGGCTTCACCACACAGGGATAGCCCACCTGCCCGGCGACCTCACGCGGGTCGCTCGCCAGCGGAAACTCCCGAAAGACGGGGCAGGGCACGCCCGCGTCCGACATCAGCCGTCGCATGATCCCTTTGTCACGCGCCGCCTCGGCCGATTCGAGCGGATTATGCGGAAGGCCGAGCGCCGCGGCGGCATGGGTGGCGAGGATGGTCGCCGCGTCGTCCACAGCAACTATCGCATCTAGAGGATGCTCGGCGGCGTAGCGCACGATGGCCGCTGTCGCGCCGGGCACATCGGCGAAATCGAGCGGCAGCGGCAGATCCCAGAAGGTTTCCAGCTCGCGGGGCACGTCGATGCCCTTGACCACCTCGGCGTCGAGCTTCGCAGCCGCCTCAAGGAAGGCGCCAGCCCTGTAGGTATTCGGCGAGAGCAGCAAGAGCAGCCGCTTGCGCCGCGCAATCTCATCGGCCATGCGCACCCTCCTTCATGCTCGGCGGCCCACCAGTGCAGGTAGTGTACACGGTTTCAACCGCCGGCAGCGCTCATTTCACCTGCGCGCAGCTCGTCGCGGCGCCAGACCATGCCACACTCACCCACCAATTGGGATCTATCTCGCGGAAGATAACGCTCGTTGCCTTCGTAGCGCCCGCGCCGAAGGTTCCCTGCGCGACTGTCGCGCCGTCGCAGCTACCCGTGCGCACCGCCCACGACACCGGCGAACGGTCGCCACCCAGCGCGCTCACGTCGACACGGCTCACATTGACGGGGTCGAAGAGCGCTGTTCCGAGCGAGGTCCCTGTGCCAAGCTCATCGGGCGGGTAGAGATCGAAGAACTGCCGCCGCCCACTGAGGGGATTGCCGCAGGCGACAACTGGAGCCGTGGGATCGTCGGGCGCGGTGAGCACGGAAACGTAGAGATTGGCTGACGGCGCCACCGAGACGTACACGCCGGTGTCGGCTGGCTGGACGATGATAGGCGTGCCGGATGGCGGTGGCGTCGCGTAGACCGAGCCGGAGGGCGTGCCGTCCGTGAGCGCCGCGACGATGGGTCCCGTGCAGCCTCCACTACGAACTTGCGCTGGCGTCTGCGCGCTCGTGCGCGGGACCAGCTTACCGTGATAGTAGACGGCTACCCGCATGGCATGGATCGGTGTGAAAGTTGCCGTCGCCTGCCCGGTCCCGGCGGTGGCCGGCAGCGTCACTTCGACCGCCTTGCCGAGCGGCGGCGCATAGCCCTGCGAGCCACACGCGGCTACGAAGAGCATCGCGAGGATGGCGAGAGCGAGAGAAAGACGCGGACGCATCGTGCCTCATCCAGGGTGCTGCCGCGGGTGACTGCATGTGCGCGGCGGGAAATCGGCGGGCGCGGGCACGAAATCATGCCGTCACCCCGAGCTGAGACGCATCCAGCGTGCGATCTATGCGGTCACTGGCTCCGCGGTCCGCGCCGCATGCTCGCGGATCGCCCCTACCAGCTCCTGTGCCGTCTTCGCGAAGACCACGGTGCCCGGCGCACGCGCGCTGAAGTCCTCCACCGTCACATCGTCGAGGAAGCGTGTCCCAGCCGTATCAAGCATAACGCGCGGGGCGAGGATGAGGTCGGCTGGAGTAAAATCGGCGCACCGTGCGTCCAGCTCGTCAAGCACATCCTGACCGCAGAGCAGCCCTGCCACGGTCACGAGGGGCCCCCAGAACTGGTTTACCACCGGCAGCACGCGCACCTCCAGCCCCGTCACACGCCGGGCGTCTTGCGCAAGCTGCTCGATCACCGGGGCTGCCATTGTGCTTGTGATGATCGCCACCTTGGACCTACGATCTGCCCCCATCGGCAGCGGCAGAGCGCGCTTTGCCGTGCGCCAATCTTCGAGCAGCTTACGCGTCATGCCGACGCCGTTTTCGATCTGCGCGTAGCTGCCGTAATGGCGGGCCGGCGGGAACGGCTTGCGCGTGTTGTAGTACCACTCGTCGGAGAGATAGACGAACGGCAGGCCATGCGCGCCCGGCTCCGCCTCGAACCGCTGCTGCCAGCGCTCCACGCGGGCCATCACGTCGAGCGACTCCTCCAGCGTGTGCGGGCGCATCGGCGGCATGTCCTCGACCTTGAGCATGTTGTTGTGCTTCGTCAGCCCCACCGGCACCACCGAGATCGACTCCACAATCGGGCGCAACTCGGTCAATTCGCGGATGCTGCGATCAAGCTCGTCCCCGCCGTTGATCTCAGGGCAGAGCACAAGCTGCGTGTGACAGGTAATGCCGAGGTCGCCCAGCCGGAGGATCTGATCGAGGATCTGCCCCGAGCGCGGACCGGCAACCATCTTCTGCCGCAACTCCGGGTTCGTCGTGTGGACCGACACGTAGAGCGGGCTAAGCCGCTGCTCCTCCAGCCGCTTCCAGTCCACTTCCTTGAGGTTGGTCAGCGTGATGAAGTTGCCGAAAAGGAAGCTGTAGCGGTAGTCGTCGTCCTTGATGTAGAGCGTGTCGCGCATGCCCAGCGGCAGGCCGCGCTGCGGCGCGTTGCGCTTGGGCAGTCCGTCTATGAAGCAGAAGACACACTTGTTGGCGCAGATGCGAATGAAAGGCGCCGGCTCCTCGCCGAAGCGGATGCCAAGCTCCTCGTCCGGCTCTTTGGCGACGAGCACGTCGAGCACACGACCGTTTCGCTCGACCCCCAGCAGCAGCTCCTCCTCGGAGGCGTGGAACTGGTAGTCGACGAGATCGCGCACCGGGTGATCGTTGATGGTCTTGACGAGGTCGCCGGGCTGGAGGCCCGCAAGATCGGCGGGACTCTCCGGCACGACCTCGCGCACCCAGCCATAGAGCTTCGGCATGGCGAGATTTGGATTCCTGACGTGGGCGTGGCAATGCGGACGACGCCGGGGTCACTACAACCTGTGAAGTATAGACAACCGCCGCGCCGCACGTCAAACCCAGCCGGTCCCGGCCACTCGCAGGCGCGATTAGATACGGTTGATCGTCTTGCCCATGAACTTGCCGAACAGCTTGTACGCGAACTTGCGCAGGAAATAGCGCTCGATACGCTTCGGGTTGCCGCTCGCCATCACTTCGGCCATATACACCGTGCTGTCTACCTTATGGGCGGCTCTGGCAGCTTTGTGTTCCTCCACCGCCGCATGCTTCAGCTCGTGCGCGACGCCGGTAGATTTCGCATGGCT
This sequence comes from uncultured Ktedonobacterales bacterium, assembly GCA_964469715.1. Taxonomy (GTDB): domain Bacteria; phylum Chloroflexota; class Ktedonobacteria; order Ktedonobacterales; family JADMIN01; genus CAWAWP01. The sequence goes on along the minus strand of CAYYCB010000117.1, from coordinate 5,980 downwards.
CGTGTGCGAAGACCCCTGGCTCATCCCTCTACTCCTTGCTTACCGTCCCGGCCGCGCCGCGGCGCGAGGCGAACAACCGCCGGAATCGTAGACCGCCGCCGCCCCCCTGTCAAAGCGCGTCCCGTTGGTACTGGCCGGTGTCATCCATTTGGGGGAGACGTCCCCTAGCCCGGCCAGCGCGGATCGCTCGGTATCAGCGAAAAGATGAGCATGTCACGCATGCCGCCGTCGTTGGAGGGCTCAGCGTTGCGCAGTCGTCCCTCCTCGATGAAGCCGAGACGGCGCGGGACCGCGGCGCTGCGTATGTTGCGCGCGTCGCAACGGATCATCACGCGGTTCGCGCCGAGGTGAGCGAAGGCGTAGTCCGTCTGCAGCTTGGCGGCTTCGGTGATGTAGCCGCGACCCTCAGCGGACGCGCGGACCCAGTAGCCGATCTCGAAGGAGCCGATATCCCAGTTGCGCGGGTGCAGCCCGCTGCCGCCGACGAAGTCCCCCGTCGCCGCGTCCCACAGGCTCGTGACCATATCCTCGCGCAGCAGCCACTTCGCCTTGCAGTGGAGAATCCAGTCGCGGCTCTCGTCCACCGTCTGATGGTGGTCGGCAAAGGGGAGCCACGGACGGACGTGCTCGCGCGACTCGACGACGGCATGCTGCAATGCGGCTGCATCTTCCTCGCGGTATGGCCGCACGATCACTCGCTCACCACGCAGCTCATCAAATAGCGGAGTCAGCGTCCGCGGCATCGTCATCTTGGCATCCTCCGTCACAGCGGTGGTCAACATCCCCATATGCGGACCGTAGGCCGAATGCTACCACGCCGCGGCGACGCAGCCAGGCGCAGAGACCGGGAACCAGGAAGGCGCCTGAGGCGTCGTGTATAACAGCGACCACGCTGCCGTGCGGATGCGTCCTGAACCGGGGGATGGACGCCCTGGATTTCTCAATGAGGATATGCCCATGCCAACTCATCACCGGCCTCGTCCCGCGCTGGCGCACTGGGGACGCGCCTGGATATTGCCAACGGCGCTGCTCAGCATTCTGGCGCTAACCCTTGCTGGATGCGGCGCGAGCACTCCATCGGCTGGCGCGCCGCATCCCTCGCCGACCACGACCGCGGAATCCGGCCCTCCTGGACCAGGGCTCGGCGTCCGCCCGTGTCCCGCTCTGCCGGCGTCGGCGGCCCAGACCGCGAACGGCGCCGTCATCGTGACCGAGAACGCACCAATCACGTCCACGCCAACCCTCCCACCAACGCGCGAGGCGAGGGCCCGTGTGGGCGACCTGATTCAGATTCGTCTGCCGGCGAGCGTGCATTGGGGCTTGCAGAGGGCTACCGGCGTGTCGCCACTTGACCCGCAGGGCGGCGAGGACGACACGCTCGGCGTCTGCTTCTGGAACTTCAGGGCCGCCGCGGCTGGCGACGCGACCATCAGCTTCACCGGGACGGCCATCTGCAACACGGCAGGGCCGTGCCCGCTCTGGGCACGTGAGGAGACGTTCATCGTGCACATCGCCGCCTGACGCGCAGGAGGCCCGCCCGGCGCCTGTGGCCCCCACGCTGGGGCCGGTGGTAGAATGCCAACGTTTGGCCCATGCCCGAGGTCCGTGGCGCGGGCCAGACGCGAGCGCATTCCAGCCGGATGGAGGATGACACACGATGGGTAAGCTCGTCGATAAGCTGCGGCAGGTGGGACAGGGGAATGGCGGCGGCGGCGTCGGATTCTTTGGCATGTCGCGTCAGCAATCCCGGCCACCGCGCCCGGCGGCCATCGTGGTGACGGTCGGCGCGAGCGACGCCCAGGCCGCCCAAGCCGCCATCGGGGCGGGCGCGGACGTTCTCATCGTCTCAGGCTGGCAGCCCAATGTAGATACGACGGCCATCGCCGCCGCAGCGGGCGATCAGGCGATCTGGGGCGTGGAGTACGCCGCCGAGGGACGCCATGCCGAGGGCACGCTCAAGAAGGCCAAGGACGCTGGAGCGGCCTTCGCCGTGCTCTCGCAGTCCACGCCGGCCGTGGCGCTCTACGACGATGTGGAGAGCTTCGACTTCGTCGTTCAGCTCGACATCCCCCGCGACGACCTTGGCCTCGTGCTCCTGCGGGCCGAGAACCTGCTCCCCGTCCAGGCAGCCATGTTCACCTCGCGCATCTCCAGCGCGGACGTAGCCCGTATGAGCGTCGCGGACTATGCGCGGCTACGGCTCGCCACCGAGTCGCTGCGCTTCCTGGTCCTGCTGCCGCTCGCCGACGCGCCGCAACAGGCGCATGTGAAGCCGCTCGTGCGGCTGGGCGTGAACGGGCTCGTGCTCCAGGGGGCGGGAGTCGCGCCCGCGACACTCGGCGAGCAGGTGAAGGCTCTGCGGGAGCAGCTCGAAAAGACGCCGCTCAAGGGCGATGATCGCGACGGCGAGACGGTCGCAATCACCGGCCTCATGCAGTCTGCCGGCTCCTCCATCACACGGCGCGAGCCTGCCCCGGCCGAGCCCGACGAGGAGTAGTGCGGCCCGTCTCGCGGCGCATCCCCTCAACATCAACGTGGCATCCAAACCTTTGCGGCCCCGGTGGAGACACGCCGGGGCCGCACCGCATTCTCCTATCCCGTCCGGCTCCTCGCCCTAGCGACCCCAACCATTAGTCCCCCGTATTGTTACGGACACGTGCGCCCTCTACACGAGTATGGTACACTCGCGCCGAAATGTGCCCGCCTCTGCAGGACGCAGGGGAATGGGCACGGGAAGGCAGTCGCGGGCGGTGGACGGAGGAACCGCGCGGGACGAGCAACATGGGAGGCAGGCGGTCATGGGGAGAGCCGGCTGGGATGACGCCCCGGAGCGAGGCCGTTCGGCTCGGGATCGCCGGCCGCCGGAAGCCGGCCGTCGTGAGGGGCGCGACGCCCCGCGCGCCTATGATCGTTCGGAGCGCGGCTCTGGACGAGGCGGCCGCGACGAGGGCGCACGTGGATCCTCGTCGAGCTGGGAGCGTCCCCGACCGCCTGCGCGCGAAGACGACTGGCGCAGTTCCTCAGGCGGACGTTCGAGCCGGCACGACTACGACCGTGGGTACAACCGCCCTGAGCAGGGTCGCGGGCGCGGTGGCGAGCTAGACGGTGGGCGCGGTGGGGATCGTTCGATGCGCGGTCCCCGGCCTCCCCGAGAGGATGCCTGGGAACCCTCTCGCAGCCGTAGTGGCGCGGGTGGCTCAGGTGCGGGTGGCTCAGGCGGACGGTATCGAGCGCAGCCGCAGGGCGGAGGTCTCTGGGGAGACGAGGATGAGTCCCCACGCGGCCGGAGACCGGGACCAGGTGGGAGCGACCCCCGCGCCCGCATGAATGGCTCGCGCGCCGCGATGCGCGACCCGCGGGCGATGCGCCGCGGCCTCGTGCCTGACGACTATGAGGCGGAGACGAAGAAGACGGGCAGCTTCGGCGCGGGGAAGGCGTTCCTCATCATCCTTGTGATGTTCGCCCTTGGCGCAGGCGGCGCACTGGGGTATTGGAAGCTCAGCACGCCCAAAATCCCGGCCAACCTCATCGCGCCCTCGGACTCAGGCGGCACGCAGAAGGGGGCATCTCCCTCCGCCTCGCCAACCGGCTCACCCAGCGCCACCACGGCGCCGACCGGGCAGGCGCCGGCGATCCTCGTTTGGGCCAGTGGAGCGGCATAGCCCGGTTCGTTCGCTTCTATGGAGCGCGGCGAGAGGAGCAATGCTCCGCGCCGCGCTCCGTTGCTCTGTGCGATACTAGAGCGTCCGGCGCGGCGGGACCTGTGTGCCGGATATGTAAGAAAGGCAGGTCTGGAGGGACGCAGCCATGGCGGACACGAAGGAGACGTCGGCGCTGGTGGAGCGCATGCGCGAGGACACTGTCAAAGCGCAGCGTGATCGCGATCAGGTAGCGGTGGATACGCTGCGCATGGGTGTCAACGCCTTCCACCTTGAGGAGATCGCGCGGACCGATGCCAAGCATCAGCAGCACGGCAAGCCGCTGACGGAGAACGACCGGTTCGCCATCCTCGAAAAGCAGATCAAGCAGCGTGAGGAGGCCGCGGCGATCTACCGCAAGGCCAATCGCACCGAGCTGGCCGAGAAGGAAGAGCGCGAGGGCGCGCTGCTCAAGGCGTATCTGCCGGCCCAGCTCAGCGACGACGAGCTGCGCGCCGCTGTGCAGGCGCTCGTGGAGCGCGAGGGCAAGGACTTCCGTAAGGTCATGCCCGTCGCCTCGCGGGAATTGAAGGGCCGCGCGGACGGCAAGCGGGTGCAGGAGGTCGTGCGCGAGCTGACGGCGTAAGCATAGCGCGCCGCGGCCTGAAATGCCTCGGCTCGTCCCTCATATCGACTCCGGGTGGGATGATGCCATGTGGTGTCGCGGCGCTCAAGGCGCCGGCGCACGGCGCGATGCGGGCTGAAACCC
>CAYYCB010000117.1:0-1473 GCA_964469715.1 uncultured Ktedonobacterales bacterium | reverse complement strand
TCGGTATGACTGGCGCTCGGGAGCTATTGGCTTTCCGGGCGCCTTTTGCGTGTGGCTGGTCAGCTCGCCGCCGTCCGCGTGACCTGCTCGCCCACCCGGTCCAGCGCCGACTCCGGCGCGAAGAGGTGCTCCAGCCCGCGCCAGACGTCGTTGCGCCAGGCCATGTAGTTGTGGCCCCCGCTGTATTCGCGGTACTTCACGTCGTAGCCGCGCTCGCGCAGCAGGGCGTGCATGGCACGGTTGGAGGGCAGCAGTAGCTCCCAGATGCCGCAATCCATCCAGATCTTGATGTCGCGCTTGGGGAGGTAACGCACGAGGTCCAGCACGACGGACTCGAATTCGCCCATCGTCAGCCCGAAGGAGCCGGACTGGCAGAGCACGCGGCCAAAGACTTCCGGCGCGCGCAGGGCCGTGAAGAGGGCGATGAGGCCGCCCATCGAGGCGCCCACCACGCCGTGCGCGCCGGGAACCTCGCATGAGTCGATCAGGTTCAGGTGCTCGCGGGCCAGCGGCAGGACGGCCTTGAGGAGGAACGCGACCGTGCTGTCGCTGCATGCGTACTCCGTGAAACGGGCGCCGCCGGCATTCGGCACGAACGCGAGGGCGGTCGGGCGCATGCGGCCCCGCGCCATGAGGTTCTCCACCATCGTCACGAGGCGCGCCTCATGCAAGTAGTCAGGCCCGTCGAAGGCCACTAGCAGCGGCACCGGCTCGTCAGTCGGCGGCCGATAGAGCTCGATGGTGCGGGGCGTGTCGGAGGAGAAGATGCTCGGCGCGAGAGTGTGGCGCGTGAGGATACCGCGCGGCGTGCCCCTAGCACGGCGGATCAGCGGCGTCGGCTCGAAGGCGGGCATGTGCATGATGCTGTTGTGGCCGCCGAAGGGATTGGTTTTGCTGCGCGGATTGAGCGGGTCGAGCCGGTGCTGCCCGTCCACACGGAAGCCATATTCGGCGTAGGCGTCTTGCGGTAAGGTGAGCTCGGCGGTCCAGAGGCCGGGTTCGATCTCGGCGAAGACGGGTGAACGCTCGGAAGACCAGTTGTTGAAGTCGCCGATGAGGGCGGGTTGGCGCTCCCCGAGCCAGAGGAAGATGGCCGAGTCGCCGTTGAAGAGCGGCGTTCCGACCTGCTGCGCGCGCTCGAGGAGGGGATGCATGCGTGCTCCTTCAGGGTTTCTTGCCAGTATAGCATGAGCTTGCCATGCTGCTTTCTCACTTCGCATGCGCCGCGCCAGACGCGCAGACGAGATGGTGATTAGGGGTCATGGCCGATTGTGGCCGATTTTCGCGATGCGCTCCACTTTTTTTGTTCGGGAGGCGGAGTCGCCGATGCGGCTGGCTCCGCCATCTCGTGCTCACCTCATCGTGTTGGCCGATTGTGGCCGATTTTCGTACTGCATTTCGCATTTTTACTTCACCTCCCATTCGCAGGCGCGCCGTCCGCAGGGGTAGGCTACGGGACCAGCCGCCAAGCCG
>CAYYCB010000116.1:0-10029 GCA_964469715.1 uncultured Ktedonobacterales bacterium | reverse complement strand
GAGCCGTTCGGGCTGGTGGGGCTGGAGGTGATGGCGGCAGGCGGCGTGGCCTTCACCGGCTCGACCGGCGAGGATTACGCTGTTTCGTTTGAGAACGCCGTGGCGCTGGATTCCGACGACCCTGACGAGATCGTGGGGTATCTGCTGCATATCGCGCAGCATCCTGAAGAGCGTCGCAAGATCGGCAGCGCGGGGCGTCAGACTGCTGGCGAGTATACGTGGGAAGAGGTCGTGGACAATCTCTCGGGCAAGCTCGGCTTCCTCATGCGCAAGCAGGGCATCTCGCTCGGATAGAGCGCACGGGTCTACGGCAGATCGTGGTCAACACATCGCCGTTCACCTAGCTACAAACCTATCGGCGAGCAGCGCATTTCTCCGGGACCGCCCACTACTCCTCCATCCGGAGTGCGACGGCCGCCTGGATTGATCTGCCGTGCCCTCGGAGGCGCCTCCTGTTCCCGTTCGAGTGGCACGACATGCGGTATGGCGTCGTATGCCAGATTGGGGCACAGAGGAGGTGGCGATGGTTGGCGATGAGGATAGCGGCCAGAACGCGTACCCAATTCTTGAGTTCGACCCGACACGCGAGGCGGTGTTAGAGCCGGCGCGAATCGTGGCGGCACGCGACGTCCCTGACCGCGCTGTGGTCTGCTTCTTCCAGGACGTCATCTCGCGCCTGGTCCAGCAGGGAAAGCTCTCGGTCATCGCGCATCTGCGCAGCGAAATCGGCGCGCATCCCGTATACGAGCTGGCGCACGACGGCCGCCGGCTAGCGGTATTCCATCCAGGCGTGGGCGCTCCACTGGCAGCGGGACTCCTTGAGGAGGTGATCGCACTGGGCTGTCGCGACTTCATCGCCTGTGGCGGGGCTGGCGTGCTCGATACTGGCATCGCCGTAGGTCACGTCATCGTGCCGACGAGCGCGGTGCGTGACGAAGGCACGTCCTATCACTACCTGCCGCCGGGGCGCGAGGTCGAGCCGCATGCCGAGGCAGTGACTGCCATCGAGTCGGCGCTGCGTGAACGGGAAGTCGAGTATGTCGCCGGCAAAACGTGGACGACCGACGCGCTCTATCGAGAGACGCCAGCCAAGGTGAAGCGGAGGCGCGCCGAGGGCTGCCTGACCGTGGAGATGGAGGCGGCGGCTTTCTTCGCTGTGGCGCGGTTCCGCGGCGTGCGCTTCGGCCAGATGCTCTATGGTGGCGATGACGTTGCTGCCGAGGAATGGAGCCATCGTCACTGGACGACACACGACGTCCGCGAGACGCTCTTCTGGCTCGCCGTGGACGCATGCATGCGACTTCTCTAAGGACGGGCGCAACGCGAATGCGAGCTACGACGTACTGTGGACATGCTGCGATAGCGTGCGACCAGTGGGAACGGCGCGGCGAGATCCGGTTGGGGTAAAACAGCGTGGGAGACGTCGGCATGGGCGAAGTACTCAGGCAGCGGGCGTGGAGCGACGACGAGCTGCGGGCGGCGGGATTTCGCTACTACGAGCGGAAGAAGCAGCTCGTGATGGTGCGGGAACTGCCTGCGTCTGAGGCGCCGGTCGAGATGGATCTCGCCGTCGATAAGGTCATCGTGCCGGCAGGTTATCTCATCTGTTACGACCCAGGACAAGCCATACACGCCGCGCTCGCTGACTACGACGCCTGGCCGGTCGAGCCGGGCATCTTCGCCTCGACGTATCGCGCATGGGACGAACCAGACTGGGCGCCGAACGAGGCGGAGCGACGACTGATCGAGCTGGGGTGCAGGCCCTATTACAAGGCGTCGGGCGTGTGGGCGAAGCGGCTGAACGAGCCGATGGCCGTCCAGAGCCGGGAATCTCCAGAGCCGGTGCTCGTCGAGCGAGGCGCGTGGGTGGCGGTAGGGTCCGAAGGCGAGCCGTGGCCTATCGCCAACGAGGCGTTCCGCGAGCGGTATCTCCTGCCGGAGTCCGGAGAGTAAGCCCACCTACCGAGCCGCTACACGAAGAGTGGCTCCGCGCCTGCGCGGCTGAAGAGCGCGGCCAAATCCTCGTTTGTTGGCCCTGTTTGGTTGGAGTCGAAGTGGCTCGCAGCCTCAAGCACGCGCGGCAGCAGATGAATGTCGCCAACGGTGTTAAGAAAGATGCCCGGCCGCTTGAGGACCCAGTGGACCGCCAGATCGATATCCGCCTGATCTTCCAGCGGCTCGTACCAGACCGAGCGCGTGTGGGGACGCCCCAACCACGGGCGTAAGGCGATGGACTTGATCGTCTGCACGGCGACGTTGCGCTGGCGGCAGGTCGCGAGGAGCGCATCGAAGTTCTCAGCGTAATAGGCATTCTGCATCGTGAGGTAGTTGTACGGCAACAGGACCGTGTCGAAGTCGAAGCGCTCCAAGCTGCGCCGGTGTGACGCCGCGATCTGGAGCCCATGCCCCGTCACGCCGATCGCACGGATGAGTCCCTCGCGCTTGGCCTCCACGGCTGCCTCGATGGCGCCGCCAGGGCTGAGGGCCGTATCCCATTCGATAGGGTCGGCAAGACTGTGAAGCTGCCACAGGTCCACCGAGTCGACGCCCATGCGTTCGAGCGAGCGATGCAGCTCCTCCTTGGCTTCTGTCGCGCGTCGTGCCCCGGTTTTCGTGGCAAGGTAGAAGTGCGCGCGATGTTGCGTCAACCACGGGGCAAGGCGCAGCTCCGCGTCCCCGTAGCTTGCAGCCACGTCGATATGGTTGACCCCGTAGCGCAACAGCACCTCCAGCGTGCGATCCGCCTCGCCCTGCGTCACCTGGCTGAGCGCCGCGGCGCCGAAGATCGTGCGCGTGCTCTGGTGTCCGCTGCGCCCGAACGGAAGCGTGGGAATGGGCATGCCTTTTTCTCCTGGCGTCGAGTGCTCGCGACGGCGCCGCCGAGTGTGGCGCCTGCACCGTCGATCATGTAGCGCGCAGTCCCGGCCGCATGGTTCATGCCGCGATGTGCTGCTGATCCAGCTATCGCCCAGACGAGCCATGTATGTACACGAAAGCGAGGGGTCTGAGACAATTCGCCCATTACGCCGGGTCTGGCGGAAGAAGCCGCTGAAGAAACGCGAACGGCGTGGCAACGTGGAGCCCGATGCGCTCCGCCAAGCGGTCGTTCCAGTGTTCGGTATTGGTTGAGAGCACCCAATCAGGATGCGTCTGAATTGCCGTGACGACTGCGGGCAGGTCGTTGAGGTGCCTGAGCACCGGCATGATGGTTGCCGCGTGCTGTCTGATGAGAGCTTCCGTCGGCATGGCATGCCGCTCGATACGCACTCGCTCGAACCATCCCGCGACATCGCCCAGAATAGGCGCCGCTGCCGCAGGCTCCATCCCCGACGTGCGACGTGCCACCGCTCGTTGGACTTCGCGCTCGATGGCTTCAGCAAGAACGACAGTGTAGTGTGCCCGCAAGGTAGCCAGCAACAGAACACCTTTGGACGCGCCCCATCGGTTAAAACATCCGTCAATAATGACGCCCGCGTCAACGAACAAGCGCGTCGGCCGGGGAGTCGCTGAGGAGTGGCTCACCGTTCCGAACTCTCAGCGTGATATTTGGCCCACAATCCCTCCAACTCACGCAAGAACTCGGCGCTGTATGACTCCGCCACGACTTCAGCACGGGCAGTCGGAAGCTCATCCAGCAGATCCTGCGTCGTAAGTCCGGCCGTGGCGAGCGCATCGGCGCCCCGCTGCATCAACTCGGCCAGATGCGTATCCTGCGGTATGAGCAGGAGAGCGGAGTCCAAAAGGACATAGGCAACCGATGACCCTGGTTCTATGCCGAGCGCGCTTCGTACTGGCTTCGGCAAGGACATGCGGCCCTTTTCGTCAATTGTGCCGAAACCACTTGTCTGAGGTTCGTCCAGATGCGCTGGAAGCTTCGCCATTTACTTCCCCGATCCTACATCAGGTGGGATTAGCCCACACAGTGACAATATGACGATGCGAGGAAGAAGTCAAGCAGAAGCGGAGCCATCACGAGCCATCAATCTATCGATGCAACAGAACGATTCGTGGCATGCACAGGGCTTGAGGGGCAACTAGGTGGATGAGGAAGCCGCTCATCCTGCTCGTGAGAGATTGCTCATGCGTTTGCCATGTACCTCCAAGACTACACGGATAACCTTGGCGCAGGTCGTACGAGAAACGGCTGTGTGATCGCGTAAGACCAGGAATGAGCGCCCTCGAGGGGTGGAATTGGAGGATGACATGTTGAGGCTGATCCCAAGGACACTACGCAATGACGTACACGCAGAAGTGGACCACGTCGTATTGGCCGACGGTCAAGTAGTGATCGTGCCGCGAACGAATCTGGCGGCTGCGAAGGAACTGCTGGCTCTGCAGAAGGTGGCCGAGCGCCGTGTGGCGCGGATTCGAGCCGAGGCCAGTGAGAACGCTCAGGTAGCGTCACTGGAAAAGTATCGTGGCCAGGTGTATGGAGTGTCGGCATAGGCCATGTGACCAGAATGTGCCATCCAGGCGGCCGGTTCAGCCGGCCGCCTATTTTCTTGTCCGGCGCCGGGCTGTGAGACGCGGAGCCGAGTGCAGAGCATGCCGGGGGCAACATGTTATACTGGTCGCATCGCGGCGCATTTCCGCTTTTATGCGCCAGTGCCGGAACCTCCCACTGGCACCTCATCGCCTGCCCACATCCCCTGCCCAAGGAGCCATGCCTATTATGCGCGCGACCTTCGTCCATACCGCGGACAATCATCTCGGCTACGAGCAGTACGGACTGAAGGAGCGCTTCAACGACTTCGCGCGGGCCTTCCTGGCCGTGGTGGACGGGGCAATTGAGCGGCAGGCGGATGCCTTCATCATCGCGGGCGATCTCTTCAACAAGCGCGCTATCGACGCCATGACGCTGATGCAAGCGCAGGACGGTCTTCAGCGACTCAAGGACGCCGGCATCCCCGCTATCGCCATTGAAGGCAACCATGACCGCAGCTACTACCGCGACGGGACCTCATGGCTGCAGTTTCTCTGCTGGAATAAGCTTCTCTATCTGCTCAGCCCATACGTCCGCGACGGCGTGCCGGAGTTGACGCCCTGGGACGAGCAGGCGCTACGCGGCGCCTATGTTGATCTCAAGGGCGGCAAGCTACGCGTCTACGGCCTGCCCTGGTACGGCACGAGCACGACGCGCGTGATGGAGAACTTCGCACACGAGCTCACGGCGGCACGAGCGGAGGGGCGTGAGCCGGGCGTCGAGTATCGCTTGCTGTTGATGCACACCGGAGTGGACGGCATCGTTCCGCAGATGCACGGTTTGCCTAGCTACGAGCAATTCCAGCCGCTGAGGGGACTGGTCGACTACGTCGCGCTTGGCCACATCCACAAGGAGTACAGCCGCGATAACTGGCTTTTTAATCCCGGTTCCACCGAAACATGGGGAGCCGAGGAGAGCGCATGGACCCGCGGCTATTATGATGTGCGGATCGACACAAGCGCGCCCGACGGCGAGGCCAAGCACGAGGTTCGCCACGTCGTGAACCCGCGCCGTCCATTCCTGCGCTTCGTCCTCCGAGTGGATGGGCTGACCACTCCGACAGCGCTCTACGACCGATTCGAGCGGTCGTGCCGTCAGTGGGCCGCGGAGAATCAGGACGTGGTGGAGGGTGGCACGGAGCCGGTGATTGACGTCGGCCTCAATGGTGTGCTCAGCTTCGACAGTAGCGCCTACGACCGGGCAGAACTGGAAGGTATCGTTCGCCGATACTTTGAGCCGCTCTCCGTGCGTATCCACGACGGCACACGCGACACCGACTACGACGTAGACGACGCTAGCGAAGGCAGCGACGGGCGTGATCGTTCCACCTGGCAGCAGCTTGAGGTCCACATCTTCCACGAGCTGCTGTCACGCGACGCGCGCTATGTGGCGAATGCGCCGCAGTGGGCGCAGGTGCTTGCCAGCCTGAAAGCCGCCGCGCTCAACGGCGATGACCCCGCCAACATCGCGACGACGCTCCGTGAGGCGCGCGCCAAGCTGCTCGCGTAGCGCTCAGGAGGAACGGCGGCCTGAGTTGTAGGTCTCGCACGGCGCCGGTATACTAGGCGCGTCGAATCGTAGTGCAAGCTGGCGGGGAGCGGAAGTGCAGACGTCTACAGCGCAAACGAAGGCGGTGATCGCTCGCGCGCCTTCCCGATTGTCCAGCGCGGCCGACCGCGCTGAGCATATCATCCAGCGCCTCGGCCTCACCCCCGATCTGGCACGGTTCACCCTCACACTTTTCGCGCTTACACGTGCAGGCTACGTGGCGTTGACGCTGGTCATCATGCATTTGCCTATTCGCAACCCTCCCGCCACGTTCGTGCAGGCCTGGTATCGCTACGACGCAACCTACTATGCGGGTATCGCCACCACGGGGTATCAGCCGGGTCCGCTCGCCCACTTCGCGAACTTCTTCCCGTTGCAGCCGCTGCTTGCTCTCCTCGCCTCCCCGCTCACGGGAGGCGATACCGTTGTCTCAAGCCTGCTGGTTGCCAATGTCTGCTGCCTCATCGCAATGTTAGGACTTGCGACGCTCGCAATGAGCTTATGGGGAGAGCAGGCGGCGCGCCACGCGACGCTTTTCTTCGCGCTCTATCCGGGCGCTTTTTTCCTCTTTGCGGGTTATTCGGAGGCGGCATTCCTTGCCACGGCGATCTGGTCCGTCGTCGCGATGCGGCACGGTCGCTGGTGGCTGGCCGGATTGCTCGGCCTATTCGCGGCGCTGGCGCGCAACGCGGGTGTCTTGCTCGTGCTTCCTTTCGCGGTCGAGTACCTTTCGCAGCGAGGCTGGCGGCTGCGGCGGATACGGTTAGATGCCCTTTGGGTGCTGCTCATCCCATGCGGACTGCTGATCTTCATGGGGTGGCTCTACGTGGCGATGGGCGATCCGCTGGCCTTCGTTCGTACGCAATCGGCAAACTTCCACCACACGCCCTCAGCGCCGTGGGCGACGGTCTGGAACGCCTTTCCCGCGTTATCCCTCGCGCCTGACCGCATCTTCCTCGTGCGGGACAGCATCGACCTCGTCTGCGTGCTCGGGTTCGCGGCGCTCATCGTACTCGGCGCACGACATCTTCCACCGAGCCTCACGCTCTACTCCGCCGTCGCCTGGCTCCTCCCGACGTCTTATCGCATGCCGCTCTGGCCGCTTGAGGCCGGTACGCGCTACATGCTCGCCCTTTTCCCTTGCTTCATCGTCCTCGCGCGCCTCACCGAGGGCCGCCCGCGCCTGAGAGTCGCGCTGCTCGTCGCATCTACCATCGCACTCGTCACGCTGGCGCAATATTTCGCGCGCGGGTCTGTGATCGTATAGCATCCGGGCCGAGCCGCCGATGCCCGGCTCGAATGCACACCATCCCCACCATCAGCGCCTGTTAGCGCTATTCCCTGAGCTGAGCTTCCAAATACGGGATCGCTTCGCTGATCGCCTCGTCTACACTAGCCCTCAGCGAGAAGCCTGCCGCGCGAACATGGCCACCGCCGCCGAAATTCGCCGCGATTGTCGCCGCGTCGTAGGGTTCGGCCGCACGTAGACTCACCTTCGTCGTCCCGTCGGTCTGTTCCTTGAAGATCGCCGCAATTGCTACTCCAGTGATATCCATGAGGTAGCTGGGCAGCCCGTCGTCCATATCAGAGGTCGCGCCAACCTCCCGCAAGAACTCCTGCCGTAGCGCCGCCCAGACGATCCGGCCATTCGCCGTGTCCCGAAGCGTGCGGTCGAGCGTGATACCCCAGAGCCGCGCCTTCGCGAGTGGCTTCATGCGGTACATCGGCTTGATGATCTCCTCCGGCACGGCTCCACAGCCGACGAGATACGACCCCGCAGCCAGCGTACGCGACGTCGTCGCGTCGAACTCGAAGGAGCGCGTGTCGGTGATGATTCCTGCCAGCAAACACCTGGCAGCATCCAGGGAGATCGTCACGTCGCGGTAAAGCAGGAACATCGTTAGCAGTTCCGCCGTCGCGGCCGAGCTAGGATCGATGATGCTCACCGTGCCGCAGCCCGCGGAGGTGATGTGATGGTCGAGGTTGAGGATGGTCATGCCGTCGAAGAATGCCTTGTGCCGCTCGTAGAGCGCGCCATAGCGCGCGAGCTCGCCCGCGTCAAGCGCGATGACGAGGTCAAAGTCTTCATGGGGCAGCGTCGTGACAACGGTCTCCCACCCTGGCAGAAAGCTGTGATAGTTCGCGGGTACCGGGTCGGCGCAGGCAACCACGCATTCTTTGCCGAGGGGGCGCAACGCGTGTGCCAGTCCCAGCGCCGAGCCGAGCGCATCGGGATCGGGGTGCTCGTGCGCCAGGAGCACGATGCGTCGCGCCCGCTCTATCAGTTCCCACCCAGCGCTGGCCGCTCCAGGGTCGATCCCGGCCGCGAGCAACCGCGCCAGGGCCTTCAGGTGTTCCGCCGCCATCTCGGGGTCCATCGTCACGATCCGCTCCCTCGAATACAAAGGCGGCGAGCGCCGCTTATGCACATGACGCTCGCCGCCGCTCTATGACTAACTACTCCTCGGGCTTGGCGCCCGCCGGTTCGGGCGTGTGAGCCGCGCCACGGTCGGAGATCTGATTGATAAGGTCCAGCATATGCGCCCCGCGGGCGATGGACTCGTCCAGCCGAAAGAGAATATCCGGCGTGTAGCGCACGGTGAGGCGCTGGGCGAGCTCGTGGCGCAAGAAACCGGAGGCGTGATCGAGGCTGGCCATCGTAGAGCGCTTCTCCTCGTCTGACCCCATCACGCTGACGAACACCCTGGCATGTCGAAGGTCGTTCGAGACCTCCACCTGCGTGATGCTCGCAAAGCCAACCCGCGGGTCCTTCATGCGCGTGCGAATCAGGTCGCTCAGCTCGTGCGCGATGACCTCGCCAAGCTGGTCCTGACGCCAATTCTTCGGCATATGTTTACCTCCGGCGAATGGAGCCGACGCGGTCCGCCCGGCTCGCGGTGGCGAAGGCTGAACCTCCGCCACGCCATTAGCATACTGCGCGCCTCCAAAGTCCGCGCCCGACCTTCCCTGCGAATTAGCGCTTGAAGATGCCGATGGGGTTGTTGTCGCGTAGCAGCGGCGCGCCTTCCCGCGCTCGCGTCGCGACCGCATCTTGCTGATGGTACGCCAGCCATTCGGCGGGAGCGTCTTTGCTCTCGCCGCCATGGGGGGTGATGCGCGTGCGGACACGGCAAATGACCGGCGTATTGACTGCAGCGCCAGCAATGATCGCCTGCCCCTTTGAGAGCGAAGGGAGGTTGTCCAGCAACTCGCGGCCTACCCCCTCGACGGCGGTGGCGACGCTCTTCTGGTCCACCTCGTTGACGATGCGCATGATGCATTGCGTCAGGCACTGGCTCAGGACATCCGCGTCGAGCTTGCCCGGTCGCTGGCTGATCAGCCCCACGCCGATGCCGAATTTGCGCCCCTCGGCCAGCACCTGTTTGAGGATGCCGGTGGAGACCGCCTCGCCGCCGTGGGGCGCGAAGTGGTGTGCCTCCTCCAGCAGCGCGAAGACCGGATACGGCAGGTGCTTCTCGTCGCCGGGATGGACCTTGCCGCGCTCGGTATCCATCCGTGCGTTGTAGATGCGGCGTAGCAGCGTCGCGACGATCACCTGCTGGTCACGCTCGTCGATCTCGTTGAGCTGGAGCACCGTGCACTGCCCCGGCTGCAGAATCTCGCGCAGCTCAAGATGCTGGAAGGGGTCAAAGACGACGTTGTTCTTGCCTAGCCGCTCCTCGATTTTCCAAGAGAGCGCCGCCACGGTACTGTTGCCGCTGTCATCGCCGCTCTCGTCGTTCTTCCCGCGTCCGACGCCGATCACCGCTGCCTTGAGATCTTCGGCGGTCCATGGCTGGCCCTTTTTGCCGTCACGCAGCGCCTCGAAGGCCTGACCCAGGAAGTGGTGCTGCTTGTCGGTCATGCCGGGCAAGAGGTAGCGCAGGTCGCCCAGGCTCAGCGTGCTCAGGCGGACTTTCACCTGGTCGTGCTTGTAGACCCGTGTCCGCGCCTCATATCGCGGCCGGCGAGGCGGTCGCCCATTGCCGATATTGCCG
>CAYYCB010000115.1:2829-10084 GCA_964469715.1 uncultured Ktedonobacterales bacterium | reverse complement strand
TTGCAGGCCGGAAACGACACCACTCGCGCCGGTGATGCAGGCCATCCCCTTCGTGGCAGCCCAGCGTCGCCATCATACGGCGGCGAGGGTCTATCGGCGTCGGTCCAGGCAAGGACACACGCGACCGCCGGTTGGCTTCTCGCGCTGGAGGAGCAATGGCAGGTGGTCTTTGGGGCGTTCGAGCAGCGCGAGCCGGAGAGGGCGGCGCAGGCGCGCAGCGCGGACGTGATGCAGTCCAATCCGGCCGGCTTCCATGCGCTTCAAGCGGCGCGCGTGGCGTGGCGGTCGCTCGACTCGACGGCCCGCATGGAGTGGCTCCGCGCATGCGGGCACGTGTTCGAGACCATGAGGATAGCGGAGTCCTTCTCCGCCACGGCCAGCCGATTTAGGCGTGTCCTGGCATGATGGTGAGCGCGTCGCGGCTGTGTGAGTGGGGAGCGCCAGTCGCGGGTAGCTCCGCTATGCGCGCCGCTTGCGCTGCGTATTCGACCGATGCTGCGCCTGATGTTGGTCTGGCGAGCGCCGGGCGCCGTCTGTATGCCCATCGCCGGCGCTATCCGCGGTCAAGAGCGGTGAAAGGCGCTCGACCTCCCGCGTGAGCTGCGCGATCAGGTCGCGTAGCGACGCGGCATACGTCTCCTCCGCCGGTTGCCCGGTGTCGGGACGCATCTGCGCAAGGTGCTCGTGACCCACGCTCGCGGCAAGGGGGTGCAGCCTGCCTTCGAGGCGCTCGACACGCTGCTCGACGGCTTCGATACGCGCCGTGAGCGCATCTATGCCCCGGCGCCTGGGGAGATCGCTCACCGCGATGGCGAAGCGATTGGTCGCGACCCTGCGGGCGGGCAACTGGCCGGCGGCGATTTTGCGCCGGATTGTCCGCTCAGAGACACCAATGAGCGCGGCGGCCTGCGTCGCGGTGACTTCTTCGTCCATATTTGGATTACGCCTCGCGTTCCATCCACATCCCTGTGGCCCCTTTCTGCCTCCTCCGCACGGCTGAGATCACCCGTTGGCAGTCTCGGCTGGTTCTTGTAAGATTACCACATCGCCGCTTCAGCACGACTAGCTATCATCCTCATCGGAGGCTCCGTCGCTCCCTTAGAAGACGGATCGGGTGAGTTGTTGTCCTGTCGATGTCGCGGGGATAGCCAAATATGCCCGACGAGCAGGAACGGGCGCCGAACGGCTAGCCGTTAAGGGCGTTGGCGCTGAGAACGGCCTCCGCGACCGGTCAATGTCCGGTCATGGCATGGGTCGTGCGTAGAAGAAGAAGTGCCGCCAAGGATGGCACTGCCCCGGATGGCCGGCGCTCCCCCAGGCGCCGGTCTTGCGCAGGTCCAGGGTGCAGCGCGCAAGGAGGCAATCTATCGGCCTCTCCGGCCTCTTGCGCCGAAGAGGCCGATAGCGTGTTTGCGGGGGGTGCAGGGAGCGCCCGTCATCCGGAGCCTGAACGGCCAGTGTCAGCCGAGAGCGGGCTGAGTGCCAGGTTCGGGGCTGAGGACGGGGATGACGCGGACAGGTGGGAGCGGGCGCGAGGCAGAAAGCTGCGGTGGGGTAAGCATACGACTGAGGCCGAGGGCGGCGAGCGTGGAACCGCCGATAAGCGCCCATCCAATAGGTCCGGGGATGGCGAGGCCGAGCAGGTTACGCAACGGGGGTAGGGCAATGGCCGCACTCGTAAGCGCCACGGAGCCGCCGATGGCAAGGGTGATGGGGCCGGTAAGCTGTCCCTCGGACCAGCCCACGTCAAGCGTCTGCGCGAGCTGCGTGCCGACGACGGTGGCGAAGGCGACGGTCTGCGCCTGGGCGGGAGTGCCAGTGGCGAGGCTGAGCGCGTAGGCGGCGAGTGATGGACCGCCAGTGAGCGCGCCACGGCGCAGCACGTCGGCGTAGAGCGGCCTGTCGAGCGCGGAGGCGCCCTCTCGGGCAAGGCCGGCGAGGTTGCGATGCTCGGGACGCTGGAGGGCGACGGCCAGACCGGGCAGGATATCGGTGATCATGTTGACGACGAGGATCTGGCGGGCCGTCATGGGCGCGGCCATGCCCATAGCCGAGGCGCCGACCACCAGGCCTAGCTCGCCAAGATTGCCGCCGAGGAGCAGGCCGAGCGCGCGACGGATGTTGTGCCAGAAGCTGCGCCCCTCGACGAAGGTCTCTACGAGGGTGGAGAAGTCGTCGTCGGCAAGCACCACGTCGGCGGTCTGCCGCGCGACCTCCGTGCCTCCGCGTCCCATCGCCACGCCGACGTCAGCCAACCGCAGCGCGGGCGCGTCGTTTACGCCGTCGCCCGTCATCGCGACAGTGTGACCGCGCCGCTGGAGGCTCTCGACGATGCGAACCTTGTCGAGCGGTGTGGCACGCGCGATGACGACGGCGCGCTCTAGCGCCGATTCGAGGTCGCCGTTGTGCAGCTCGGCAATCTCGCCGCCGGTGAGGATCGCACCGTCGCCCTCGCCGCGCCCATCGAGTAGGCCGGCCTCGCGGGCGATGGCGCGGGCTGTGGAGGGGTGATCGCCGGTGAGCATGATGACCCGTACGCCAGCATCGTGGCAGCGGCGCACGGCGGCGGGAACGGTCGGCTTGAGCGGGTCGTTGATGCCGATGAAGCCCAGAGCGACGAGATCACACGGATCGCCAAGCGCAGCCTCGCTCTCGGAGGAATCGGCCTCTGGCCGCTCGGCGACCACGAGCACACGCAGGCCGCGAGCGGCAAGCTCCTCAGCACGCGCATGGAGGTGCTCACGCCTGGCGTCATCCAACGGCAGATCGCGTGCTGATTTGCCTGACGACCGCTGGCGCAGCGCGGAGCAGCGCGAGATGAGAGCTTCCGGTGCGCCTTTGACGTAGAGATGGCCGTCCACAATCGCGGCGTGGAAGGCGCGGGCCGGGTCGAACGGCAATTCAGCGCTACGAGCGGCGCGGATGTCCTCGCCCAGACCCGCGGCCTCAGCGCCGCTCGTCACGGCGACGTCGGTGGGATGCGCGGCGGCGTCGGCGGCGTCGGGGTGTGGGCTGGCGAAGGCCGCGGCCCGCAGAATGTCGCGCAGATACGCCGGGAGTGGATGCTCCTGCGATGGCGGCAGGCTCGATTCGTCCGCCGCGCCGTCTGCCGCACCAGCGACGAGGCGCAGGGTGAGGCGTCCCTGGGTGATCGTGCCGGTCTTGTCGGTGCAGGCGACGTCCACACGGCCAAGCGCCTCCACGGCGGGCAGGCGGCGCGTGAGGGCGTTGCGCGAGGCGAGACGGCGGGCGACACCGGCCTCGCTGATCTTCGTGAGCAGCGGCAAGCCTTCGGGCACCGCGGCGACGGCGATGGTGGCGCCGAGGGTGATCTGCGGCAGCAGGCTACGCGTGCGAAGCCAGCCGGCGCCGGTGACGACAGCGCCGCCCACAAGGGCGAGCGGAAGCACCTGGCCGATGAGCTGGCTGAGGCGGAGGTCCAGCGGGGACTGCTTCTCTTCGCCAGCGGTCAGCGCGGCGGTGATGGCGCCCATACGTGTGTCGCGGCCCACGGCGAAGACGACGGCCTTGCCGCCACCGGCGGTCACGTCGCTGCCTTCGAGCACAACCCGGCTGGCGTCGCTGGCGCCCTCCACTTCTTTGAGGACGGGAAGTGATTCGCCGGTGAGCGCCGCCTCATCCACTTCGAGCGCATGGGAGTCGATGATCCGGGCGTCGGCGGTGACGTGCTCGCCGGGACCAAGCAGGAGCACGTCGCCAGGCACGACGTCGGGCGCGGGCAGCAGGGCGGGCTGACCATCGCGCAAGACACGCGCTTTGGCGGCGCCCAGACGGTTGAGGGTCTCGGCGACCTGGCTGGCGCGGCGCTCTTGCCAGGCGCCGACGAGGGCGTTGGCGCCGAGCGTGAGGGCGATGATGCCTACGTCGGCGGGAGCCCCGAGGGCGAGCGAGACGGCCGCGCCCGCGCCGAGGATGGCGGTGAGTGGAGATTTCATCTGGTCAAGGAAGGCCGCGGCCAGCGAGCGCTGCTTGAAGGCTGGCGGCGCCTTGCGGCGGCGCTGGAGCGCCTGGGCGGTGGTGAGGCCGTCCTCGCCAGTGTTCAGGATTTCAATGGTGCTCTCGACGGTTCGCTGGCCCCACTGCTCGGGGCGTGGGTCCACGATATTGGCGAGGACGGAGCGCGGGCGCTCGCCGCCACGAAGCCGCCACCAACCATCGGCCAGGGCTGCGAGGGCCGCACCGTAGACGATGCGCGATGCCTGCTCGACGCCTGGCGCACCCCGCATACCCCAGACGGCGCCACCGACATTGGCGGCGACGGAGAACGCGACCGAATCGCGCACGGCCACATCGCGCAGAGCGCCGGCCTCCACGATGGCGGCGAGCGCGATAAGGTCTGGCGCGAGCAGGTCCGCGCGGGCGGCAATCGGGTTGCGCCCGTCGGTGAGGCCAACGGCGAGGTCGCAGGCGTCGAAGGCCATGCCGGCGTGAGCACCGTCTGAGACGAAGGTGACGTACTGGCCGAGCGACTGGCGCGACTGGATGGCGGCGAGGGCATCGTCGTCATCCAGCACGGGGATGCCGGTGCGCGCGGCGACGGAGCGGGCGGTGAGCGCATCGTTGCCGGGGAGCATGGCGACGAGGACGTGGTGGCGTCGGCACGTCTCAACGACTTCCTGAAGACCGGCGGCGAGACGCGGACGCAGAGCAACGAGCCCCAGCGGGCGCTCCTCATGCTCGCTCGTGAGCTGGAGGACATAGTCTCCGCGTTGACGCAGCGGCGCGGCCTCCGGCACGGAGGACCAATCCTCCAGCGGGCCGAGAGCATAGGCGACACCGCCAATGCGCGCGGTGGCGGTGGCCCCGTCGAAGCGCCCTTCCGTAGCCACGGGACCAGCGGCCGCCGTGCGGAAGGCGGCGCCCCAGGGGGAGCCGTTGGCCGCGGCGACGGCGCCTGTGCGCGAGAGGATCTCGGCGGTGTCAACGCCGGGAGCGAGGGAGATGACGGTGGTGGCCTCGTAGCGGTCGGTGACGAGGCGCGGGCCGTCGAGCAGAACGAGGTCCGGGCGGCGCAGCGTGCGGTCGGTGCGCGTGCCCACGACGACCACCCCGGCGCGGAGCACGCGGGCGGAGGCGTCGAGATCGGCGGCCTCCATGCCGATGATGGCGACGCGCGGATTGACCAGCAGCAAGGCCGCGAAGGTGCGGGAGACGGAGCGGGTGAGGACGGCGGTGATGAGGGCGTAGGCCAGCGATGCGGGGGCGACGACGCGGGTGTAGCGGTCGTAGAGGGTGAGCGCGAGGGGAGCAGGACGCGGCTGCGGCTCGAAGCCGGCGCTGGTCAGCATCTCAAGCACGAAGGGGCCGCCGAAGAGGCGCGCTCCCGCGCCTACAACCTCTCCGGGGGAGAGCGGGGAGGGGCGACCGGCCCGGTCGGTGCAGGTGCCGTAGCCCTCGACGACGCGGGCATCGAGCGGGGTGATCTCGCCGCTCTCCAGGCGCACGATAGCGCCCGGCGTGGCGGCGGCGACATGCTGCAAGTTCTCTTCGTAGCGGCGAAAGGCGGCCTGCCGCGCACGGACTTCAGTATAGAGGATGGTGGACTCGGCGCCGGTGACGGCGAGACCAAGGCTGCTGTTCGAGAGGGCGAGTGTGGCGATGTTGGGCACGGAAAGCGCGACGTCGGCGGCATTGCGGCCAACGAGGCGGCGCAGACCTTCGCGCAGGAACGGGAAGCCCCGCAGGATGCCGATAACGCCGGAGATGTTGGCGGGGATAGTGGGGTTGACGAGTGGTTGGGGCACACCAGGAAACTGCTGGGCGGCGAGGAGGCCAAGGCCGAGCGCCGAGCCGATAACGCGCGTGCTGCTCTGAAGGCGCGGCGCGGGGTCGAGCGGGTCGTGGGGGTGGTCTTCCTCTGGAATCTCTGGAAGCTCGACGTCGGCCACTTCGGCAATGAGGTCATCAAGATCTACCTCGTGGCGCGTGAACTCCACGAGCACGCGACCGGTGAGGGGGTTGGCGCGGGCGCGTACGCTGGGGAAGTGTTGCAGGCGCTCGACGACGTGCTTTGCGAGGTGAGGGTCGCGATCAATTCCACGCACGGCGATGCGCGCACGAACGGTGTGACCTGTGCCCTCGGCATGCGCGGCGGGCCTGGCCGCGACGTAGCTTTGCGGCGCGGATTCGATGTCGGGAAGGTCAGCGCTGACAGCATGAAGGGTGTCGAGCACGCCGACTTCATCTATCTGGGCAGGGTCGTATTGGACGAGCACGTTACCGGTGAGGGGATTGGCCTGCGCAGAGCGCACGCCGGGCAGGGTACGCAAGCGTCCCTCGATGCGCTGCTGGCCCCTGCCGGACCAGTTGTTGAGGTGGACGCGGACCCGTCCACGGAGCGCATGGAGGACCTCTAGTTCTTTGGTCTCGCCGGTCGCGGTGTTGCCAACGGCTGCGCTCACGGGTCCTGCCTTCTGGTCAGCGCGTAGCATAGAAATGTACGGGCAAAGGCTCGCAGGGTGGCTTCAGTCGTCCGGCGAGCCTTTGCCGCGCGGGAGCGCACGATTCGAGATACACGGACGGCGCCACAGCCCGTCGCGAAGTCGAGTGCGTGGCGGCGCTACTAGGAGGCTGCGCTGGTGGATTTCTTGGGCCGGCGGCTACGCGGCTGCGGTTCCGTGGGTGCCGCTGCGGCTGCGCTCTCGCCCTCCGTCGCGCTTGCGGCGCGCCCAGCCGGGCCGACGCCGACGCCGTTGCGGTGGCGAATGTCTTGCGCCTCGGCCCAGATATCTTCGCCTTCCTCACGTGCGCGGGCCCAGAGGCGCTGCAAGCGATCACCGGCCGTGCCCGTCCACTGGCCGAGCCTCGTCCCGAGCTGGTCCACGAGATATTCGGCGCGCTCCATGGCCGGCGGTGGATTGGGCGCCTCGTGCGCGGGTTGTTCGGAGGTGGTCATTGCGGATGGCCCTCCTCGGTACGCGCCTCGCTCGCCGCGGGCTCGCCAGCGCCTTCGTGCCCGTCGTGCATGATCGGCACGCGCTGGGCAACCGAGCCGCCCGCCTGGGACGCGCCCTGCGCGACTCGCTGAGCGCCCTCGCCAACTCCGCGAGCGAAGGAGGCGACGGCGTCGCCAACCATGAGAACGCCCGCTAGTCCGAATACGGCGCCTTTGCGCACGACGTTGCGCACCTGGGGTGAGGCGACGACCGCGACGGTGGCGGCAGCGATGCCGACTTCAGGGGTGACGAAGTCTTCTGGGTCCATGGCTCTTCTCCCAACTCACCACGCACCGACA
>CAYYCB010000115.1:0-2729 GCA_964469715.1 uncultured Ktedonobacterales bacterium | reverse complement strand
GCGGCAGTAAAGCTGCCGGCGCAGGGCTCGAGGCGGGCGCTTCCGTCACGGCTCGTAGGCCGGCTCTTCTTCGCTGGTGTCATAGATGGCGGGTGGGTGCGGCCCGACCCGCAGATAGCGTGCGAACCAGTCACGGGAGAGGGCAGCCACCGTATCGAGCGCGCCCGGCTCCTCGAAGAGATGCGTGGCGCCGGCCACGACTTCGAGACGCTTCGGTGAGGCGGCGAGTCGGCCCAGCGCGGCGCGGTTGAGGTCGAGCACCTGGGGATCGTTGCCGCCAACGATGAGCAGGGTGGGCGCGGTGACGCGCGTCAGCGCGTCGCCGGCCAGGTCGGGCCGGCCGCCACGCGAAACGACGGCAATGACTCGCTCCGGCCGCTCGGCAGCGGCCACCAGGGCCGCCCCGCCTCCTGTGCTCGCGCCGAAGAGGCCGACGCTGAGCTGATTGGTGTCCTGCTGGAAGGCCAACCACTCGATGGCAGCGACGAGGCGATCCGCGAGCAGGCGGATGTCGAAGCGCAGGTGGGCGTCGGCCTGATCGGCGCGCTCCTCGTCGGGCGTGAGCAGGTCCATAAGGAGGGTGGCGACGCCACCGCCGTGAAGAACCTGGGCGACGGCGCGGTTACGCGGGCTGCGGCGACCGCTGCCGCTGCCATGCGCGAAGACGACGAGGCCGGCGGCTCCCGGTGGTATGGCGAGATCGCCGTCCAGCGTCATGGAGCCGGCCGGAATGCGGACGGGGTGGTCGGTTGTTCCGGCTGAGCGTGGCTGCGTCATACGAGTATTCCTCCTCCGCGCGGCTGCCGAGGCGCGCTCGATGGAGATTGCGGCAACGTCGGATCATGAAGCCCTGGCGGCTGAGGCGCCGCGCGATTGCGGCAGATCGTCGGGCGACGCGGACGGGTTGAGCTGATCGTCTACGCTCGTCACCCCACGCACGAGACGAGTGCTGTCGAGCACACGAGCCACGAGGGAACCTGGAACGGCGCCGCGCAACGTCACGCGACCGGCGCGCACCGTGACGTCGATGCTCGCCTCCGGAGCGATGCGGCCGAGGTTGGACCGCACGCGCGCCGCGAGGACGTCGTCGGGCGTGCGCTCGGAAGTGAGCCTGTCGCGCAGTTGCGTGGCGAGGCGGCGTAAGGGAACGGCTGCCGCATGCTCGCTCACCGCGGACGAGCCGGCAAGTCGCGTCCATCGGTCGCGCAAGAGCGCGCGGCGGCGAGCGCCTTGCGACGGATCGCAGAGATACATGAGGCCCGCGCCGACAGCGGCGCCTGTGAAGAACGGCGAAAGTTTGCCCATGTGCCCACCTTACGGAGATTGACGACGGAGATTGACGCGCCCGCGCACAACATCGCGCCGCGCATCCGATAGAGAAGCCGTCGAGCTGGGAGTCGCAGGGGATGTGCCAGGCGCGGCGCGGGCGTAGGGCACCAGGGTCGAGAAGCTAAGGAGCAATGTGCGGTTCGGCATCCTCCTGCGTCCCAGCGGCGAGATACGGCGTGGTCGGGAGGGGATGCGCCCGCCACGCCTCGGCGAGCAGGGCGCGCACTTCGTCGTCCGTGGTGGGGGAGAAGTCTTCGTACCAGAGGCCGACGGCGCTGAAGCGCTCCGGCATGGCGGCACAGATAACCTCGTCCACCGCGTCTGCTAGCTCGCGGCAGGTTTCGGGCGCGGCGACGGGCACGGCGACGACGATCCGAGCGGGATGGAGCGCCTTCAGCGCGACGATGGCGGCGCGCACAGATGCGCCGGTGGCGATGCCGTCGTCAACGAGGATGATCGTTCGGCCCGCAACCGCTGGCTCAGGCCGATCACTGCGATAGTCGCGGGCGCGGCGCTCAAGCTCGCGCTGCTCACGCTCGCTCGCGGCCTGCACAACGCTATACGGGATGCGGAGCTGGCGAATCACGCTCTCCACGAGTACACGCGCACCTCCGCTGGCGATGGCGCCCATGGCGAGCTCTTCCTGACCGGGCACGCCGAGCTTGCGGACGAGGAAAACGTCGAGCGGAGCGCCGAGAACCGCGGCGACCTCAGATGCGACCGGGACGCCGCCACGCGGCAGGGCGAGCACGAGCACATCTGGGCGCCCAGCGAAGGCGGCGAGGCGCTTGGCGAGGTGGCGGCCGGCGTCGCGCCTGTCGCGGTAGGGCATGAGCCTACCTCGCTTTCTAGAAGGGCACCGTTTCTGGAGTGGATCGTCAACAGAGGGACTCGCAGAATGGATGCCCGCAGAGAGTTGGGCCGCGAAACGAGTCCATTTACTCATATGTAGGTATTCCGTCCATAGGTATTCTGTCCGCACCTGTGACCCCTGGGTAATCCACGTCGCCGTACCCATGAAAAGGGCGTATGGGAGGAACGAAGCTCAAGAGGAGATAGCGACATGATAGGCGAAGTGGATGTGGGAGGCACGGCGCGCGTGCTGGTCGTGGACGATGATCCCGCGATCCGAGAAGCGCTGCGCGCGCTGTTGGAGGACGCGGGGTACGCCGTGGACGAAGCGCGCGACGGCGAGGCCGCGCTGGCCCTGCTCACCGAACGAGCGATTATGCCGTACGTCGTACTGACGGACCACCAGATGCCGCGTTTGGACGGCGCGCGGATGTTGCGACGCATCGCCTCAGACCCGGCGCTGGCAGCTCGCCACGCGTACCTCTTTATGACGGCGAGTAACCGCCATGCGGACCCGGAGGTGCGGCGGACGTTGGCGGCGCTGGACG
>CAYYCB010000114.1:0-10098 GCA_964469715.1 uncultured Ktedonobacterales bacterium | reverse complement strand
ACGAGCATGGCAAGACGACGGCCGAGCCGTCGCGCGTGCCGGGGCAGCTCAACATTTACGACTCCATCCCTGGCATGCAGAAATATGACCCGATCTGGCAGTTCAACTACGTGGTTGTGCCGGCTGACTACAAACCGAACACGCTGCGCTCCGAGCAGGATTGTCTTGCCAGTGGCTATCGCATCCTCCGCAGGCAGGTCTTCGAGAATTGACCCGTCCTCTAGCTGCCGGTCGGCAGCATCAGAAGGGGCGGCCAAACCTAGCCTGGCATGCGCGGCGCGGCCATCGATCCTGCGGGTAGTCCCCGATGCGACCGTTCGCCGCGCGTGCTATCATAGCTCGCATGGAGCTGGTCGTTTTCGTGGGTCTGCAGGGCAGTGGCAAGAGCACGTTCTACCGCCAGCGTTTCGACGCCACCCATGACCTCGTCAGCATGGACCTGCTGCGCAACAATCCACGCCCGCGCCGCCGCCAAGAGACGCTCATTGCTGAGTCCCTCGCCGCTGGCCGCTCCGTCGTCGTAGACAACACCAACCCCACCCCCGAAGACCGCGCGCCCTTGATCGCCCTCGCCCGCCAGCATGGCGCCGCCGTCGCAGGCTATTGGTTTGACGAGCCGCTCAAAGCCTGCCTGGAGCGCAACCGCGCTCGCGAGGGCCGCGCTCGTGTGCCCGACGTCGCCCTCTATGCCACCGTCAAGAAGCTCACCCCGCCCACCTCTGCTGAAGGTTTCGACTGTCTCTATCGCGTGCGCATCGGTGCGGAAGGCAGCTTCGACGTGAGCGAGTTGCCGTTAATCTCTCAACGACCGGCCCCGGAGGAAGGCGGCTAGATCAGCCAGCCACCCGAGAGCAGCACAACCGTCAGGACGCCCTGCAACAGGAAGCCGCCGCTCACGAGCAGCGTATCCAGCGTGGGGAAGCGCTGCGACCACCGTCCAAGCTGCAGGAACAGAGGGGCCGCGGCCAGCATATAGCGTCCGGCGGACATGAGGAGATCGGGATAGCCCTCTGTTATGGGGCTTGTGATGGCGAGAAGGATGAGGCCCGCCATGTAGAGTGTGTAGGCCAGCGGCATGCGCCGCGCGAGCGCCACCGTCAGCACGGCGAACACAACCGTCGGCACGATGTCGAGCAGTTGGTGCGCCTGCCAATAGGTCCACGGCGGCGTGCTGAAGAACTGGCGCATCACCTCCCATACGCTCTGCACCGGCGTCATCGCGGTATGGTGCCAGTAGATCCGCTCGACCACGAGGATGAGCTTGGGATGGTGGAACCGCCAGACGATGAATGCCTCGTAGAGCGCGAAGCCGACGGGCACCGCGCCGACTATCAGCGCGCCCAGCCCTAGCTCGCGTAGTCCCGGTCGCGCGCGCCGCTTCTCTCGCGACCAGCGCGCACGCTCCCACCAGCCATGCTGCCGGCCATACTCCCACAACATTGGCAGCACAAGCGCCACACCTGTTGGACGCGCCAGCCCTGCCAGCACGCCGCAGACGATGGCCCACCGCCAGTCCGCACGCCGCAGGAAGAAGAAGGTGAAGGCCACCAGCGCGAGAAAGATGCCGTCGGAGTAAGCGGCGAATAAGAAAAGGCTGAGCGGGTAAGCCGCAACCATGCGCACGATGGCGACACCCGATGCCGGCGCGAAGTCCTCCTGCGCAGCCCAGAGCGCGAGGCCGATGAATGCAGCTAGCGTCCCCAGGTTCGAGACCAGCATCGCCACAATCAGCCAGTGCTCCCCAAGAATGAGCGTCGCCCCCTTGATGAGCAGTGGGTAGAGGGGAAAGAACGCCGTGGCCTGGTCTTTCCAGTAGCCCAGGTGCGCGATGTTGGTGTACCAGATCGCATCCCATCGATTCCAGGCGTTCAGCATAGCGTGCGGGCCTACCGGGACGCTACCTGTGGCGGGACTGCGCGTAGTCAGCAGAACAGCGAAGTAGGTCACGATCACGAATGCGACACGCGTCACGAGCCAGAGCGCCGCTGCCTGCAACACGATCTGGCGCCACGGCAGCACTGGCCTGGGGGCACTTGCGATCTTCGCATTCGCGCGCACTCCGGAAGGCGACCCGGCGGGGGATGGCGGAGACAATGGCTCCGTGGCGGTGTCGCTGGATGGCGCTGTGAGCAGAGATGGCCAGAAGCGTCCGACGATTGCGTTACGCAGCGACGATGGGCGCACCAGGCCCAGGTTCGCCATAGATCCCCTCCATACACTCCCACGTGTCCCACGTGTGCGCGCCGACAGTTCGCCAGCCGCGCATGGCAACATCACAGCGGCGACCCACCATGTACGAATCCGCAGGATTTAGGCCGCACCGTTCCCCGCAGAACCTGTGCGACGCGCCGGTGAGCGGGCGTGGTCTGTAGCTTGCGGGGGACTCATCCGCGGGTACAGCCACTTCTTGTCGTGGTGTTCTGGCGGTGCGGTGAAGGAGGCCGGGGCGGGATGCGTGTGCTACGGGTCGAGGGCCTTAGGGCAGAGCGCGACGTCAGCGGCGTCGCGCCGGGGCTGTTCGTCGTACTCGGCCTCGCGCTGCTCGCACGTCTCGTCCTCGCGCCTCTCTCCGGCTATTTCGACGATGCCCAGCTCTATGTGAACTGGGGCGTACTCCTCAATCACCATTTCTTCGACTTCTACTCAGCCGGCGCGCAGCTCTCGCCACAGCCCAACTATCCACCGCTCACGATTTACATCTACGGTCTGCTGGTGCTGATCTACACCACGTTCTGCAACCTGACCGGAGCACGCCCTGTCTACGATCTGAGCCAGACAGGCGGTCTCAACCTCTTCATGAAGCTCCCGACCATCATTGCGGAGCTCGCGCTTGCCGCCGTCATCTATTCGCTTGCCCTCAGGACTCTCCCGCGCAGGCGTGACGCCTCTCTCGCCGCTGCCGCCGCCGCTTTCTCCCCTGTCGTCCTGCTGGATGGCCCGCTCTGGGGCCAGCTCGATGCTGTTTCCACGCTTGGGCTGGTGCTGGCGCTGGTCGCGGCGGTGCGCGGGCGCGGGACGGCGGCGGGCGTCTGGTTCGGCCTGGCGCTCATGGTCAAGCCCCAGCCACTGGTCTTCGCCCCGCTGCTGCTGGCCTATCTGTGGCGGCGAGCGGGACGCGGGGCGGCGCTGCGCGCGGCGGGCGGAGCGGCGGTGGCGGTCGTGCTGATCTGCCTGCCCTACCTGCTGCCTCCCCGCTTCGAGGTGACATACCTCTGGCAGGACACCAACGATATCGTCCGCGCGCTGCCCAACGCCACGCTCAGCGCCTTCAACCTCTGGTGGCTGGCAGGCGCCCAGCAGGCGCCCTACTCCGACCCTTACATCGGCCCGTTCTCACCGGAGATCCTGGGCTATGCCATATTCGCCGTCGTGCTGGCGCTGGTGCTCGTCGGCATCTGCCGTGCGCGGGCGCCGGGATTATTGTGGACTGGTGTGGGGGTGGTGGCGACAGCGTTCTTCGTCAGCACGCCCTTGCAGCACGAGCGCTATCTCTATCCCGCGGTCGTCTTCTACCTCATCGCGGCCCTGTATGACCAGCGTATGTGGTTCTTTTACTGGCTTTCGTCGGCTCTGACCTTCGCGAACATGCTGATCATTCTTGTGCATCCGGTCGTCTCGTCGTCGGGCCTCGTGCTCCCCGACCTGAGCCGCTTCATAGATCAGCACGCGGAGCTCGCGACCGCGATCGCGGCGCTAAACTTGCTTACGCTGCTCCTGGCTATCGTGGTCTTCTTCGATCAAGTGAGCTTTGCTGTCGCGACCGGTCCCGAGAGGAAAGATAGTATGGCTGCCATGATGGCACAACGGCTTGCCGGCCTGCGCGATGTGTACCTGGATCCGCGACGGCTCGCACTGGTGGGACCGGCTGTGGCGCATGGCGCTCGCGACGGTATGGAGGCGTTGCGGCGCTGGATGCGAGCGTTGCGGTTGTGGGCGCCTTCGCGTGAGGGCAGGGCCTTCTTCGCTCTTTTCGCAGTTGCCCTCATCGTCCGTCTGCCCATGCTTCCCTTTAGGGGATTCTTCGACGACATTCAGGCTCTGGTGACCTGGGGACATTTCCTCGACCGTCACGCCCTACAGTTCTATTCGCAGGGAAGCTCGCTCAACCCACCGCCCGATTACCCGCCACTCGCCATGTATCTCTTCGGTTTCCTAGCCGGAGTCTATTCGCTCGGTTCTCATCTCCTCGGGCGCACGCCGACGTATCAGGTGGACTACTCCCACGCGCTGCCGGCCATCTTCAAGATGCCGATTGTCGTGGCGGATCTCGCCCTCTTCGCCGTTATCTACGCCCTCGCTCGCAAGCTCGTGCCCGCGCGTTGGGCGCTAATTGCCGCCGCTGCCTACGCCCTGTCGCCGGCGATCCTCTTTGGCGGCGTGCTCTGGGGCCAGATAGACGTGCTCTTCGTGCTCGGGCTGGTGCTGGCGCTGGTCGCGGCGGTGCGCGGGCGCGGGACGGCGGCGGGCGTCTGGTTCGGCCTGGCGCTCATGGTCAAGCCCCAGCCACTGGTCTTCGCCCCGCTGCTGCTGGCCTATCTGTGGCGGCGAGCGGGACGCGGGGCGGCGCTGCGCGCGGCGGGCGGAGCGGCGGTGGCGGTCGTGCTGATCTGCCTGCCCTACCTGCTGCCTCCCCGCTTCGAGGTGTTCGCCTACCAGCAGGACGTGGACAAGTGGGTCCACATCGTGCCCTACACCAGCGTCAGCGCCTTCAACTTCTGGTGGCTGCTCGGCGTGGCCAAATGGACGTCGTCCGTCGCGCTCCTTGGCCCGTTCTCGCCGGACGTGCTTGGCTGGGCCATGTTTGCGGTGGTGCTGGCTGTGGTCACGTTTGGCTCCTGGCTCGACCCTGCGCCGGCCCGGCTCTTCGAGGGCGCTGGTCTACTGACAGTCGCCTTCTTCATCCTCGGCACGCTGCAACATGAGCGCTACCTGCTGCCCGCCGTCGTCTTCTATCTCATCGCGGCCCTCTACGCGCGGCGCCACGCCGTCTCGTACGTAGCGGTGAGCATAGCGGCGATGCTCAACATGGTGCTGGTCGTCATCGCGCCGCCATTCTCGAATTCGAAGATTCCCTACAATCTCGCCATCGGCCGGCACTACCTCACCTACCACCCCAGAGTCTTCGCCACGCTCGCCGCCCTGAACGTCCTGCTCTTTCTCGTGCTGTTCGCGGCCTACGGTGTCGCAGCCTTCGGCCGTGCGGCGGCAGGAAACGTACGGCCGGCCGGGCGTAGATGGCGGCGCTTCATCCCTGGGTCTGGTGACCCGCCCGAGACCTCATCGGGAGGTGTGGACGTCCGCATTGGGAGCGGCGCTTCACCTGATGCGCTAACGTGATGATCGCTCACTTCCGCCGCGCTTGTCGTACGAACGCCGTGATAGCCTTCGGCATTCCAAGTGGCACGAGGGCCGTGGCCGGCTGGCCTTGTCATAGCCTACCCAGCAGTCCGAAGCCGGCGACGAGCGCGAGCGGAAAGAGCAGAAGCGCCGCGTAGGTGTGGCGGCGCGCCAGCAGTGCATCGCCGAATAGGAGCAGCAAGGCGCCCACGATCAGCGCAAAGACTGCGACACCCTCGCGAGTCGAGCCCCCGGCCGCGGCGGTGGCCGACGCGACCGCATGCAGTCCCACGCCAAGCGACAGGCCCATCATCACGGCGATCACGCCGTAGATGACCTCTCGCTGCGTGTCCCAGATCCATCCTCGGCGCGGTTCCCGCATCGGCCCCTCCCTAGTCACTTCCCGGCCCTGCCACACTGCCGCTCCGACCGGCGCCAGCATACCACGCAAGCCCCCGGGCTGGCTGAGGCCGTGCCTACCACGCTCCTCCGGCCTCGGTGTCCTCTGCGTCCCGGCGGGCGGGCGGCCTGCGGCCATTGCTCGCTAACGCTCGCCGAGCGTCGCCGTTTCAGTGGCTATCTACTTCGGATGCCTCGGCGCAGGCCAGAATCGCATACTGCTGGAGTCCGAGCACCTGCATCTCACCGCGCTGAATCGGCCCACGTCGCATCTGCCGCCCGACCTCGCCGCTGGCCTGGAGATGCTCAGCGGTGTCCCAGAGAGTGAACCCCATGCAGCGCCCGCTCAGGCGATCCACCAACCAGAACCCGCCCTGGAAGCCGGGGTTCTGCCGCACGCCCGAGATAACCCCCGTCTCGATACGTCGAATGGCCAGATCGATCTGCTGTGGGTCCTCCTGCCAGGCGATCGACCGGCAAAACTTTGCCGTGTGGCTCACGCGCGGCCCGACCGTCGCCACCACGTCGTACTCCTCGATGCTCGTGACACGACCGCCGACCGCCCGCAGGGCCGCGTCCTGGATCTGGATAGGGCTGCGCACGTCCTGTTTGCCCTGGGCGCTACCCGCGGGCGCAGCACCCGCCCCATCCGAGAACACAATCGCCCGGACGAGGCCTCCAGACTGATCGCCGAGCCAGTAGGCGCCCAGAAAGCCGGGCCACTTCGGCATCGCCGGAACGATCTGCGCGTTCACGGCCGCAGCGATGGTGTCGAAGCGCTCCACGGGGATCTCGATAGTTGTCACGCTGGTCTGCATTGCCGACTTCTCCTTCCTAAGAGCTTGTAAATGACTCAACGTCAACGTGGTGAAGCGATGCAGCATCTGACAGGCAAAGGCGAGAAAATGCAGACTCGCCCAGGTCGCCGCGAGGCGATCGTAGTCGCACGCCAAGCGCCGGAAGAGGGCGGCCCAGGCGAAGTCGAGCTCGACTTCGCGTCATCACCTCCCACTTGAAATCGGGGGCCTTCTGGCCCTTCTTCGAAATTTGATGGATTCGGGAGACACGAGAGCCTACAGCACAGCGACGGAGCGATGTGCATCACCTCTATACAGTTTCTTCTGGAGTCGCCTCGTAGCAGCCCTTAAGCAGAGCTAGCAGCTCGGCATCGAGGGAGAAGGGCACATCGTCAATGCTTGCGATAGGGTGTGCGCCAACGAGGACGTTGGTGAGAAATGCTGAACGGAAGGCGGAAAGGTCTTGAAGATGCACGTCACGCACCTCAAATTGAATGCGGCGCTTTTCTAACCCTGCCTGTATGAGGCGCATGGCGATACCCGGAAGGACCGGCGCACTTGGCCAGATGATTTGCCGCCCGTCAAAGAAGCCGATATTCCAGGCTGATCCTTCGGCGATACGGCCTGAAGCATTGGTGAAGAGGGCATCGTCGAAACCATTGAGCCGCGCGAGACGATAACGGTGGATGAGGCCAAAGGTTCCGACATGTTTCACCTGGGGAAGGTCGCGCTCATACTGGGTAGATTGCACGCGCAGGGGCGCGGGCGATTCACTTGGCGCAGAGCGTACCGTGACCAGAATGTCCGGCGCGACAATGCGCTGTGTCGGATCGTTGGCGGCCGCGCGCGAGGAGACATCCACCCGAACCGCGAGTGGCGCAGTGGTGGCGATGCCATCGAGGGCGTGTCGCACGCATGCCGAGACGCGTGTCTGGTCAAGCTCACACCCATATAGTATCCGCGTGCTCTGCTGGAGCCGGTCCCAATGCAGTGCCAAGCCCCGAACTTTCGCGTTATGTACGGGCAGGACGGTGAAGTGACCATAGCTAGAAGGCCAAAGTGTCTTCAGGTCTTCACTCTGGACAGGCGCCCCATTCAACTCCGCACGAAAAAGATCGGGGGTGCTCATGTTCGCTCCATCTCGCTACAAGAGGCCATCAGGTTGCCATCGTGAGTGCTTCTGGTCACAGCGTAACCGTAGTTTGTCTTTGGCATCGAACGCAACGGCTTGACATGTTTGCCAAGCAGAAAGGCATAGGATTCGGACCAAGTGAGCATCAAGTTCTCGATGCCATCTCGATCCAAAAGCACAGGCCGTTGAACATCTCACGCAGCGCATAGCAGCGCTGCCCCGCGTCCTCGAGCAACAACACCAGATAGGTGAGCGACGAAGGCCTATTCCTCGTCGCTCACCTTCGAGGGGTAGACGGCGCGTACTTGACATACGCTCATTCTGCCACCCCTCAACGTCAAATCTTTAACAGGCTCTAGCGCCGACCCAGCGTCGTCAGCAGACCGATTTCTATAGCCGCCACCGCCACGTGCATCAGCAGCAGCGGAGCCAGCATCCTCGGCGGGATACCGGGGACCGTGAAGGGGAGCGTGAACGAGAGGATCAGCACGACGAGCGCGACGACGCGGAACAATCTGATCGGTCGGGACGCGAACCGGCCGAGCAGCGCAAAGACGATTACTGCCCACACCGTCGCCATGATGGCGGTCATCGCCACCGATCCGAGCGTCAGGGGCTGCTCCCCCATCGGGCCAGGCACACGCACGGTTTGCGGGATGGCGCCGAGCGCAGATGCGATGGTGTAGACGACAGCGGCGGCGAGGGCCGCCGCGAGCGCGGTGAGCGGGGCGACCCACAGCAGGCGCATGTAGGCGACGTGCTCGACGGGCGTTGCGCCCGGCGTCTTTTCTGGTGTTTCAGGCGTTGGAGGGTGCATCTTGACGCGCATCAGTTCTCTACCTGCTTTCACGTTCATCGGGCGTTCGTCGCGAGGGTGAGTGCCGGATCAGATTCACGCCCAGCGCTTGCCGCGGTGGTTCGCTCCTGGCGCACTGTGGTGGCGAGCGCCACAACCAGCGCGCCGACCTGTTGCCGCGCCGCGTCGTCAACGAGGTTGGCCGAGGCGTCGAACAGGGCGGTCGCGTTGGCGAGCAGCACCTGCGGCTCGGCGAGCACGCGCGAGCGCGTCCGAGCCAGCACGCGCCGCAGCTCCGCCTGGGCGCCGGCGGTGCCCGACGGGCTTGGCGAGGCGCCCATCAGCGCGACCGGCTTGCCCGCCAGCGCGCTCTGGTGCGGCGGGCGCGAGGCCCAATCGAGCGCGTTCTTGAGCACGCCGGGGATCGAGGCGTTGTACTCGGGCGTCGCGATCAGGAGCGCGTCGGCGCCGCGGATCTGCGCCTTGAGCTGCTGCACCGGCAGCGGATCGCCCAGCGCCTCCACATCCTCACTGAAGGGTGGGATCTGCGCGAGGTCGGTGAGGCGGATCTCGACGCCCGCCGGCGCGATCGCTTGCGCGGCGCGGAGCAGCCCGCGGTTGAGCGAGCCGGCCCTGAGGCCGCCCGCAATACCTAGCAGCACGACCCGATCGCCGTCTGGGATTGTGCCGCTTTCCGCTCGCCGGGTATCTGGGGTGTCTGGGGTGTGTACCCCCCTCATCATCGTCAAATTCAGAGGCATCGGTCTTGTTCCTCTCTGCTGGCGGTGGTATACTGGCGAAATAATTGCATGCGCATGCAATTAGAGAGGAGCATACTTGACGATGCAAGTATCTGTCAAGGGGGGCGACCCGTGGTCGCCGCAACCGACCGCCAACGCGGGAGAACAGGAGAGCACGGTGTCATCGCCGGAGGCGGCGCTCGTGCCGGTCTGGGTCGGCATGCTCCGCGTGCAGCGGGCGGTGGTGAGTGCTCTCGACGCCGCGCTGCAGGCGAAGCACCACCTGTCGCTCTCCTCGTTCGAGGTCCTGCTGCACCTGGCGCTGCAGCCGGAGCGGCGGATGCGGCTCACGGCGCTGGCAGAATCTGTCGTGCTCACCCAGAGCGGGATCAGTCGCCTGATCGACCGGCTGGAGCAGGCGGGGCTGGTGCGGCGCGAGCCATTTCCCAGCGACGCGCGGGGCGCCTACGCCGTGCTCACCGAGGGAGGGCTTGCCCGGCTACATGCGGCGGAATCCACCCATCTCGCGGTGGTGCGCGCGCACTTTCTCGATCACCTCACCGAAGCCGAGCGTACCACGCTGGCGCGCGTGTGGGAGCGCCTGCTGGTGGGCGGCGAGCCGGGCGATGCCCCAGCTTCTCATCAGGAGTCGGGCTGCGAGCCGGCGCCGCCACAGACGGCACCGGGCGGGCACGAGCCTGGGGCGAGCACGTAGCTCCACGGATGGAGCGGGCGCGTACCGCGTCCTCTGCGGTTAATCTCTTCTTCCCTCTACGATCTCTGCGACCTCCCCGGCTACCTCTTGTTGCTTCGCGCCGTCCGCGGGAATGTAGCGGTCCGCGTGGCCGAGCGGCGTGAACGAGAAGCAGAGCGGGATGAGGAACGTCAGCACGCCGA
>CAYYCB010000113.1:0-10124 GCA_964469715.1 uncultured Ktedonobacterales bacterium | reverse complement strand
CCACCGGTCGGAGTAGGCGTTGGTGTCGGCGTATTGACCGGAGTCGGCGTTGGTGTCGGTGTGCTTGCCGGTGTGGAGGTCGGCGTCGGCGTGCTGCCGGTGCCAAACTGGACGTCGAGGACGGCATGCAGCTCGATCCCATTGGGTGCGACGCCCGTCTGACCGTGCAGATAGTCGAAGAATCCGACACCGGTGACGGTCACAGGCACGTTGGCGGTCTGGAAGGTACCGTTGGGGGTGTACCGGGCATCGAATTCCGAGCGAGCCGTCCGGATGCCGGAAAGCAACGGACTCGTGGAGCCGACGCAGGCTGGATCGGGAATTTCGACGATCATCGTATGGCCGGACCCGTCGTCGAGGACCAGGTGGTAATCGGAATCCGTCTCCAGCTTGTAGATGG
Organism: uncultured Ktedonobacterales bacterium; assembly: GCA_964469715.1. Taxonomy (GTDB): domain Bacteria; phylum Chloroflexota; class Ktedonobacteria; order Ktedonobacterales; family JADMIN01; genus CAWAWP01. Next base: position 9,724 of record CAYYCB010000113.1, on the reverse strand, counting down.
TCAGCGTATCGTGGAGCTGGAAGACGGTGGTCTCGGTCGGCTGGATACGGTTGTTGGCCGGCAGAGTGCTCGGAGCCGGCAGCGCGGCGAGCGACGAGATCGTCGTCTGGGTCGTAGACTGGAGGTTAATCAGGCCAGCGTCGGCATCGGTGCCGGTTTTGACCGACCAGCGTTCCACTCCGCACGATCCGGTAGAGCTGAGTGGAGAAGAATTGAGCGCTTCATGATCTGTTTCCGAGTCGTGATCTGGTTGTTGGTGTGACTGCGCGACACCGACATTTGCCATGTAGGCAGGGGCAAGCCCCACCAAAGCGACGAGGAGCAAGAGTGCGAGAGCAAGCAGCGCCCATCTCCTCGTAAAATACGCCTTGGCCGAGAGCATCCATCTGTTCACGCGAGGCTCCTTCGGACGAATGCGGGGAAACCACCACGTTCAGCGGAGAGGGAGCGTGCCGCGAACCCGCGAGGCCCCGCGATATGCGCGCGCTCTCCGACGTGAGCAAGCCTGCTCAGAAGATGTTATGCACCTGTGATCGGCAGATGAAATTCGAGGCGGCTTCTGGCGAGATGTGGGGTCCCCACGGATGCCGCAGGGATTCCAGTAAGGTCCAGCGCCCATCCAACGCGACGCGCGGGTGTATGGCCCGCGCGTCGATCACGCCCCTCGAATATCGGCAATCCGACGGGGGTTAATACCCAGTGAGCGACTGGAAGGCGCCGGTGATGACGCCGTAGCCGTTGCCCGGCTCGCCCGACTGGCCGCCGGTCGCGTGGATGTCGTGGTACGAGCTGCACATCCAGGTGTAGGTGCAGTCGTTCTGGGTTGTCGTGCCGCCGAAGGCGGTGAACACGTCCGCCAAGGAATAGGGAGCGGCCGCGAACCCGGCGTTCTGCCAGCCCGCGGTCCAATCGGCGGCGAGATGTGAGTTCATCTCGGCGATGTACTGGCTATCGCCTGGGCACGCCGACTGGAACGGGTTGTAGTAATTCATCATCACCAGATCGCCCGTCACCTGCCCGTTGCTGTCCTTGAGTGCGTTGATGAGCTGCGGCAGGATCGTGCCGCTGAGATTGCTGTCCATCGTCGCGAGGTCGCTGCTCCAGGTGCTGCTGACCACACACGTGGATGTGTTGATGTCCGGCAGCACGTCGTTGGCGCCCATATCGAGCGAGACCGGGCTGACCTGTCCCGCGTGTCCTTTGATGAAGTTGACGGCGGCGTTGAGCTGTGCGCCGGTGTAAAAGTTGTGCAGGGCGTAGGCGTAGGGACACCCTCCGTTGATGAAGGTGCTGGTCTTCTCGCCGTTACAACCGTAATTCGTGAAGCTCTTGCTGCCATGCTTCTGCAGATCGGGATTCCACTGCTGCGCGTAGCCGTGCGACCAATCCAGATTCGGCTGGTAGCCGAAGGCGAGCGAATCGCCGAGCGCCAGATAGTAGTACTTCACGCCGACGAACGTGCCCGCCGCCCGCGCGTCGCGGACCTGCCCGAACGCCGAAACGCCGACGAGCGCGACGAGAAGCGCCAGCGCGAGTGGAAGGAATGTGCGGCGTCGCAGAGCGCGCGCCTGCATCGTTGGGGTCGCGATGGATTCCATGAGCCGACCTCTTTCCTTCGGGCGGGCGCGAGAGCGCATGCGTGACTCCGCTGCGGCCAGGGCGCCCGCTCCGCTGTCAACTACGACCGGAGAACTTGACCGCGATCAGGATACTTTGACGGTTCCTCGCGTTCGCCCTGCCCCTCGTCATCGAGGAGCCGGAACCGTTCCCGCCGCCAGGGAGATGTCTGCGGGTGACAGTCCTCACCACCACGCCGGCTCGGCCTTGCGCCTCCTCCGCCCGCCTGCCGGCAACAGCATAACGCATTTACCAAGCAAACGTTAGGCCCTGGGCGAATAGTACACCGGCTGCCTGCGGTGAAGTGGGCGCGGGCGTGAGGGGTGCGGGGAGTGGGGCTGTGCAGGGCCAGCCGCTGCGGGCAGCGCGCCGCGAGTGGCTTCGCGGCCTCCGGTGAGGTCGAAAGCGCGTGGAGATACGGCTATTTTGAGACCTGTTAGCCGGGGAAGTGATTCAGCACACCATCGCGGCACTCAACGTGCCGGCGCAGGGCCGGACGGGGCTGAATGCCCCGCGGATCCCCAAGGGCTCAGCCGGATTCCGTATGAGGATTGTTCTGCGGAGAGGGCTAACGAGCGGCCGGCTACATCCCCGCCGGCACGAACGTCAGCGCCAGCGCGACGCCACCAGCCAGAGCCAGCGCGAGGAGCGCCAGAGTCGCCAGCCGGCGGCGCGTGCGATGCTGGCGCAACCGCCACTCCATCGCCGGCAGCAGCGCTCGGCGCATCCAGGCCGGATTCGTCCGCTCCTCAGGGCGCGCCAGCCGCAGCACCAGCACCTGCGCCTCCCGCACGCGGTCTGCGCGCGCCCAACGACCCAGGCGCCAGCCACCCATCAACGCCGCGAGCAGCGCCACGCCGCCCGCCACGAGTAGCACGAGTCCCACTGGCCGCTCGGCCGCAAGCCCCAGCGCCCACCTGAGGCGCAGCGCTGCCAGCACGAGCGGCACGGACGCCAGTGACCGCAGGCCATGCGCGATGGCGTGCGTGGCGAGTGAGGTCAGCGCTTGTACAAGGTATACCGCGAGCGGCAGCCACCAGAGGCCGAACACGAATCGCAGCGCACGGAGCCACCAGCGCCGCGGATAGCGAGCATCGAAAGCGTCCGGTAGGCTCCCCGGCGGCAAGAGAGGGATAGGCGGTCCGGAAACCGTGCGCAGCGCCGGCTTCGCCTGCCAGTCGCGGCCAATCGGCCGTGAGATGTCGTGTGCCATGGCCCACCACCTTCTCGAAATGCGCCACGCAAGCGCGAAGAGCGGACTCCCGCCGTATCGTTTGATCTCACTACACGAGGGACCACCGGACGCTCGGATCTGCCCCACTAACTACGCCGCTGCCCACGCCCGCTCGTCTGGCCGCCCCACGATCACACCACCACAACACAGCAATCTATCAGGGCGCCGGCTACCAGGGGATGGACGGCCGTGCGCCCGCTTCGCACTCGTGTTATACGCGCCGGACTGGTGTCCAGTCAACCGTCCATCATGCCGCCAACGTCGCCGCCCCACTTTGCAGAGCAAGCGGCCTTGACAGATGAAACGCCGTCAGTATACTTGATTGCGTGCGCATCGGCGGTCGCTTCCATTCGGCGCCGACGGGCCGCGTCCGCTGGGGCGCGGCGCGCGAAGGATCGCCCTCCAGGCCACCACGCCACTGACGTGGTGGCAATGTCTCGTCGCGGCACCCATCATTCCGCTCCGATCATCCGCGCCGACCCGTTACTCTTGCCAGGTTGCTCCGGTCACTCGGAGGTATCGAGCTGACGGAGTTACATAGGCCTGGGCCGTGCGGCCCGCGATTGCGCGGGCTTCAAGGAGTCACTCCAGTAGGAAGGACCATCCGGAATGAGACGCGCAGCGGTTCTCGCGATCAGGACTCTGGCCTGCCTTGCGCTGGCGTTCGCCGCCTTCGCTTGCTTCGCTGGCCAGGCAGCCGCCGCCCCCGCCCCCGCCGCCCCCGCGGCATCCCACGGCCACTTCATCCGCTCCTGCGGGAAGGCAAAGGCCGGCTTCGCCAGTTGCAACGCGATCCTCAACGCCGATGCCCAGCCTAATGCCGGTGGCGGCACGCCGAGCGGCTATGGGCCGTCCGACCTACAGTCAGCGTACAACCTTGCCGCCGCGGCCGCGGCCAACGGCGCCGGGACCACCGTCGCCATCGTGGATGCCTACAACGATCCGAACCTGGGCTACGCTGGCGACAACCTCGACGTCTACCGCTCGCAGTACGGCCTACCCGCCGTCTCGCATCCCTCGAACTGTCCCGTCCCAGCGGGCACGGCAGGCCCGTGGTTTTGTAAGGTGAGTCAGTCCGGCACCACCTCCTATCCCTCCAACGACGCCGGATGGTCGCAGGAGATCTCGCTCGACGTCGACATGGTGAGCGCGGTCTGCCCCAAGTGCAACATCCTGCTCGTCGAGGCCAGCAGCAACGGCTACGCGGACCTCGGCACCGCGGTGAACGAGGCCGCGACGCTAGGCGCGAGCGCCATCAGTAACAGCTACGGCGGCAGCGAATCGAGCAGCGAAACCACCTACGATCAGTATTACAACCACCCGGGCATCGCCGTGACGGTCAGCTCCGGCGACAGCGGCTACGGCGTCGAGTATCCGGCGGCGTCTCCCTATGTCACCGCCGTCGGCGGCACCAACCTCACGCGCAACAGCGGCACGGCGCGCGGCTGGAGCGAGACCGTCTGGGGCAGCACCACCTCCGGCAGCAACGGCGCCGGCAGTGGCTGCAGCGCCTATGAGCCCCAGCAATCGTGGCAGGCCATCGGCGACATCACATCGGTCTGCGCCAAGCGCGCGGTCGCCGACGTCTCGGCGGTGGCCGACCCTGCCACCGGCGTCGCCGTCTACGACGACTACTGCCCGTTCTGGAGCCAGTTCTTCGGCGGATGCGGCACGGGATGGATGGTCTTTGGCGGCACGAGCGTGGCCTCACCGATCATCGCAAGCGTCTACGCCCTCGCGGGCAACGCGAGCAGTCTCACCTACGGATCGTATCCCTACAGTCACACGGCGAACCTGAACGACGTGACCAGCGGCGCGAACGGAAGCTGCGGCAACCGGCTCTGCACTGGCGCGGTAGGTTGGGATGGCCCGACCGGCCTCGGCACGCCGAACGGAACCGGCGGCTTCTAGCAACCGCTACTCCCACATCGCTCTCTGCGGGCGGCGGTTCGGCCTTGGGGCCGGGCCGCCGCTTCGCGTCGTCGGCCTCATGGCGCCGGCGTAGGGCAGCGCCGGGTGGGCGCTACAGCGTCCAGCCGTTCGCCAGCGCCTGCGACTTGAGCGCTAGCCACGCGACCTCCTCGTCGCTCTGCGCCGCCCCTGCGGAGCCGATGGGACAGGGCGCGCCAAAGGGACCTGCCGGCACGGCATAGGACGGCGCGGCGAGGCTCGGAGCGGAGAAATCCAGCGCGGCGGCGAGATTATTCGCCGTCGCGTCGCGGACGGTGAGCGGCGCCAGGCCCCAGCGCCACTCGATCAGCTTGAGCACGGAGGTGTGGTCGTAGAGCGTGTGGGCGACCGTGCGCCGCCGCGCCCAGGGCGCGATCAAGAGGCACGGCACGCGGAAGCCACGCAGGCCGTCCGTATTGCCCGCCGCCTGATCCGCCGGAGGAATCGGCGCGGGGCTGGGCGCTACGTGGTCGAAGAAGCCGCCCCATTCGTCAAAGTTGATGACGAGCAGGGTCTTGCCCCACGCAGGCCCGCGCGTGACCGCCGAGTAGATGGCATTGAGGAATGCCTCGCCGTTGCGGATGTCCGCGTGGGGGTGGTCGTCGCTGGAAGTGCCGCTGTTCTCGTCAAGGAAGCGCGGGTCAATGTACGACACCTGCGGCAGCGTGCCCGCCGCGGCATCGGCGAAGAACTGCGCCACGGGCCGGCTGATGGGAAGATACTTCGCGCCCCAGAGCGCCAGGAACGGCACGTCGCTGTAGTAGTAGCGCCCGGTCAGCCCTGCCGAGGCGAGGCGATCCCAGATCGTTGGCAGCGTCGCGAGCGCCGTCGTGTTGACGATGCGGTCGGTCTGCGCGGCGTGCTGATAGATGCGGTTGGGATAGGTCTCGGCCATGATGGCGGCGAAGTAGTGGTCGCAGGTCGTCCAGTTGGGCGCGGCACTCCCGAAGAATGCCAGATCCTGCCGCGTGTAATAGCCGATGGCGTAGACGTCGTTGTTGGTATCGAGCAGCCACCCGTCGCACTTGCCGCCGTCGTACTCGATGCGACCGCCGATATGCGAGTGGTCGGGGTCGGGATGCCCGCAGCCCTGGTAGTCTGGCGCGAGCGCGCGGGTGGGATGGAGCGCACCAGCCGGGTCGGGATAGGCCAGCCCGGCCTGCCGTCCGTTTGCGCCTGGCAGCCACCCGAGGAAATGATCGAACGAACGATTCTCCATCATCACGAGCACAACATGCTCGATGCCCGACTGCTGCGGTGGCGGCAGTGTCGCCGCCATGGCGCGCGCCGCGCGCCCGGCGCCACCAAGCGCCAGCGCCCCACCGAGGGCTGCCGCGCCCGCCGCCGCACCCGCCAGCACCTGGCGGCGACTGAAACGCGCCGATTCTTCGGCTTCACCCCGTCCATCGCCCGCGTCCATCGATCCAATCAGCTTGACGTCGTTTTGCTCGCTCATCTCTATCTCCCTATCGCGCAATTGCCTATGACCGCGGGAACCGCCCTCCCAGGGAGGGAGGCGCAGGCGTCCATGCCCGCCTCCGTCGTCACCGCGGGTTCGACGTGAAGATGTTGCTCATCGCCCGCTCATTGGGGCTGTTTGCGTCGTTGAGGTACGTCGCGATTCCAAAGGCGTCCTCCTCGGTACGCAGCAATGAGGCGTGGTCATAGGGCGTGGCCACCTGTGCGCCCGCCGGGCTATTCGGCGAGAGCGCCAGCAGCCCCACGCGACCGCCGAAGCCGGGCGCTCCCGCAATCCCGCCGCCGCAGCATCCACTCGTATCCGTGTTCGCGGCCTCGTCGAAGGTGATGGCCAACAGGCCGTTGTGGCGCATCACGTACGCAAGGAGCGCGGGCACGTTCGCCTTCAGCCAGGCATCGGCGGCGACGAGCCCTCCCGGTCTCCCGTCGGCGCAGGTCGGCACGTCGTGCCCGTCGTCGCAGGTATTCGGCACGATGAACGCATAGTTCGGCGCGGCCCCCGCCGCAAGATCGCTCGCGAGCTGGCCGTAGGGCACCACATGCGCCGCGCAGCGTGCTTGATTGTTCACTATCGGCGCGTAATAGATGAAGGGGTTGTGCCGATCCGCATAGTTGTATCCCGGAGGATTGGTGCTGTCGCCCTGATATGGATCGGCGGTGTTCGCGGCGGTCGCGTGCGTGCAGGGAGCCGGCATGTCCCCGAAATAGCCCTTCCACGAGAGCCCGCGCGCCTCAAGCTGATCGGGGAGGCTTACTCCGCCGCCGTAGGCCGGGCTGCTCACTGCCTGCACGCATGAGAGCCAGTTTACGCAGTCGGCCATCGTATCGGGGTTTGGTCCCTGCCCGCTCGTCAGTGAGATGTAGTTGTCGTTGCTCGCGTGCCCGACGCCGTAATAGTTCGTGAGCAGCGTGCCGCGAGCGCGCAGCGAGTTCAGATACGTCGCCGGACTACTCGGCCCCCATGTCGCATCGTACGACTCGTTCTCCAGCACGATCACGAAGACGTGCGAGAAGCGCGGGATACCTTCCAATTGCGCCGCATTGCTCTTCGCCGCCGCCGGACCGGCGACCAGACCCGCTCCGCCGATACCTATCAAGACCGCCGCCAGCGCGGCGGCCCAGAGCCACCGTGCGCGTCCGTGGCCCAAGATGCTCCGACCTCGACTCATGTGTCCCCTCGCGGAACGCCCGCTCTTTCAGAATTGAGCGAGCCACTTTGTCCGCGCTGGTCCATCGCACATCAAGTTCCGATGTGGCCATTCCTGGGTAAAACCTGGGTCAAATCTGTATTAACGCACAGCGCCGGCGCGCCCCGGCGGAGTTGAGAAAGTGGAGGATTGAGTCCGAAGTCCGCTGTGTTCGAGAATCCTTTGCTAGACAAGCAGTGAGGAGTTTCGCGGTCGGGAACGCCTGATCCGCATCTTCTTTCATGGGGACAACGCACTCCCTTGCAAGTGTCTTCGTAATCTAGCAAGATGACGAGTGGAACGCCGGCAAGTGCTACCTCCACTGAACCAGCCAACTGGCAGTAGCACGCAGCTTCTCAGTCCGCTCCGGTCGGGTCAACCGCATGGAGTGCTCAGTCGCCTTATGCTATTAGAGAGGAATGACCACTAGCAGCAGCGCCAAAGAACTCGTTTGAAAGACGGAGAGCGAAGCGAGACGCCGCGAGGAGGCAACAATGTCCAATCCCCCCTCGACCGACCAGACCTACCCCTTCGGGTACGATCCCGAGGAGATTGAACGCCTCCAGAATCAAGGGCGTCTGTTCAATGGCTTTACCCGGCGTCTCTTCGAGGATGCGGGAATCAGCACAGGGATGGCAGTGCTCGATGTGGGATGCGGCCCGGGCGATGTCAGCCTGATTATCGGCGCGCTAGTTGGCCCAGAGGGTCACGTCCTGGGCGTCGATGTCAACCCAGCCGCACTGCAGGTGGCCCAAGCGCGAGCGCAAGCGGCGGGTTTCGGTCACGTGTCCTTCCTCGCTGGTGACCTCCAGACGCTCGCATTGGACCCAGAGTTCGGGACGTTCGATGCGATTGTCGGGCGGTTCATCTTGCAACATCTTTCCGACCCCGTTGCGCTACTGCGTGTTTTAGCCCAACGGCTACGACCTGGCGGGGTGGTCGCCTTCCAAGAATATGACCTCACCGGCCCGGTTGCCTACCCACCCTGCCCGCTGTGGGAGCAAGCAGGAAACTGGTGTGTAGACGCCTTGCGGGCGGGCGGGCGGGAAGTGCGAATGGGCATCAAACTCGCCAGCACCTATCTCGCTGCGGGGTTACCTATCCCGCGGATGCGCCACGAGGCGATCATGGGCGCCGGGCCGGACTGGGAAGGATATGCGCACCTGGCCAATACCGTCCGCAGCCTCCTGCCACTGATTGTGCGGTATGGCATCGCCAGTGCTGACGAGATCGGGATCGAGACGCTGGCGGACCGCTTACGGGCGCAGGTTGTCAGCCAAGGAGCGGCGGCACGGCTCAGCGGTGTCGTTTCTGCTTGGGCACAGACCGATGTGGGGCGGATGTCGAGCTGACAGATGCAGGCCACCCCTTGTCAGATGACCGAAGCGCCCTGCCCGGCGATCTCCTGTCGCCGGGCAGGGCGCCACACGTTCGAGGCGTCAGTACGGATACACGGCGGAGTACACCGCGGTCGCGGAATCGGGCGCGCCCGCGCCGTCGCTCTCCGCGGGGAAGCTCCAGACCACCATGGCCCCACCCTCGGCGGGGACACATGACACGCCGCCCGAGCTGCCCGACGGCACGTGTCCGAGCGTCTGCCAGCGCGTCGCCCCAGGAGGCAGCCGGTAGAGGCTGCGTGGATTGGACGAATCGTAGGCCAGCACGGCTCCATCTTCCGCCAGTCCGGCGATGCTCACAATGGCCGGCGCTCCGCCGTTGGGCGACAGCACAGGCTCCTCGGTCCAGGTCCGGCCGCTGTCGCTCGTGCACACGATCGCGTTGCCCGGCTCGGAGGTCGAGGGGAGGTAGGTACTGCAGAAGTGCCACGGCGCATTCGTCGTCTTCTGCTGCACAGAGAAGAAGCTGACGTCGAGCGGCGGAAGAGCGAACCGCGTCCAGTTGGCGCCGTCGTCAACCGTGCTCCAGAGCTCGAAGGCGGCGCCGTTGGGCCAGGTCTCGAGGAGCAGCTCACCGCTGATCGGATCGAGCCAGAGCGCGCGGTAGCCAGACGTGTGGAGATTGCTGTCGATGGGGCGCCAGGTATGCAGACCATCGTCGCTGACGCCGAGCACCGCGGCTCCATTGCCGCCTTGCTGCCCTAGGATGGCGTAGGTGCGCGTGCCGCGGCTCGCCATTGCCAGAATGAGCGGCGCCGGCGTACCACTCATCAGCTTCCACGAGTTGCCGCCGTCCAACGTGAGCGCCTCGGTCCCGCCGCCCGCGCCGCCCGCGCCGCAGCAGACAACCACGTGAGTGG
>CAYYCB010000112.1:8760-10124 GCA_964469715.1 uncultured Ktedonobacterales bacterium | reverse complement strand
CGGCGCAGGATGCGGGTCGCGGCAGCTTGCGAGGGCGCGCCTCCCGCTCAGACGCCACCAGGCCGCGCCAACCCGCCGGGCCGCCGCCAGGCGCGATTGGTGAGGCGGTCTTGCTCGCGCTGCCAGAGGGCGAGCGTCGCGCGCAGCGTGAGGGTGTCCGCGCCGACGACTTCGAGGATGGCGTCGAGCAGGCCGGGACCGGCGGGTGCGGCGAGGTCGAAGGGGTGCGAGGCGGCGAGTGAGGCGTGTAGGGCGGCGGCATGGACGCCAGGGGCGTGCGGGTCGTCGTGCGGCGCGAGATGCACCCTCGGCGGTACGCTGACATCGGATGCTTTCGGGTGATTGGAGGACGGGGATGCGGAGGCGCGGGGGTGACGGTGTGCGCGAGACATGAGCATAGCCCTTTCGGTGAGCGGGTGCGGTATGGGGACATCTGGCCGTAACATCGGAGCGTAGACGGGAATGGAAGGCTGCTGTCAGGCGGGCGGCACGCACTGCCCCAAAGGACGCGCGCCGGGCGTGAGCACGCGGGCGCCTCAGAGAAGGAGATCGAGGCGATGCCGAATCCGAACAAGGGATTGCGCGCCGGTACGCCCGCGCCCGACTTCGCGCTGCCGGCGAGCGACGGGAGCATGGTGCGCCTGAGCGAATACCGTGGCGGCTGGGTGGTGCTCTACTTCGACCGTGGGACGCGGTGACCCAACTGCCGCCGGCACTGGGCGCAGTTGCGCTCCGAACACACCAAGCTGACCGAGCAGGGCGCGACGATCCTGGGCATCGTCGGGCAGGACCAGGCGGAGCTTGTCGACTACCTGGCGACCCATCCCCTGCCCTTTCCCCTGCTCTGCGATCTCGACCGCGAAGCGATGCAGGCGTATGACGTTTTCAACGCGCTGAGCTGGGACGCCTATCGCATGGCCCACCCAAGCGCCTTCGTGATCGACCCCGCAGGTGTCATCCGCTGGTCGTACGTCGCGGCGAATCAGTGGGACTGGCCGCCGACCGATGACGTGGCCGCGGCGCTGAAGCAGGCTCGCGAGGCGTGGGCGAGGGAAGGCAGAGGCAATCCCTGAGGCTGCCCCTGGCGCGCACGAGCAGCGCCGCGAGGGATGACGCCGCGCAGTCCCGTTGGTCATGAAGGAGCCTCCGTCTCAGCGGGGATAGAGGTACAGCGGGGAATAGGCGATCTCGGCGTGGAACGGCAGCACGGCGCCGGTGTTGTCGGTCAGCAGCGCGGCGAGCTGATTCAGCGCGACGCCGCCAGCCAGCCGGAGCTGCGGATCGAGCGTGAGATAGGGGTCCGCGCCAGGGTTGACGTTGATGGTCCCTGTGGACTGCGTGCCGGGACCGCCCGCGCCGCGCGC
>CAYYCB010000112.1:0-8660 GCA_964469715.1 uncultured Ktedonobacterales bacterium | reverse complement strand
GTGGGGTCCGCCAGCGCGCCCTGGACGAAGGGCGGCAGCCCGGCCTGCCCGGCGTCGAAGACGGTCCAGGCGTTGCTTGTGGTGGCGGGCGCGGCGCTGGGGCCGTAGGCGGTGGCGTAGTAGTCCGAGAAGTCGGACTTGCCGAACCAGGGCGAGCCCTGCTGCACGGTGACGACCCGCGCCGTCACGTTGGCGAGATTCGCGGCGGCCTGTTTCGTCAGGAAGCGCGCCCACAGGTGGTAGACGCCGGGCGCGTCGCCGGCGCGCGGGGAGAAGGCGCGCGGATTCCAGCCGGCGCCCGTGACGGTGGCCGCGACGTAGTAGCCGCCGTAGCTCGCCGGATCGAGCGCGGCCGTGCTCTGCGGGGAGAAGGCCGTGCCGTAGAAGCCATTAGAGGGCGCGGCGAGCGGCGCCGGGACGCTGCACTGGCCGCGGCGTCCAGCGGCGAAGGTGAGCGCGCCGCCGGCGGGTAGCGACGCCAGATACGCGCCGAAGGAGAGCTGCGCGGGCGCGGGCAGGTCGCCTAGCAGCCCTGAGACGACGAGCGAGGCGGGGGATTGCGGAAAGCGCAGCTCGCAGTAGGGCATGGTCGTTGCGCCGGTCGCCGTCGTATTCCAGCATTGCACGTTGTCGAGCCAGACCGTGGCGTTCGCCGAAGCGCCCGGCGCGCTGAGGTCCGTCACCGTGCAGGCGAGGTCGAGATAGGCGCAGCCCGCGCCGGTGGCGTAGGTTCCCGCGAGCGCCGCCCAGGCAGGCTGATTGCCCGTGAGGGTCGCCGCTGTGCCTGTGCGCAGGAGGGCGCCGCTGGCGTCGTACTCGCGGACGACCAGTGAGACCGTGGCCGCGGCGGAGAGGCCCGATGATAGGACGGCGGCGGAGAGGCCGAAGGTTGCGGGCGAGCTCGGCACGGCGACGGCGAAGGTCCCGCCGGGCGCACCGCCGGTGAAGAGCCGCCACGCGGCGTGGAGCGTCCCGGTGGGCGGCGCGTCGATGCGCGCGGCGGACTGCGAAGGGACGGGGCCATTCGGATACGTCGTGGCGGCATCCCACGCGCCGCTGGCGAGTCCTGTGGCGTCCGAGAAGCTGTTGAAGAGCCAGCCGCCGGGGCCGAAGGTCGAGAGCGCGTGGCCCGCGCCGCTCGCCAGGCCACCCAGCGCCAGCGACGCGCCAGCGGCGGCGATCTGCGGGCGGCCGGTGAGGCCAGCGGTCGGGTCCGCCGCGGGACCGGCCAGTGTGGCGAGCGCCACGCCGGGCGAGCCGGCATTGTCCCACGCGAGGGTGGCGAGCAGATACGGCGGGTCGCCGGGAACCGTGGGGAACTGCGTAAGCTGGAGCCAGTACCAGCCCTCATGCGTCAACGGGGCGGTGGCGGTGGCAATCGTCGTGGAGGCTCCCGCCACGCGATGCGTCAGCGCGAAGCCGTTGGCCCCGGCGGCGATGGAGACGGCGAGGGAGTTGTTCGCGTCGGAGTAGTGCGGATAGAAGCTGGCCGAGAGGCCCGTGATCCAGCGGAAGCGCACTGACCACGTATTGATCGCGCCCCAGGCGGGCGAGCCGAAGGCGATGCGTGCCCCGGCGGGGAGCGACATGGCGTTGGCGACCGTGCCGGACGGGCCGGAGGCGCCAGCGGTATAGTGCGCGGCGATGCGCGCCGCAGAGAGCGCCGTCGAATAGATCGCCAGCTCGTCGAGCGCGCCGTTGAGGTAGGGCGCGCCGGAGACGCCGGGAGCGTAGCCCGCGTCTGCACGCGCGAGAACGATGTTGGCGGTCGCGGCGAGAGGCCCCGCGACCAGCGCGCCGTTGATATAGAGGCGCAGGCTCGCGCCGTCGTACGTGCCCGCGAGGTGATACCACGTATTGAGTGTGAGGGCGGTGGTCGCCTGACAGTTCACGCCCCAGATGCTTACCCACGGCTTGCCTGAGCTGTCGAGGCCGAGATTGGCGTCCTGCGCGGCGGTCCCCGCCGTGCCGAAGTGGCTGAATACTGTGAAGCCGCTGGCAGGGAAAGCGGCCACCTTCGCCCAGCACTCCATCGTCCACGGAGCGGCCCCGCTGGGCAGCCCTGTGGTTGGCAGCGAGATCGAGGCGTTCGTGCCGTTGAGCGCGACGGAGCCGTCCGTGTCGCCCGCGAGCGCGCCGGCCTGCGCCAGCGTCACGCCGCCGTTGTAGGTCGCCGTGCGGCCCGCGCCCGCGAGGTCGGAGGCGCTCGTGCCGGATGCTTCGCCGAGCCGATAATAGCGCAGCGGCGCGTCCGCAAGAACGGTATCCACAAAGGTAGCAGCCGGGTTGAGCGTGGCGGCGGCGCCCGCCTGGGTCGCGTAGGCGTTGGTGGAGGCGAAGGCATCCGAAAAGACGGCCACGCCAGGACCAGAGGGCGCCTCGAAGCCAGGGTTGACGGCTAGATTCTGCAGCGTCACGCGGTCCCCACGCAGGCCGGGCCGGCAGAAGAAGACCAGCTCGATTGGCTCGAATTGCAGCCGCAGCCATTGGCCCTCGTCTTCGGGGATGTCGTGCGCGGCGGCCACCACGTCCAGGTAGACCGGCGCGCTCGCCCCTATCGGCTGATATTGGATGGAGAAGGGCATGTCGGGCGGCGCGGCCAGCCATGCGACCAGCGCACGAACGTTGGCGGCGAGATCCGCATAACGCGCCATCGGCCCCAAAAGGACATGAGCGACGACACGGCGATTGTGGCGATAGATGGCCCGCGTCGCCGCCTCACCCTGCGCGCGTATGTTGCCGGCCGCGACGACCGTGCGCGGCGGCGGCGGCAGCTCGATGCCGTCAGGCGTCCCCAACGTGAAGGTCACGCCGTCGTTGAGGTCGAAGACAGGGCCGAGGCGCGGATGCGCGCCAAACACGTCAGTTAGGGGATTCGTCCAGCCAAGCCGCAGCGTCGTGCCAGCCATGAAGTGCGATCCTTTCTATGGAGTGAAGTGTTTGCTCAGACGCGATACCCCGCGGCCAGGGTGGCGTCCCCGCCTGTATCGCCACCATCACTGGATGGCTCCCACCGCGACTCACCAGCCGTCCACGTCGGGGAGGTAAGGGGTGATCTCCCAGAGGCCGTCCGCGACCCGCCGCATGCCGCCCCAGCCGTCGCGCTCCGATGGAACTTCGACGCCGCCGTTCGCGTCGGCGGGAGGTGGCGTCGCGCCCGGCAACGCGGGCGGCGCAACCGGGTCACCGTCGCGCGGCTCTGGCACCTCGACGCGAATGCGGTAGTAGGCGCCGTCGTCTCGCACGTAGAGCGAGAACTTCCCCGGACGCAGCAGCGGTGGGTCCGCGGAGAGCACCGCCAGCACGTCGCGCAGCACGCGAGCAATCGGCGCGGTCGTGGACCACTGGCCTTCGCGGGGCCGTCTGGGGCGCAGCGCCGCCGCGGGAATGCGAACGATATACTCGGCTTGCGCATCCATGGGTTCAACTCCTCCCGTCGGGCCGCCCAGGCCCACGACGTTCCACTTGCGGGCCGCTCGCCCGTCTGTCCGTGGCGGAAGATAGAACATGTGTTCTTGTTCCGCAAGAGGGCGCCGCGGATTCGTGACGGGAGATGAGGGGAGATGACGGGAGTTGGGTGGAATTGACGGGAAATGAGGGGAGCGAGGTCACGGCGTAAACGGGCGGGTGGGGCACGCGGGCGGCCACCGCTTGACAGCGTTCGGTGTGGCGCGGATGATGCTATTCAGTGACTGCCAGCGTCCGCTCCGCGCGGGCGCCACACATCAGGACGCCCACATGCAGTGGCAATCGACCCCGTATGAGGTTCCGCTCCTCATCGCCGCGTCAGCCAGCGCCGGCATCGCCGCCTACCTCTGGCGTCACCGGCGTGCGCCCGGCGCGCTGGCCCTTGCCCTGCTGCTGATGGGAACCGCCTGGTGGAGCTTCTTCTACGCGGTGCAGCTTGCCAGCGCCGGCCTCGGCGCCCAGCGCTTCTGGGACAACCTCGCGTATATCGGCGTCCTGATCTCGCCGCTGGCCTGGCTAGCCTTCGCTCTCGAATATTCGGGGCGGGGCCACTGGCTGAACCGGCAGACCCTGCCGATCCTGGCGGCGATTCCGGCGTTCTTCCTCGTGGTCGTGTGGACGAGCGGCCCTGGCGGCTCGTTCATAACCCACCTGCGACTGCGCGAGTACGGCGGATTCAAGGTGATGACGGGCGACGTTGGGCCGCTGTTCTGGGTCACGGTCGGCTATGGCTACACCTTCATCGCGGCCGGCACGCTGCTGTTGAGTCCCTTCTTCGCTGGCATCGTCCATCCCAATCCCTTCTATCGGGGCCAGGCGTTCTTTCTGTTGCTCTCGGTCGCTATGCCCTGGGCGGCGAACGTGCTCTATCTCAACGGGCACAGCCCCTTCGGCCCGGTGGACATCACGCCGTTGGCATTCGCCGTCTCGGGCGCGGCGCTGGCCTGGAGCCTGCTCCGCTATAAGCTGCTCGACATTGTGCCGGTCGCCCGCGCCGCCGTGGTGGATAGCATGAGCGAGGTGGTGCTCGTGCTCGACGAGCAGGGGCGCCTGCTCGACCTGAACGCGGCGGCTCGTGAGACGCTCGGCGCCGGCAAATGGGTCGTTGGTCGTTCGCTAGGTGAGGTTTTTGCCCTCGGAGCCGAGCTACTGGCACATTGTCGTGGCGACTTGACCGGGCACGCCGCGGTGACGCTGCGCGACGGGGCGAGCAGGCGCACGTTCGAGGCGCGCATCTCGCCGCTGCGCCATGCCTCGGGTCACCTCAGCGGCCATCTCGTCGTGATGGATGACGTGACGGCGCGAGTCCAGGCAGAGGAGGCGCTGCGGGCCAACGATGAGCGTCTCATCCATATCTTCGAGGCGGCGCCCATCGGGGCCGCCTTGCTCGACGGCGACGACTGTATCGTGCAGGTCAATCGCGCCTTCCGGGAGATGCTCGGCCATCCGCGGCGCGAGCTTCTCGGCCGCCGGCTCAGCGACTTCACGCACACGGAGGACGTGGGAAAGGATGCAGCGCTGGCGGCGCGTACGCAGGCCGGCGATATCGCGGGCTACAAGCTGGAGCAGCGATTCGTCAAGCGCGACCGCGACATCCTCTGGGCAGAGGTGACGGTGACGGCGATGCGCGAGGGGAACGCCATCTATCGCCTGGTCATGGTGGAGAACGTCTTCGAGCGGAAGCGCGCCGAGCTGTTGGAGGACGAGCAGCGCCACGTCGCCTACGAGCTACATGACGGGCTCGCGCAGGTGGCCGCCGGCGCGCACCTCCACTTGCAGGCCTTCGCCGGGCACTACCGGCCGCAGTCACCGCAGGCCCGCGCCGAGCTAGATCGCGCGCTCGATCTGGTCCAGCGGGCGGCTCGTGAGGCGCGTCATGTCATCGCCGGGCTGCGGCCGACCGTGGTGGAGGAGCTAGGGCTGGCGAGCGCGTTGGGCATCCAGGCGGAGTCGCTGCGGGCCGAGGGCTGGACCGTCACCTATGACGAGTCGCTTGGGGAGGAGCGCCTCTCCGCGGCGACCGAGACGGCGCTCTTCCGCATCGCCCTTGAGGCGCTCACCAACATCCGCAAGCATGCGGGGATGAAGCGCGTCCAAGTGCGCCTGGGCCAGCGAGACCATGCTGTGTGGCTGGAGATTCGGGACTTCGGGCGCGGGTTTGATCCCGCCGCGCCGCGAGATCCCGCGGATGGTGTCGGGCATATCGGACTGCGCGAGATGGAGGACCGGGTCGCGCTGCTGGGCGGGACGTTCACGCTGGAGAGCCGGCCCGGCGGCGGAACGTGTATCACGGTGGAGGCTCCGCTGACGGGCGGCGGATCGCATATGGTAAGCTGGCCGCGTCTGGGGAAGATTCTGGAGATTGTGCCAGCGCGGGCACAGGCGCAGGATGGTGAGTATCCTGAGTTGGCGGCAGAGCGGGATGGGCAGAATGATTAGCGACCGGACGCCAGCCCAGCGGGCAGCACGCGTGCTGATCGTGGATGACCACGAGCTAGCACGGGCCGGACTGCGCAGCATGCTCACAGGTGCTCCGGGGCTGGAGGTCGCGGGCGAGGCGACGAACGGCCGGGAGGCGCTGGAGATGTGCCGGCGGCTGCATCCCGACCTGGCGCTGGTGGACGTGCGGATGCCGGGGTTGAACGGACTGGAGACGACGCGGGCGCTCAAGGCTGAGTTCCCCACGGTGATCGTCGTCATGGTGACGATGTATGACAACCCGGAGTATCTGCTGGAGGCGCTCAAGGCCGGCGCGGCAGGGTACGTCCTCAAGGATGCGACGCGCGACGACCTGTTAGGGACAGTGCGGCGTGCGCTGGATGGGGAACCAGCGGTGGATAGCGACGTAGCCGTGCGGCTGCTGCGGCGGCTGGCGGCCGAGACGACGGCGACGCCCAACACGGCGCAGCCGAGCGAACAGCTCACGGCGCGAGAGCGCGATGTGTTGACGCTGCTGGCGCAGGGGCTGACCAACCGCGAGATCGGAGCGCGGCTGGTGGTGAGCCCCGGCACGGTGAAGGTGCATGTCGAGCATATCATCGCCAAGCTAGGTGTCTCAGACCGGACCCAGGCGGCGGTTCGGGCGGTGGAATTGGGGCTGCTCAGCGCGCGGCCGGCGTGAGGGCGGCAGCGGCTACAGCGCGCCGCGGCGCTTGCGGTGGGGCGGCAGCGTCAGAGCGAAGATGAGCGGCCAGCCGAAGAGGCCGAGGAGCAAGGCCAGGACGGCGAGGACGAGCAGCCAGCCCCAGAGCGAAGACTGCTGATTCTGCAGAGCGATGATGAGCGGCGTGAGAATGAAGACTCCTGAGCAGCCCATCGGCAACCCCAACCCGGTGACGGCCGCCCAGATGTAGCGCTTGGCCCGCAAGGCGATGACGGGCGTGGCGACCCACAGGCACAGGATGGAGGCCACGAACAGGAGCGAGCCGAGAATGGAGAGCGGGCGCATGCCTGGTGAAGCCGAATGGAATCCTAAGTGCTTGAGCAGAACCATGGCGACGCCCATGCCCAGGAAGAGCGCGATCGGAGATGCGCTGAGCAGCTTGAGCCAGGTGTAGTTGCCGGCGGCGCGCTGCTCGCTGCGCGCACGGGTCAGGTAGGTTGAGATGGCCTCGGCGATGCGGTCTGAGCCGGCGCCGCCCTCGCCCAGCGGGATGGCCTGGAGGTAGGCGAAGGCTTGCAGGTGGGGCGGGAGGGCGGCGGGCGGCGGCATCTCGGCCCCCGGCGCGAGCACGGGCAGGACGAGGCGCGGCATCGAGGGGCGCAGGGCAACCTCCACATCGGCGAGCAGCGTCGGGGCGAACGGCGTGCGCAGGAGGTCGGGCCAGCGCGGGCCGACGATCAGGATGGCGACGTCGGCTCGATCGAGCGCGGTCCAGCGGTGCGGCGGCTGGGGGACGGCGTCGAGCGGTGTGACCCTGCGGCGTCCGAAGGGCCTGGCAAGCGTGGCGGCGAGCTGGTGGGCGAGGGCGGCCTCGTCGGGGGCGGCGGCGATGGCGATACGCGGCATGGTCAGGCCCCTTGGCGGCGGAGCCGCCGCGCGGCGAACAAGAGCGAGAAACGGCGGCCCGTCAGGCCGAAGAGGCCGGCGCAGAGCGCCAGCGGCAGGAGCATCCAATCGCTGGCCGCTTTGCCTAACGCAGACTGCACGACGAACATGGAGGTGAAGATGATGACCAGCGCGGCGAGCCAGGCCCACTGGCGCCCGCGGATCATCAATATGACAGCGATGATGGGCGTCCAGCCGGTGAGGCAGGCGGCATAGTTGTTGAACGTGGCCTCGCTTGTCCCGAACCAGTGGTAGCCCTGCGCCTGGCTCGCGACGTAGGGCACGCCGGCGATGAGCGCCGCGGCGGCGAGGATGGCGAGCAGGGGCGAGGCGACGCGCGGTAGCCGGCGTAGGTCGGCTTCGAGCGCGGCGCGGCGGATGGTCCGGATGGCGGAGGCGAGGTCGGGCGCACCGGCGGGGTCGTCGTGCAGGGCGAGCGGCGTGAGAGCGGCGAGCGGCTGGAGCGACGGCGGCAGGTCGTGGGCGGCGGGCTGAGCGGCGCCGTGGACGAGGAGAGGGAGGACGGTTGCGCCGGAGTCCAGGGCAAGCTCGATCTCGCGACGCACGAAGTCGGCGGGGTTGTCGAGCCGGCGCAGCCCGTGGTCGTCCGCGGCGGTGAGCCAGCGCGGCCCGATCACCACGAGCACGACGACGCTGGCCCGCAGGGCCTCTTCCAAGCGCCGGGGGAAGAGCTCGCCCCCGGCGATGGAGTCGACGTCGAGGAAGACGTTGCGCCTGCCCAGGCGCGCCATGAGCGCGCCGGCGAGCACCCGGCAGACGTCACGCGAGTCGTCGCGACGGTACGAGATGAAGACGGAGCCCATCGGCGGCATTCTCCGGGTGGGGGAAACGGGCGGCGCTGACGCCGCAACGAGTATAGCGGCGCCGAGCGGCATGGGCAAGTCTGATGTCGGCGCGAGTCTGACACGCCCGGACGCGCAGCGGTTGGGGAAATATGCCGCCTGGCATAGGAGACATGCGCCGCGCGGCAGAGGGCAACGCGACGGGTTCTGTCTATACTGGAGACATCGGTTCTGCACGTCATCGGTTCATGTGTGGGCGCTCCCTCCTTCTCTACCTCCCTCCTTCAGCGCACACATGGGCCTGACGTGACTCCCCCTCCCGTTTCTGCGCCGGGAGGGGG
>CAYYCB010000111.1:0-10204 GCA_964469715.1 uncultured Ktedonobacterales bacterium | reverse complement strand
CCGCCAGCCTTCGGCGTCGAGCCAACTGAAGACACCGTCCACCCAGATGCCGGCGCGGTTGACGTGGCCGTCGGTGTGGTTGCGCTCGCCGGCGTGCGGCCAGTAGATGTCGCGCAGGTTGTACGCGCCATCGAAGTTGACGAGCAAGGTTCCGTTGCTGAGAGGCAGGTCGCGCGGCATGGAGTGTTATTCCTCTCCATGGCGCCCCGTGCGACCCCGCGCATATCAACCGTTCGGGCGAATCTCATACCTTGATGCCACTCACCCTGCGCGCGGGCGCCTGGCGCCGCTGGATTGGATAACCGCAAGTCGCGGCCCAGGGATCGTCCGGCCTCGCGGCCGCGGGGGCCGGGCGGCCACCGGACCGCCTCTCCGCTCCCATCGCTGTCGTCGGTCGGGACGACGCGGCGCGAGGGGATGGGCCAATCAGGTGCACAAGCAGTTTTTGCGGTCAAGTGAGCACTGGCGAAGGCGGGCCGCGGCAATATCCCCCGCCTGACGTTCGTGTGCCTCAAGCCGGCATCTGTCAGCTTATCCCCACCCTCCGTGCTGCTTGCGCAGGCAAATGGCGCAGACCTCCTCCTTGTCCCCAACATCTCATACCGCTTGCGTCTGGGGCATTGGGAATTGTCGGGCTTCAGCCCGCCTCGTGCCGTGCGCCGGCCCATTCAGGGCCGCGACCCCGAACGACACCATCCCACGCGGAATTGGTATCAGAATCCGTTGAGGAATTGGCCGAGTCTTGCGAAATCGAGGCAGTGTGACCTTTCGATCTCGAATGCTATTGCCTTGAGGGCTTCCTGCTGGCTGTGTGTCTATAAGCAGTGGTAATGGGCAAGGTCATTTTTCCCTGTACGACCCCCTGCATACCGACCATTCGCCCGCAGAGGCTGCAACCATCTTGGATATCTTGACCGCTACTATAGACTGGCAATAGAGCGGGCGTGCTGTGGCGCACCTAGGAGCAAGACTCACTCTGCATGTCTCGCTGGTGTAGTCCTAAGGGCAGGGTAGGCGAAGGAGGAGCGGGCGATGGAGATACCTGTGCAAGCGGTCCGCACAGCCGCGGCCATGCTGACGTGTCCGCTCTGCGGCAAGCCTGTCACTCCCGATGCCTGGGGCATGGCGGAATGTTCGTGCGGCTGGGGAGGTCCAGGTGACCCGCTCCAGCACGCGCGGGGCCTGAGCCGCTGGGTGACGCGCATGGACAGACGACTGGCGAACCCTATGGCGCACCGCGACCTGGAGCGCCTGGCGAGCGGTACGTGGCGACCTGGACGGCTCAGCTTCGGCTACAAGGTCGTGCTCGTGGTGGCGAGCACACTTATCTACATCGTCTTCCTCACGCTTCTGCTCGGGAGCATTGCCTTGACGGTCAAGTTCGCGCTCGAGCAAGCGTGGTTGGGGGCCGTAGTGCTCGGTATTATCGCGGCGTTTACGCTAATGTCGTTATCCGTAGGTCAGCCTGACTTACGGGGTATCGAGACGACGCGACAGCGATTCCCCCGCCTCTGGGAAGCAGTTGACGAGGTTGCAAAGCAAATCGGCGCGCAGGTGCCACGGCGCGTTGTCTTGCTGCCGGGTACGACGGCGTTCGTGTTCCAACACCATCCGGTGCGGCGTCTGTTCCGCCGCGAGCGTGTCCTCGGGCTCGGCGTCGGCTATCTCCCCCTGCTCTCGGCGACTGAGCTGAAGGCACTGCTGGCCCATGAGCTGGCGCACTATCGGCATGGGCACACTGCACTCCACCGATATATTGGCCGCGCTGGGCTCGCCCTTACGCGCCTGCTAGACACACTGAAGGAAGGGATGGCCAGCCAGACGTACATCGGCAACAGGCTGGTTCGTCGGCGTGGGTCGGGCAGCATTACGCTCGTAGTGGGGATATTTCTGGTCTGGCTCCTGACACTCCCGCTGCGCCTCCTCCACATGCTCTTCCACCTGCTGCGACTGGCGGAGAGCCGCGGGGCTGAGTTCGACGCCGACCGTACGGCGGTCGAAGCCTACGGCTCGCAGGCATTCGTTGGCATGCTCACTGGCATTCTCGTGGCCACTAATACGTTCTGGCGAGCGTCCGAATCTTTGCGCGCGGAGATGGCCAAGCACCACGGCCAGAGCTACTACGCCGAGCTGCGCCGTCACTATACGGAACTGCCGACCGCGATTATCGACCAGAAACGCGTCGAGGCAGCGCGCGCGTTCCGCAGCCTGGAAGACAGCCATCCTATCGTCCCAGATCGGTTGCGTGCCGCGCTGCAAGCCAATGTGCCGGCGCCGGCGGGCGCGAGCGCCGAGCGGGCCGACGCGCTGCTCGTGCCGGCCGGCGCCGAGAATGCGGATCGCGTCGAGGCTGAGCTGACGGCGCTGCTATTTTCGAGGAGGAAGGGCCGGCGCTAACTCTCCGGCGTCTGGTGAGGGAACAGGCGACCACTTCTAGACGGTTCCGGGCAGAGGGAGATGAATCGTAGTGGTCAGCTCTGGCTTCCAGCGCCTCTCGACCCATCATAGGCATGCGCGCATACTGCACGGAATCCGTATGATGCGGCGTCGATGGTCAAGTGAGCAGTGGCGATGACGGGTTGCGGCTACATCCCCCGCCCGGCCGCGTCGCGCTTGGCGGCCGTAGCCTCATCGTCGTCAAGGTCGTCGTCGAGCCGTCCGGTGTAGGGGCCGCCGATGCCCTGGTGCAGCACACGCAGCGCGAGCAGTGCGCAGCGTTGGCGCGCTGGGCCAATCTCGATGCCAAGCATCTCCAACACGTCGTCGGGGGTAAGCGCTTTTAGCTCGTCGAGCGTCGCGTCCTCGATCTTCTCCGTCAGCATGGAGGCTGAGGCCTGGCTGATGGCGCAGCCGCGGCCGGCGAAGCGTACCGCGCTCACGCGCTCGCCCTCCAGCTTGAGGTCGATCTCCACACGGTCGCCGCAGAGGGGATTCGTGTCGGCGGCATGCACGTCGGGATGGTCGAGATGGCCGTGGTTGCGCGGCTCGCGGTAGTGGTCGAGGATGTACTGGCGGTAGATGTCGTCCATCGGCGTGCCTCCTAGAACGCGAACACGTCCTTCGCGCGCTCAAGCGCGTCGGCCAGCGCGTCGATATCCGTGGAGGAAGTATAGACATAGAAACTGGCGCGGGCGGTGGCGGGGAGGTGGTAGCGCTCCATCAATGGCTGGGCGCAATGATGTCCGGCGCGGATGGAGATGCCTTCGCGGTCGAGCAGGGTCGCCAGATCGTGCGCGTGGATGTCGCCCAAGGTGAAAGAGACCACGCCGCCGCGCTTCTCGGCGCTCGGGCCGTAGATAGTGAGGTCAGGGATCGCCGCAAGGCGCTCCAGCGCGTAGGCAGTGAGGGCGTGCTCGTGCTCGTGGACGCGCTCCATGCCGAGGGCGGTCAGGTAATTGACGGCGGCGGCCAGGCCCACCGTCTCGATAATCGCGGGCGTGCCAGCCTCGAACTTCCAGGGGAGGTCGTTCCAAGTGGAGCCGGCCATCGTCACCTCGCGGATCATGTCGCCACCACCCATGAAGGGCGGCATCGCTTCCAAGAGCTCGCGCCGTCCCCAGAGCACCCCAATGCCCGTGGGTCCAAGCATCTTATGGCCGCTGAACGCCAGGAAGTCGCAATCCAACGCGCGCACGTCCACAGGCAGGTGCGGCACACTCTGCGCCGCGTCGAGCAAGACGAGCGCGCCGGCGGCATGCGCCTTCGTGATGATGTCCCGAACGGGCGGCAGGGTGCCGAGCACGTTCGACATCTGCGTCACCGCGACGAGCTTCGGCTTCTGCTCCTCCAGCAGTCGCTCAAAAGCGGCCATGTCGAGCTCGCCTTCGTCGGTGACGGGCGCGTATGCGACCCTGGCCCCCGTGCGCTGGGCGGCGAGCTGCCAGGGCACAATGTTGGAGTGATGCTCCATCTCGGTGACGAGAATGGTGTCGCCGGGCTTGAGGTTCGCGTCCGCCCAGGCGCGCGCGACAAGGTTGACGCCCTCGGTGGTGTTGCGTGTCCAGATGACCTCGCGCACGCTGCGAGCGTTGATGAAGCGCGCGACGACCTTGCGCGCGCCCTCATAGGCGGCGGTGGCCTCCTCGCTGAGCGTGTACGCACCACGATGAATGTTGGCGTAACGCTCCTCAGCGAGGCGCGTCATGGCGTCGAGCACCTGCCGTGGCTTCTGCGCGGAGGCGGCGCTGTCGAGGAATATGTTGCGGTGGCCGTTGACCTGACGTGCCAGGATGGGGAAGTCTTCGCGTGGGGCGAGCGTCTCAATGACGGTCGAGTGGGCGGCGGTGCTCTCGGTGGTCTGCGTCATGGATACTCGCTCCTGCTACCTACTCTCGCTCACTACTGGTCGTGTCGAGGGGGATGCCCTCGGCTCTCTCGGCTCGCCTGGACTGTTGGCATCTCGTGAGGGCTTCAGCCCACCTCACGTCCTGCGCCGGCCCTTTCAGGGCCGCGACTGTAAACGACAACTCCTCAGCCACTCTCGTCTCGGCTCTTTCAGAGCCGGGCAGTGACGACGCGGGCTGAAGTTCGCCGGGCGCCCCGCCGTTGGGCTTCAGCCCCGCCTGCCCTGCGCCGACAGTTTCACTGCCGCGACCTCAGATGGAATAGGGGCCGGGAGATGGTTGCTCCACAGCCCCCGAATCGGTCGGCACAGGTGCGGCGGCTACGCCGTAACCGTGTCGGTCTCCTTCTCGCCGGTGAGCCACTCGTAGCCCTTCTGCTCCAGCTCGAGGGCGAAGTCGGAGCCGCCGGTCTTGATGATGCGCCCCTGATACATCACGTGGACGACGTCCGGCTTGATGTAGTTAAGGATGCGCTGGTAGTGGGTGATGATAAGCACGCCCAGCTTCGGCCCACGTAGCGCGTTCACGCCCTCCGAAACGATGCGCAGGGCGTCAATATCCAGGCCGGAGTCGGTCTCGTCGAGGATCGCCATCTCGGGCTGCAGCATCGCCATCTGCAGGATCTCGGCGCGCTTCTTCTCGCCGCCGGAGAAGCCCTCGTTGATGTAGCGGCTGACGAAGGTGTTGTCCACCTTGAGAAGCTGCATCTGCTCATTGAGCAGCTTGCGGAACTCAGCGGGCGGGATGCCCTTGCGCTTCGGCGCGGTCCCCGCGGCGGCTGCCGGAGTGGCAACTCCGGCGGGTTCGAGGTCCGGCACACCTTCGCGCTTGGCCTCAAGCGCGCGGCGCAG
Source organism: uncultured Ktedonobacterales bacterium (assembly GCA_964469715.1). Lineage (GTDB taxonomy): Bacteria > Chloroflexota > Ktedonobacteria > Ktedonobacterales > JADMIN01 > CAWAWP01. Next base: position 5,010 of record CAYYCB010000111.1, on the reverse strand, counting down.
GAAGTTGCCCACGGAGACGCCCGGCACGCTCGAAGGATACTGGAATGCCAGGAAGAGGCCGAGGCGGGCACGCTTATCCGGCGAGAGATCGAGGATGTTGTGGCCCTTGAAGAGAATCTCGCCCTGCGTCACCTCATACTTCGGGTGGCCCATGATGACGTTGGCGAGGGTGCTCTTGCCGGAGCCGTTCGGGCCCATGAGGGCATGTGTTTCGCCCTGGGTGACGGTCAGATCGACGCCCTTGAGGATCTCTTTGCCCTCCACCTGGGCGTGCAGGTTCCGAATGACGAGCTGCACCGGCTGGCTCTGGCCGTTGGCGCTTTCCATGTGTACTCCGTGAACTCCTGATTGCTGCCGCCCGCGCGGAACCCATCCGCGGAGCGTGCGGGACATGCGGAATGTCGTCCGGTATGCCGCGACCGGCTAGGTGGTCGGGGTCATACGACGCGCGGCCCGAACGGGCCGCGGCGTGAAACTGACGAGCTGGCCGCCGTTGGGCGCGGCGGATATGCCGCCAGACTGCAAGGCGAGATCGGCGAGCGTCATCGAGTCGAGCGTGTCTGTGATGGCGTCGCGCACGCGAGACCAGAGGGCGCGCGTCGAGCAGCCGTCGAGCCGGTCGCAGATGACGCCCATCTCGCCTTCGGTGGCGCAGATCATCGGGGCAATTGGCCCTTCCAGCGCGCGGACCACCTCGCCCATGCCGATTGCCTCAGGCGTGCGGCTCAGGCGGTAGCCGCCGTGCGCCCCGCGGGTGGATTCCACCAGCCCTGCCTCGCGCAGACACTTGACGAGCTGTTCGAGGTATTGGACCTTGAGCTCCAAACCCTCGGCCTGGCTGATCTCGGTGAGCGACCGCGCCCGGGCGCCGTAGTGGCGCGCAAGGTCCACCATCAGGCGCACGCCGTACTCGCCGCGAGTCGAGACGCGCAGCATTCCCGGCCTCCTCGCCTATTCCGACTAATCAAGTCGGATATAAGTATAGCACCGGCGAAATTGGCTGGTCAAGGAAGCCCAGAAGCCGCATGGGAAGCGGCGCCAGAGCCAAATTGACACGCCTTGACGCCCCGGATATGATGAAGCTCACAACCGCGCCGCGCCCGCATGTCACGGGTCGTCACGCGGTAGGCACAAGGGAGCGACGGCGCTATGGTCACCTTCGAAGATGTCACCGAGATGTTCCTGAATGCGGCTGAGGCCACGGGGCTGTCGGTGCATCCCGAGTTCTGGCTCAACACGCAGACCCTGGAGCGCGAGTTCGCATGCACACTGCATCCGGGTCCTTGCGAGGAGGCCGACACACGCGCCACATGTACCGTGCAGTTCGCCTGGGGACCGCTGGATACGGTGCTCTCGATTGAGGGCGCCGAGGCGATCTGCGACTTCTTCCACAATCCCGACGACGACTGCCCGCATCTGCGCACGGAGGACGTGCCGCCGCTGACCCTGGAGCTGACCTTCAGCCTTCCACTGGAAGAGGGCCAGTTCAACCTCTCGTCGTTGCAGACGCTCGCGCGCACCTTCCGCCTGCGCGCTTCGGAGCACAGCAGCCGCGCCGGCGAGACGCGCCCGAACATTGGGCTGAGCCTTGGCGAGAACGGCGTGCAGGCCGATAGCCTGACGCTGCAGCAGAAGCTCGACCTGCCGCTCTGGAATCCTGAGGGCATCGGCGGCTTCTACCGCACGGGGACGGATCGCCGCGCCGGCCACATGACGCTGGGCCGCCCGCGCCGCCGCGACGACTACGACGACGACGGAGACGATCCGCATCCCGAGGATTGGCTGCCCCACCTCTTCACCGAGGTGCTGGCGGACATCACTGGCGTCATCGAGGCGATGGAGGGCACCGGCACGATGGGCCGGCCGCACGGTGCTCCCGAGGCCAATTCGGAGAACTAACCCCGGCATACCCAGTATGCGCCCTGTGGATGGCCGCGCGAGGCGACGCAGCGTCGTCCTTGAGCGCTCCCTCCCCGCCTCTCGCCACCGCGACGGCCAGGTCTCTACGACGCCTGGCCGTCGCGCTGTATGAGGCCAGACGATAAGCCTGTTTGGGCTACTTCGGCTGAGAGATCGCTGAGAATCCCAACCTCTGTCAGCCTGTAATTCATGCGCGTTCCGTTCAGGCACGCGACGTGCATAGCGAAGTGGCACGCCTACGTCGCTTGTACGATGTACTATGCTTGCTGCATCGTAGCGGGGGCGGATGGTGTGCCGGATCGCGGGAGGGCTGGATGACGAGCAGAGGTGGCCTTCTGTCGCAACGCCCTGCGCTGGCACTCTCGCTGACGCTGGTGATCTCGGTGGTATTGGCGCTCGTAACGGGCATTGTCACAGGAGTGATGGCAAGCCGGGGGAACAGCCACCCCACAATTCGCAGGGTGCCCACCGCGATTCCGGCCTCATCGGCCACCGCCTCCCCTGCCGCGCAGCAGAGCCAATCCTCGCCAGTGCTGTTCCCCACTGGCCCCTTTGGCGTCTCCGTCGCCTCAGACGTCGCCTACGGTCCCTTGCCGGATGAGACGCTCGACCTCTGCTCGCCGGTCGGGGTGACAGGGCTGCGTCCGGCCATTCTCACCTTCCACAGCAGCGGCTTCGCCGGCTCAGACAAGCGCGACAGCGACGTCGCGCCATCCTGCGGCCACTTTGCCTCGCAGGGTTTCGTCGTCGCCAACATCAACTACCGTCTCGCCCCGCAGAATACCTGGCCGGCACAGCTCGTGGACGCACAGCTCGCCGTGCGCTGGCTGCGGGCTCACGCCGCGCTGTATGGCGTTGACGCCGCGCGGGTCTGCGCCCAGGGCTTCTCGTTCGGTGGCTATCTGGCGGTCTACCTCGGCGTGCTGCACACCATCCATCCCGGCGACCAGGCCGCCCTCTATGCCGACCAGCGCCCCGACGTCTCGTGCGTCTCCGACTTCTTTGGCCTGGCGACGCTCGAACCGCCCGACGCCGAGGTGACGGACGACCTCCAAACGACACGGTTGGGGCTGCTCGCCGGCGCGACGCCCGATTCGGATCCTAACCTCTATCGCGACGCCTCGCCGCTCTTCAATGTCTCGCCGCAGTCCGCACCGATGGTCATCGTGCAGGGGACGCATGACGGCACAGTGCCACCCAGCCAATCGCTGGCGCTCAAACAGGCACTTGAGGACGCCGGCGTACCTGTAACCTACATCAGCTACGACGGCGACCATGAGCTTGTCGGTCTCGACGATGCCGGCCTTCTACGCCTCTGGACCGAGGTGCTGGCGTTCCACGTTGCCTACCAGCAGCCGTAGGGAGGCTACTTCCCAAAGAAGCGCTGGGTGAAGGTGGCGATGAAGCTGATCTCGATGAGCAGGCCCACCAACGCCTCAGCGGCGGCGAGCTTGGTGATGGGGTCCTCCAGCGAGATGCCGCCGGGGAAGAAGCCCCGCCCGTGGAACGACGTCACGCTGAAGACCAGCGCCGTGTCGGGCGCGAAGTGGACACTGCCGTAGGCCTGCCCGAGGACGAAGTACGCCGCGGCGAAGAACAGCACGACGAAGAGGTAGGCGGCGAGGCTGCGCCCGGGCTTGTAGCCATAGCCGGCGAGGCCGTCGAGCAGGTGCGAGAAGAGCCACGAGCCAACCCGCCCCTGCCTCCGCAGCACGGCGCGCTGCAATACCTGCGCGCGATAGGCGAAGCGGGCGGCATCCTCATTGAGACCCTGCGCCTGGAGCGCGAGGGCGAGCTGCCGGTTGGCGCGCACGGCCGTCTCGAAGTCCGCTAGCCGCTCCTCCGGCGACTTTGGCGTGCCGTCGGGGTGGCGCGCACGCCGGGCTGCGCGCTCGTCGCCGAGCCGCACCGGGCCGCGGCGCATCCCCTGCGACCAGCGCACGACCGAGAGATTGACGTCGCGCCAGCGCGTGTCGGCGACGCAGACGTAGCTGAAGCGGTCGTCGCCCAGCGTCGCGCCCTCCAGGACGGTGCCGGCGTCGAAGAAGACGAGGCTGAGATCAGCCGCCGGCAGCGCCGCCGGGAAGTCCGGCTTCCAGCGGCGGATGCGCGCCAGGTCCTCCGGGGCAAGGCGAATGCCCTCCAGGTGCGCGCCACTCAGGTCCGTGCTCTCCAGATGCGCCCGGCGGAGCATCGCGCCGTGCAAGTAGGCCTCGCTCAGCGAGGCGTTGCCCTCGAGGTGCGCCCCGAAGAAGCGTGCGCCCTCGAAATGCGATTGCCGCAACTTGGTGTTCTCTAACCGGGCGCCGCCGAGCGTCGCGCCCTCCGCGTGGGCCGCCACCATGCTCGCGCCCTGCAGCCGTGCCCCGCTCATCTCCGCGCCCTCCAGGTGGGCCTCGTCGAGCCGGACTTTCTGCATCTGAGCGTCCTTGAATGAGGTGGCGGGCAGGTCGGCAGCGCGCAGGCTGGCTTTCGCGAGATGCGCGCGGGCGAACTGTGCGGCGGCCGCACAGACGCCGTCGAGCGTCGCACCCTCCAGATGCGCCTCGCGCAGGTCCGCGCCCTCGAGGTGGGCGTGGCGCAGATCGGCGCCCTCCAAGTGGATCGCGGCGCGCGCGCGCTGCTCCGCCGTCGCGCCGGTGAGCCCACCGATCAGGTTTGCCAGCGGGAGATTGCGCAGATTTGCCCCGCGTAGGTCCGCCCCGCGCAGATCGAGCCCCGGCCGGCTGCGCTGCGCCTCGTCGGACCAGTCCACCGGACCGCGGCCGCCCTCGTGGGTCGCCAACAGCCACTCGACGTCGGCGCGGGTGAGGGGCCTCCCGCAGAAGGGATAGATGCCGCGGCGGACGTCGGGCGCGACGGCCAGTCGCTCGGCGAGCTCGGCCTGGCGCTCCGCGTCGATCTCCGGCTCACGGCGCCAGAACTGGCCGCGACCGCGCCAATGCGCGCGCCAGTTGATCCGCGCGAAGGTGGAGGGCGCGACGGCATGCGGGGACGCGGGGGCGGCGGCTGTGGCCACGGCGACAGCCGGGCCGACGGCGACAGCCGGGCCGACGGGCGGCAGGTGCTCGGTCGGCTCGTCGGTCATGT
>CAYYCB010000110.1:8460-10225 GCA_964469715.1 uncultured Ktedonobacterales bacterium | reverse complement strand
TTTCTGGGCGCGCCCGGAGGGATTCGAACCCCCGACCCCCTGATCCGAAGTCAGGTGCTCTATCCACTGAGCTACGGGCGCTGGCCAATCACCGCACCAGCAGCGTAGCACCGGAGCTTACGAGGCGTCAAGTGCTTGACGAGTTGGTCGGCCTCACCAGTTATTGCCGTCGTCGGACTCTCTGCCGTCACGACCCCGCTGAGTGTATGGATTGTCTGGAGACTGCCCAGACTTTGGGGGCCTCTGGAGACGCGTCGGCATGCCCGAATCGGCCGCTTGGGTAGCGCCATCGCCCCACTCATCGTCGGGATTGAGGGATGGCAGCGCACCATATCCGCCAGCTTGACTTGCCCATGGATCGGTGGGACCTCCCTGGGATCCTGGGTAGGTAGGTGCATCATTGGGCTGCGGCCGGTCATAGTGCTGACCGTAGCCAGTCATGGGGCGTGGCTGCCAATCGTAGGTTTCGGCGGGGCCGGGCTCATCCCACTGTGCCACGCCACCGATCCCTTGCCCAGGAAAAGCGTCCGCACGCTCGGAGAATTCAGGGTGTCCGAAACGTCCGACTGCCGCCTGCCGGCCGGTGGCGCTATTCGGCACGTTGGCTGGAATCCTACTACGGTCGGCATACCCAGGATAAGCACCGGGAACGTTGTCATTGCCGAAGCTGCTACCTTCGGGCGATCCTTCGCGTTTGCGAAGCAGAAGGTAAGCCACGACGCCCAGGATGACCAGTATGAGCAACACAATGCCGACGATGAGCGCGACGACCAGACCAGCATTACTGCTATTGTGGCTGCTGCCCTTGCTTGCGCTTGAACCACCAGCCGCAGGGGTAGTGGCCACGGTGGGAGATGCTGGAGCCAGAATCGTGAACGTGGTCGTCGCCTGCAATGCGGAGCGCGCGCCATTTTCCGGAGCGGACTGCGCTAGGATAGTTGCTCCTCCCGCCGCGCCGGTGACAGTCCACGGGAGGTTGAAAGTGCCGTCGTCAGCCACAAGAGCCTGACTGGGCAGCGTCGTCGTTGTGCCTTTGGCATCCTTCACAGCGATTGTGACCGTCGAGTTCGGCGGCAATCCAAGGAAGTTCGCCCCAGAGATAGTCTCTTGCTTGCCAACTTCGGCGGACGAGGATGAGAGTTGCACCGTAGGCGCCGTGGCGGAGAGGACACGGTAACTTGGCGGATTTGCCACGCCCGCAGCGCACACATAGTAGGACGTTGCGGCGTTGAGTGAGGTGGGCCATGTGAAATTCGTCGAAACGCTGCCGCCGTTCACCGGCGCCGAGCCGAGTGGTGTCTGTGCGCCGCCACACGTCGCGTCTGACGTGCCATAGAGCGAGACCGCTGTACCTGGGAAGTTCTGTCCGCTAACCGTCACGATGGCGCCCACAGGACCGCTATGACTGGAAGGGCTAACGATGGATAACTGCGCGGGAAGCGGAGTCGCTGTCGGGCTAACCGTCACGGTCGGTGAAGGTGAGGGCGAGGTTGAAGGGCTAACTGTAGTTCCGATTGGCGCGGCAAGAGCGACCGGCTCGTCGCGGAGCGCGCTGGGCCACAGGATAGGTAAAGCGAGGCAAAGGAGAAGTGCGGCGCAGAAGGCGGCCGCAATCTGGCTGTTGCGAACGTCCCGCCGACGAGCCGCACCGTGGGGGCGTTTACTTTCGTGCCGCTCCGACATAGTCATAGAGTTCCCTGTTCTCTGCCGAGGCGTTCGCGGGCGCAACGCCGAAAACGTGAGGCTCAGAGCCTCGAACGGCGAT
>CAYYCB010000110.1:3860-8360 GCA_964469715.1 uncultured Ktedonobacterales bacterium | reverse complement strand
TCGCGGGCGCAACGCCGAAAACGTGAGGCTCAGAGCCTCGAACGGCGATGAATCGTCGCGTATATGTACTACGTATATGTACTACGTGTATGAAGTCTCGCCTATGATAAACGGCCTGCCAGTGACCGTCAAGCTATGGAGGTCCTCCGGCGATGGTGCGTGTCAGGAGTCTATGGCTGTGGCACTGCTCATGCACGTACTGATCTTCGTGTGCCGGTAGGGGCGCCGGCCGGCCCTCGCGGTGGAGGATCTCGGAGAGGAAAGTTACGGGCATTAGATAGTGGCTAGCACGACGCGGCAATCAGCACGGCGGAAGGACTCGCGGCGCACGAGGGCTGTGGCCCCCGACGCGCAGTTGCGCGTAGGGAATGCCGACGCTCCTCCAAGCGTACTTCTTGTAGAGGACGACCTCGATATTCAGGAGGTCCTCGGCGCCTTGCTTGTGGAGGATGGTTTTCGCGTCTCGATACGCTCTACGATTGCGGAAAGCACAGAGGTGTTGATGGGTGGGGGCGTGCATCTTCTCATGACGGATCGGCGTCTTTCAGACGGGGATGGCATCGAGCTTCTTCGCTTCGTAGAGGATCGTCACTTATCGTCAGTGCGCATCATTTTGTTGACCGCCGCGCATCCAGCGGTAATCCCGCAAGAGGCCCCGCTCATACAGGCACTCGATGCGCAGATCGTAGCCAAACCGTTCGACATCGACCACCTCGTGGATTTGGCACGGACCTTAACCGGGTGGTGTGGCCGCGACTGAGCGTAATCCGTATCCGCTATCGCACTTCGCATGTGTCGCAGACAGAAGCTCTGTGAAGATAATCCTCCAAGCGGTGTCCATGTAAATGTGGCGTCACGGACGCGCGGTTCTCCTCCCCTCGCGCCTCTCTGACCTGGGTAGCCGCGACACCGTACGCTTGAAGGTGTTATGCTTTATTGGCGCTCTGGCTAATGAAAGATCACGATGAGCATAGCCGCGGCAATGAGCGCTACCACCAGGGCCACCGCCAGCCAGGGCCAGAGGGTGCTCGCCGCGCTCAAGCGATAGTTTGGCAGTGCGCGCGCCGGTCCGGCGGCGGGTATCGGAACGTCGTTATGCGCAACCATCTCAGGCATTGATGCGGCACCAATGTTCGGTTGGGAGAAATGTTGTGGTGGTGGCAAGGATGCTGAAGCCGCACTGGGCGGCGGGCTCAGCGTTGGGAGATCTGCGGGCGGGATAAGTGGAAACGCGGGCGACATTCCCATATTCGGGAGGCCGACCGGAGCCTGACCAGAGAGTGCTGCTCTGGTCGTACGCATGCCGGCGCTCGGCGCGCCGGTGGCCCCACTGCCGAGCGCCGGTGCTGTCCACGGTTTCGATGCCTGAGTGTTTATTGTCGTCGGGCCAACTTGGGGGAGATTCCAAGGCAAGGACGCCGGATGCGATGAGAATGGGATGCTGGCGCGGCCGAAGGAGGGCATCGAGAGCAGAGGCACAGATGGCGAGCTTGGTCCGCCGAACGGCAGCGGCTCGACGTCGCCGGCGACCAATGCCGCCATCAAGGCGGCTCCAAGCTCGCCAGCCTTCTGAAAGCGGTCCTCGGGATGTTTCGCCAGCGCTCGCAATACCACCTCTTGCATGGCTGGCGTGATAGATGAATTCAGCAAACGCGGCGGTTCGGGCAGGCGGTAGAGGTGTCCGTCCATAACCGCATTCGAGGTCGTCCCGGCAAATGGCAAATGGCCGGTTAGGAGCAGATACAGCACGACACCCAGCGCATAGATGTCCGAGCGGGCATCGGTGTTGCCCTCCACCTGCTCCGGAGCCATGTACTCAGGCGTGCCTGCATCTGGCCGTCCGCGCGGAGCTGATGCCCGCGATGGACCACCAAGAATCTTGGCGAGCCCAAAGTCTGACAGCATGACACGTCCGTCGGCGTGGATCAACATGTTCGCGGGTTTTACGTCGCGATGAACCACGCTGCGCTGGTGGGCGTAGTCGAGTGCGTCCGCGATCTGCGAAACGTACTTCGCGGCCTCGCCAGGGGAAAACGGTGCGCGCTTGAGCTTGTCTTGCAGGCTGCCACCGCTAATGAAAGGCATGACGAGGTACAGATTGAACTCAGACTCGCCAAAATCGTAGAGTGGCACGATGTTGGGATGGTCGAGCGCCGCAGCCACCCGCGCTTCGCGAAGAAAACGCTCCTGGAATCCGGAGCGCTCGGCAAGCTGCGGGTCGAGCACCTTCACCGCCACTTCGCGCCCCAGGCGAATGTCGCGGGCGAGGTATACCTGCGCCATGCCGCCCTCGCCAAGCGGCCGCACGAGTTCATATGATCCCAGCCGCCACACCTGCATCTGAGCGGACCTCTCCTCCATAGGCACACACACCCGCTCCCACTTTTCGGGATCCCGCCCGATCACCAGCGCCGCTATTATACCGCGTGGTGTCTTCTCGCCCCGCTGGAGTACTATGGACAAGGGGACGGATGTGCCATCGGAGTGCCCGGAGCGTCTCACGCTGCGCCTTCAGATTTGCGAGAATGCCCGTAATCGTGAGGCGCCGTGGGTATGGCCGAGGTTCGTGCAGGTGGTCGCGAGACAATCACCGCTCACCTAATTGTCGGCTCTTCGGCCTTGGCTGCGGTGGACAGCGACCCGATGTCGGTGCCCCGCCTGTGGAACCTGAGCGGTAGTGTGAAAACGCGCTCGCGCCGGCGTTCCGCTTCGAGATTGAGTGCGCGAGCTTTGAGCAGGTCGGTCAGCGAGATCATCCCGATAAGCGTATGGCCCGGACCGCGCTCGACGACGGGAAAGCGCGTCAGTCCGGTCTCGGCCATGCGATACACCACGACTCGCAATGGCTCGTCGGGGTAGGCTACCACTGGTTTGGTCTTGACTATCTGCGCAAGCTCCTCGGCGCTCGAATCGTCTTGCTCCTCTGCCCAGGCCTCGGCCTTGCGGCGCTCCACCACACCGACCAAGCCATTCACCCCATCCACCACCGGATACAGTCGTTGGCGGTGCGAGCTGCCGCCGGCCCGGAAGAGTTCGCGCAGATCGTGTCGTTTGCTGCTAGCCGGGAGCGCCGTCGTATCCAGACGCACGACTTCGCGCGCGAAAATGATCTCCATCGGATCGATCGCGTACTCGCGGCTCAGGTGGTAGCCGCGGCGGCTCACCTTCTCGGTCAAAATCGACCGTTTGAGCACGAGCACCGTGAACGCATGCGCGATGACCGTCGCCACCAGCAGCGGCAGCAGCATGTTCACGTCGTGCGTCAGCTCAAGCGCGAACACGATGCCCGTGAATGGCGAGCGCATGGTGCCGCCAAGGATCGCGCCCATGCTCACCAGCGGCCAGAATCCCGCTCCTTCGTGCGGCAACACCAGGGATTCTAGGCCACCGAGAGCGCCGCCCATCATCAGAAGCGGCGCGAGGACACCACCGGACGTTCCAGACCCGAGTGAGACGGCCCAGATGATAGATTTGACGAGCAAAACGCCGAGGATCACTTGTCCGGCGACGTCACCACGCAACAGCTGGCCGATGGTGTCGTAGCCGACGCCAAGTGCCTGCGGAAAGATCAGGCCTCCCAGGCCGATCACCAGACCTCCGATTGCCGGCCACCACATCCAGTGGATAGGGAGCAGCCGGAACGTGTCCTCAGCGGCATACACGGTGACGGTAAGCAGGGCCGACAGACTTCCCGCAAGCAGACCAGCCAACACGCAGCCGAGCAGCCCACCCGGCCCGATGAATATAGCGTGCGGTGGAGTCGGGAACAGCGGGCCCAGACCTAACATGTAGCGCCGTGCGGCAGCCGCGGTCGCGCTCGCCAGGGCGACTGGAACCAGGCTCCGAGGCTTCCATTCGAAGAGCAGAAGCTCCACCGCGAGCAATGTGGCGGCGACCGGGGCGGCAAACGTCGCTGCCATGCCCGCGGCGGCCCCGGCTACCAGCAGTGTCTTACGTTCGCTGCTCGTAAGATGCAGAAACTGCGCGATGAGTGATCCGAATGCCCCGCCCGTCATAATGATCGGACCTTCAGCGCCGAACGGTCCGCCTGAGCCGATGGATATGGCCGACGAGACAGGTTTCAAGATGGCGACCTTAGGATCAACCCGACTGCCATTGATCAGAATCGCTTCGATAGCTTCAGGGATGCCGTGACCGCGTATGCGTTCCGATCCGTACCGCGCCATTATGCCGATGATGAGCGCACCTATGACTGGGACGATCACCTCCCAGGCGCCGAGCTTGTTGCCGGCTGGCGACACCAGCGTTGTATCGAGGCGCTGATAGAAGAAGAGATTGGTGAAGAGCCCGATCAGGCGGAGCAGCGCAACTGCGACAACAGCTCCGATCAATCCAATGCCGATAGCGATGGCCGAGATAAGCAACATACGCGGCGATGTCGTGAAATCGCCTAGCTCATCCGACTTCTGGTGAGTGCCCCGGTCGTCAATGGCGCGTGTGGAACGCCGCAAGCCGCGTACATGATCCTGGGACACAACA
>CAYYCB010000110.1:0-3760 GCA_964469715.1 uncultured Ktedonobacterales bacterium | reverse complement strand
GTCAATGGCGCGTGTGGAACGCCGCAAGCCGCGTACATGATCCTGGGACACAACATAACCTTTCGTCACAGAACAGTCAGAGTAATCCTCGCCGAGTGGTATGTAGCCGTACATAGTGGCCGCACCACGTTAGAATATCGCATCGTGACATTATTGGCAAGCATCATGAGCTGCTCCCCATGATGGGCGGCGGCGTCTCAGAGATCGACCTGCGGTTCGCTCCTCAAACATGATGATATACTTACGGCCACCCGACGCTGACGGCTGTTCTTGACGGCGGCGCCTTTCGCATCCCCTCTGACTACGCCGTCGCGCGTTCGGCGCCGTTCTCCTCGCCTGAGCCGGTGGGCTGTCCTCCGGGCGAGGCACCTGTGGGAGCAGTGCATGGGCTTCTTCGAGCACCTGGAAGCGACCGATCCGGAGATCGCGCAGATCATTCGCCGCGAGGAGCGCCGCCAGTTCGAAGGCATCGAGCTGATTGCCTCCGAGAACTATGTCAGTGCCGCCGTCGCCGAGACGATGGCGAACATGATGACGAACAAGTATGCCGAAGGCTTACCGGGCAAGCGATATTACGGCGGTTGTGAGTTCGTAGACCAGGCTGAGCGAGTTGCCATCGAGCGTGCGAAGAAGCTTTTTGGAGCAGAGCACGCCAACGTCCAGCCGCATTCCGGCGCGCAAGCGAACGCCGCGGTCTATCTCGCCCTTCTGCAGGCGGGCGACACCGTCCTGGGTATGGCGCTCGATCAGGGTGGGCACCTCACTCATGGCGCGAAGGTCAACTTCTCCGGCAAGCTCTACAATTTCGTGCCGTATGGAGTGTCGCGCGAGACCGAGACGATTGATTACGACGCGCTGGAGGCGCTCGCGCAAGAGCATAAGCCAAAGCTCATCGTCGCGGGCTTCTCGGCCTATCCGCGCCGCCTCGACTTCGCCCGGTTCCGCCAGATTGCGGACGGAGTTGGCGCATATCTTATGGCCGATATTGCCCACGTAGCGGGACTTGTTGCGGTGGGGCTATATCCCAACCCGCTGCCCCATTGCCATGTCGTGACCACCACCACCCATAAGACACTGCGCGGCCCGCGCGGGGCCATCATCCTCTGCTCCGAAGAATTAGCCGCGAAGATCGACAAGGGCGTCTTCCCCGGCACGCAAGGCGGACCGCTAGAGCACATCATTGCGGCTAAGGCCGTCTCATTCAAGGAGGCGCTCGATCCCGCGTTCCGCGTGTATCAGCAGCGAGTAGTCGACAATGCTCAGGCGCTCGCCCAGGCACTGCGAGACACAGGCTTCCGGCTTGTGTCGGGTGGGACAGACAATCATCTGATGTTGGTGGACGTGCGCCCGTTTGGCGTGACCGGCCGCGACACGGAGCTGGCGCTCGAAGCCGTCCACATCACCGCCAACAAAAACGGCATACCGTTCGATCCCGAGCCGCCAGTCCGGACGAGTGGCGTACGTCTAGGCACACCGGCCGTGACGACGCGTGGTTTCGGTACGGAAGATATGCGTGAGCTTGCCGAGCTGATCTCGACGGCCATCAGCGACCGCGCTGATCCCACGGCCGTCGCACGGACCCGAGACAGGGCTATCGCTCTGGCTACCCGCTATCCGCTTCCGGGGGTCCATCTGACCACTAATCTTGGTGCCCGAGAGGAGGTTGCGGGCTGAGCTGACCCACTCTCACGAACCGGTTTCCATTGGAGCGATATTCTGGGGCATTCATGTCCTGGCGACCGTGTGCTGGCCACTGGCGGGCACGGTGGTGATGCAAGTGTCAACTGACCCGATGGAAAGGAACACCCCCTATGAACGTCTTTCGCGCGGAGCAGCTTCGTACAGTCGCCATCATTGCGCACGGCGGTTCCGGCAAGACGTCGCTGGTGGATGCCGCCCTCTATGACTCCGGGGCGGTCAATCGGATCGGCAAGGTGGATGACGGCTCGTCCATCTCCGATTACGATGCCGACGAGGTTAAGCGGCGCATGTCCATCAACCTCACGGTGGTTCCGGTCGAGTGGCGAGGCACAAAGATCAACTTGTTAGACACTCCCGGCTATGCCGACTTCGTGGGTGAGGTGATGGCTGGACTGCGCGTGGCCGATGCGGCGGTCGTCGTGGTCTCTGCGGATAAGGGCGCTGAGGTCGGGACAGAGCTAACCTGGCGTTATGCCGACAAGCATGAGCTGCCCCGTGTGGTCTTTGTCAACAAGCTGGATCGCGAGAATACGAGCTTCGACCGCGCGCTAGATTCTCTCCGAGCAGCGTTCGGCAACAAAGTTGTCCCGCTCATCATCCCGGTCGGAGAACAGGCCAATTTCTCCGGCGTAGTCGATCTTGTCACCGGCAAGGCATACGCCTTCACTGACAACAAGGTGACTGTGGGGGACGTGCCCGGTACCTTGTCCGAAACCATGGCACGGTACCGCGAACAGCTCGTGGAAACCGCCGTGGAGAATGACGACGACCTGATGGCGAAGTACCTGGAGGGTGAGGAGCTAAGCGAAGACGAGCTGCGCCGTGCCGTCAGGCTCGGCGTCGCGGCAGGCTCCCTCGTTCCAGTCGTCTCAGGGTCGGCGGCGAAAAACATCGGTATTCAGACGTTGCTCGACACCATTGTGGAGTATTTGCCAAGCGCGGCTGAGCGCTCGGAGGCTGAGGTCGAGGGGCAGCCGGCCGCGTTCGTCTTCAAGACAATCGTGGATCCCCAAAAAGGGCAACAGACGTTCTTCCGCACATACAGCGGTACGCTCAAATCCGACGAGCACGCCTGGAATGTTACAACGAACTCTGATGAGCGACTCGGCCAGATCATGACGGTTCGCGGGAAGCTCCAGGAGCCGGTGCAGGAGGTGCCCGCCGGCGATATAGGCATGGTGGTGAAACTGGCGAGCACCCACACCGGTGATACGCTCGGCGCCAAGGATACGCAAGCGCTGCCGCCGATTCGCTTGCCGAGGCCCGTATTCACCGCGGCCGTCACGGCCAAGACTCAGACCGACCTCGACAAGATGGGTACGGCGCTCTCCCGCGTTCAGGAAGAAGATCCCACTCTCATCGTCTCGCGCGATCCCGAGACCGCGGAGACACTAATTGCCGGCATGGGCGAGTCGCATATCGACATCGCCATCGAACGCATGCAGCGGCGCTTTGGGGTGGTCGTGTTGCGCCATGAGAGGCGCGTGCCCTATCGAGAGACCATCAAGAAAAAGGCGAGGGCCGAGGGACGCCACAAGAAGCAGACTGGTGGCCACGGCCAATTCGCCGACGTCTGGCTCGAAGTCGAGCCGCTGACCGGCGCTGAGCAAGACTACCTTTTCGAGAACAAGATCGTTGGCGGTGTCGTGCCGCGCGAGTACGTGCCTGGTGTTGAGAAGGGCGTTGGCGAATCGCTCAAACAAGGATTCATTGCCGGATGCCCTATGGTCCATGTTCGCGTTGCCCTGGTTGACGGAAAATACCACCCGGTCGATTCATCCTCTCAGGCTTTCGAGACTGCGGCGCATATCGGCATGAAGGAAGCAATCGCGCTCGCCAACCCGACGCTGCTTGAGCCGATCATGAACGTCGCCATCGAGGCGCCTGAAGCCAACATGGGCGATATCAACAGCGACCTCAATACGAAGCGGGCACGCATTCTCGGCATGGAGTCGTCCGGCGGCGGCATGCAGCGAATCACCGCACAGGTGCCGATGGCTGAGATGCTGCGCTATGCGACCGATCTACGCTCGATCACGCAGGGCCGCGGCACATTTAC
>CAYYCB010000109.1:0-10235 GCA_964469715.1 uncultured Ktedonobacterales bacterium | reverse complement strand
TTGCCGAGCACGCGCCTGGATGCTTTTAATCTCTTATGTGACAGAACGGAGCGCATAGTTGGACCGAACGTGCGGCTCCGCGCACCAGAGGCAGAGCGTGACTCGGCACACCGCACGCGCGCGATGGAACACGGACGGCCGGCACGCGCTGGCCCGGCGCATGCGGAGACTTGAGGCGGAGATGTAAGTAAACATGTGACGTCCGAGCTCGCGTGCTTCGAGAAGCGCACGGTAACGAATCCGCCCGCGGCTCAGTCTGTTATGTGGTTGTTAGGCCTGTTCCTCTCCGCCCAGACGAGGGACACGGATATTTGAGCGACGGGCTTCTGAGCGGAGGCAGCAGCAATGGCGACCAACCGGCTCGCAGAGGTGTACAGTCTTGGCCAGAGCATTTGGTACGACAATATCAGACGCGGCCTCATCACATCGGGCGATCTACAGAAGCTGATCGACGAGGATTCTGTCGTCGGCATCACCTCGAATCCGACGATCTTCGAGAAGGCCATTGACGGCAGCGCCGACTACGACGATGCGCTGCGTACGCTGGTCTCGCAAGGCGTGACGGACGGGCAGCAGATCTTTGAGGCGCTGGCCATCGAAGACATC
Source organism: uncultured Ktedonobacterales bacterium (assembly GCA_964469715.1). Taxonomy (GTDB): domain Bacteria; phylum Chloroflexota; class Ktedonobacteria; order Ktedonobacterales; family JADMIN01; genus CAWAWP01. The sequence goes on along the minus strand of CAYYCB010000109.1, from coordinate 9,629 downwards.
CAGGCGGCAGCGGACATCCTGCGTCCGATCTACGACCGCTCCGGCCATGTGGACGGTTACATCAGCCTTGAGGTCTCGCCGGCCGCGGCGAGCGACACCAAGCGCACCATCGCCGAGGCGCGCCACCTCTTCCAGCGGGCGAGCCGGCCCAATGTGATGATCAAGATTCCGGCGACCCTCGAAGGTCTGCCGGCCATAGAGCAGATGATCTACGAGGGCGTGAATATCAACGTCACCCTGATCTTCTCGCTCGAACGTTATGAGGCGGTGGCGCAGGCCTTCATTCGCGGGCTAGAGCACCGCATGCGCGACGGCCAGCCGGTGAACGACATCTCATCTGTGGCGAGCTTCTTCGTGAGCCGGGTCGATACGATGGTGGATAAGCTGCTCGACGAGAAGATCGCGGCGGCGCAGGACAGCGCGCGACAGGATGAGCTGCGGGCGCTGCAGGGCAAGGCGGCCATCGCCAACGCACGCGTGGCGTATGACGCATTCAAACGCATCTTCCACGGCGACCGCTTCGCGGCACTGCGCGCGGAGGGCGCCAAGCCGCAGCGCTGCCTCTGGGCGAGCACGAGCACGAAGAATCCCAATTATCGCGACGTGCTGTACGTGGAGGAGTTGATCGGCCCTGAGACGGTGGATACGATGCCGCCGCAGACCATCGTGGCCTTTCAGGAGCACGGCGTAGCCAAGTCCACTCTTGACGCTGACGACGTTGGCGCCTCGAAGGAGGCGCTGGCGCGACTGGAACGCGCCGGCATCGACATGACGAAGGTGACGCACGATCTTGAGCTTGAGGGCGTGCGTCTCTTCGCCGAATCCTATGACAAGCTCATCGCGGGCACGAAGGAGAAGGCCGAGCGGCTGCGCGCCGAGATGGGCGCGTCTACCGGCCATGCGGAGGGTGGAGACGTTTCTGACTTCGCCGGGCGCGAGCAGGCGGTGCTTGGATCGCTGCAGGGCCAGGTGGATGAGACACTCGGCCGGGCGCAACGAGACCAGTTCGCCAGGCGAGTCTGGGAGAAGGACCAGGCGTTCTGGAAGCCCAATCCCGCCGAGCAGAAGGAGATCGCGGATCGCCTCGGCTGGCTCACCGTCGCGGACCAGATGCGCGGCCATCTCGACCGGCTCAACGCCCTGCGTGACGACGTGCGCAGCGCGGGCTTCACGAACTGTGTGCTGCTTGGCATGGGCGGCAGCAGCCTCGCCCCGGAGGTCTTGCGCGCGACCTTTGGCCGCGCGAGCGGGCAGCCCGATCTGATCGTGCTCGACTCGACCGACCCAGCCGCGATCCTCGACGTGGAGGCGCGCATCGAGCTGCCGAAGACACTCTTCATCGTCGCCTCGAAGTCCGGCGGCACCATCGAGACGCTTTCCCACTTCAAACACTTCTACCAGCGCATGCAGCAGACGGCAGGTGATGAGGCGGGCAAGCACTTCATCGCCATCACCGATGCTGGTACCAAGCTGGACCAGATGGCGCAGGACGCGAAGTTCCGCGACATCTTCCGCAATCCTGAGGACATCGGCGGACGCTACTCGGCGCTCTCCTTCTTCGGCCTTGTGCCGGCGTCCATCATCGGCGTGGACGTCGCCAAGCTGTTAGATCGCGCCACCGCGATGGAGCAGGCCTGCCAGCCCAACGTGTCGCCTCAGCAGAATCCAGGGCTGTGGCTGGGCGCCATCATGGGGACGCTCGCGAAGAATAAGCGCGATAAGGTCACGCTGGTCGTCTCGCCGCCAATTGGCACGTTCGGGTACTGGGCGGAGCAGCTCATTGCCGAGAGCACCGGCAAGGAGGGCAAGGGTATCCTCCCCGTCGAGGGCGAGGAGCTGGGTGCGCCTGACAAGTACGGCAGCGACCGGCTCTTCGTCTATTGCCGGACCGATGAGGGCTTCGACAAGAGCCAGGATGACGCGCTGGCGAAGCTTGAGCGAGCCGGCCAGCCGGTCGTGACACTGCGCCTGCGCGACGTCTACGATTTGGGCGCGGAGTTCTTCCGCTGGGAGTTCGCCACGGCCGTCGCGGGCGCGTTGCTCGGGATCAACGCCTTCGATCAGCCCAACGTGCAGGAGGCGAAGGACCGCACCAACACGATCCTCGAAGAGTATAAGGTCAACAAGACGCTGCCCCAGCCTGCCGCGATCCTGCGCACGGAGCATGTCGCGGTCGTAGCCGGCGAGGACGAGGCGCGTCGTCTGGTCGATGCCGTATCCTTGCAAGCCGCCCTTGAGGTGTATGTGAGCCAGGCGGCGCCAGGGGACTATATCGGGCTTCTCGCCTACGTCCAGCGCACTCCGGAGCATGAAGAGCTCTTGCAGCGCATCCGCATCCGATTGCGCGACCTGTCGCGCGACGCTACTACTCTTGGGTACGGCCCGCGCTTTCAGCACTCGACGGGTCAGCTTCATAAGGGTGGCGCAAACAATGGCGTATTCCTGCAGTTTGTCGCCGACGATGCGCGCGATGTATCCATACCGGATGCGCCGTATACGTTCGGCGTGCTCATGCAGGCACAGGCGCTCGGCGACTTGCAGGCGCTGCAAGCGCACGGCCGGCGTGTCATCCGCCTCAATCTAGGGGACGACATCATGGCGGGCCTAGACGAGATTCGCGAAGCGCTTGACGCCGCGCAAATCCTCGCGCACGCATAAGGTGATTGATACGTCGTGCGGCGGCAGGCGCCGGCGCGACAGACTGAGTGAACAGACGAGAGGACGAACATGGAACTCGGTATTTTCGGTCTTGGTCGCATGGGCGGCAACATGGCAGTGCGCCTCGTCAAGGGAGGGCACCGGGTGGTCGCCTCGAACCGGAGCAGAGGCCCGGTGGATGAGGCGGCGTCGCTTGGCGCGGTCCCGGCGTATACCATGGAGGAGATGGTCTCCAAGTTGCAAGAATCCCCACGTATCGTGTGGATGATGGTCCCGTCGGGCCAGGTGACGGATGACACGCTGCATCACGCCATGTCGCTGCTCAAACCCGGCGATATCATCATCGACGGCGGTAACTCGAACTGGCACGATACCGTGCGCCGCGCCCAGGAAGTGAGCGCCGCGGGTATGCACTACATGGACTGCGGCACGAGCGGCGGCATCTGGGGCCTCAAGGTCGGCTACAGCCTGATGATCGGCGGAGAGCAGGAGACCTTCCAGCACTGCGAGCCGATTTTCAAGACGCTGGCGCCCGAGAATGGTTACGGTTACATGGGCACCCACGGCGCCGGCCACTTTGTGAAGATGGTCCACAACGGCGTCGAGTACGGCATGTTGCAGGCCTATGGCGAGGGCTTCGAGATCATCGAGAAGTCGCCCTTTGGCCCAAACCTCGACATGCGCGAGGTGACGCGTGTTTGGCAGAACGGCAGCGTCGTGCGCTCCTGGCTGCTTGATCTCGCCGCGCTCGCTTTCGCAGAGGACCCCAAGCTGGAGAAGATCTCAGGCTATGTTGAGGACTCCGGCGAGGGGCGTTGGACCGTCCAGGCCGCCATCGACGAAGATGTGCCCGCGCCTGTTATCACGCTTTCGCTGCTGCAGCGGTTCGTCTCGCGCCAGAAAGATTCCTTCTCCGCCAAAGTGATCGCGGCCCTGCGCAACCAGTTCGGCGGCCATCAGGTGCGCTACGAGGGCGGCGAGTTCGGCGGCACGAAGCATCAGGCATAGGACGAGGCGGCGCTTTCCCCTCCGATGAAGGGACCCTGGGATGGATATCAGTACCACGACCACCAATCCGTTGCGCGTGGGTATGCGTCATGCGCGCAACATCGCCCCTTGCACGATGGTTATCTTCGGCGCGACGGGCGACCTCACGCACCGCAAGCTGCTCCCTGCGCTCTATAATCTCGCGCTTGAGCAGCCCCTGCCGCCGCAATTCACGGTGGTCGGCGTCGCCCGGCGTCCCTTCACGAACGAGCAGTTTCGGCAGCAGGCGCTCGATTCGATCAATGAGTTCTCGCGCCGGCGCCCGGTGAACCCTGCCGTGTGGGAGACGTTCTCAAAGGGTCTCTACTATCATCAATCGCAGTTCGATGACCCTGAGGGCTTCCGCTCACTGGCTGACCTGCTGAAACAGCTCGATCAGGAGCGCGGCACCGGGGGCAACCATATCTTTTACCTCGCCACCCCGCCGAGCTTCTACGCCAGCATAGCCGATCTGCTCGCCGCTGCTGGACTGGCAACCCGTGCGCGCGACGACCTCAAGGCCGCCCCGTACTCGCGCATCATCGTTGAGAAGCCCTTCGGCAACGACCTCCAATCGGCCATGGCGCTGAACGCCGAGCTCAACAAGGCGTTCAAAGAGAAGCAGATCTACCGCATCGACCACTACCTCGGCAAAGAGACGGTTCAGAACATCATGGTGCTGCGCTTCGGCAACGGCATCTTCGAGCCGATCTGGAACCGGCGGTACGTGGATAATGTGCAGATCACCGTGGCGGAGACGTTGGGAGTTGAGGGGCGCGGCGACTACTACGAAGAGGCCGGCGCCATGCGCGACATGGTGCAGAACCACATGATGCAGCTCCTCACCCTCGTGGCGATGGAGCCGCCAGTCAATTTCGACGCCGACGCGGTACGCGATGAGAAAGTCAAAGTGCTGCGAGCCATCCCGCCGCTCATGGAGAACGAGATCGCATCGGACACGGTGCGCGGGCAGTACGGGGCAGGCATGGTCGGCGGTCAGCGAGTTCCGGGATACTGCGAGGAGAAGAACGTCGATCCGAAGTCGCGGACCGAGACCTTCGTCGCCCTCAAGCTTTCCATCGAGAACTGGCGTTGGGCTGGCGTGCCCATCTACTTGCGCCATGGCAAACGTCTGACGAAGCGCATCAGCGAGGTTGCCATCCAGTTCAAGCGGCCGCCCTACCTGCTGTTCCGGGGCGTGAGCAGCGAGCAAATGCAACCGAACGTCTTGTCGCTGCGCATCCAGCCGAACGAAGGCATCAGCCTGCTCTTCGATGCGAAGGTGCCGGGACAGGAGATGCGCCTGCGTAGCGTCAACATGGATTTCCTCTACGGCAGCTCATTCGGCGTCGAGCCGCCTGAAGCCTACGAGCGACTTCTGTTGGAGTGCATGCTCGGCGATTCGACGCTCTTCACACGCATCGACGAGACCGAATATTCATGGCGCCTGGTCGACACGATCGAGCGCGCCTGGGCCAAACAGCCGCCTTCCGCGATCCCGCAGTATGAGCCTGGGACCTGGGGGCCGAAGGAGGCCGATGCGCTGATCGAACGGGATGGCCGGACGTGGAGGCGACTATGACCAACGCACCAATGCAGCTTGAGGGCCTCCGCCCCGTCGGGCTGGATGCCGTCGAGCATGAGCTTGATAACGCGTGGCGCGACATGAACGCGCGCCTCTCGTCCTCCGCTGGCCCCGCCATCGCTCGCAATAGCGTTCATACGCTGGTGGCGTACGCGCATAGCCGCACCGAGGCCGACCAGTTGCTGCGAATCATCCACACGCTGACCTCGCAGCATCCGTCGCGGGCGGTCATCGTGAGCGCGGAGCCTCGGCTGCGAGGCGACCAGATGCAGGGCTACATCGGCACCTATATCGGGGAGGACGGCGCGACATATGGTGAGGACATCCTCATCGAGGCGCAGGATAGCGCCGTCAGACATCTGCCGGGCGTCATCCTGCCACTGATCATTTCGGGCTTGCCCTCGTTCCTCTGGTGGACGGGTGAGCCGCCGTGGGGCAGCGAGCTCTTTGAGGCGCTGGTTGATGGCTGTGACCGGCTCATCGTGGATACTTCCGAGATGCCCAACACCGTGCGGAGCATCCCCGCCCTTGACGACTTGCAGCGGCGCAAGGCGACGCGCACGGTGATCAGCGACACGAGCTGGACCGCACAGGGGCCGTGGCGCGACGTGGTGGCGCAGTTCTTCGATGCGCCGGATACGCGACCGTATCTTGAGGGCATCGAGCGCGTCACGATTGAATATGCCGCAGGTGACGAGGACGCACCTGCCAACAGTGCCCAGGCGTATCTCATGGCCGGCTGGCTCGCCTCGCGGCTCGGCTGGCGCATCCAACAGGCGCAGCTCGGCGGCCTCGAAGGCGCCCGCGCGCATACCTTGCGTGACGGAAGCGGGAACAATGTGGCGGTGGAGATCAACGCCCGGTATGGCTTGCCGCAGCAGACGTGGTGGAGCCCCGATGTTTCGGGTGAGACGCTGAATGCCGGCGCCAATCAGGATGTAGATCGCGAGGGGCGACCCTGGGTGCGGCATGGTGCGCTCATGTCTGTGTATCTGGCGTCGCGCCTCTCCGGGCAGCGCGCGACCTTCACCGTGGCGCGAGAGCGTGATTTGGCGCATGTCACGACCGTCGGCAACGTGCCGGGCGTCTCTATTCCTTCGCAGACGCTACATCTACAGAGTGTGGGCGCCGAACATCCCCTCTCGGTGCAGTTCCAGCTTCTTGGCCCTGACAACGTCTACGAGGAGGCGCTGACGGCGGCGGCCCATCTCATCGGTGGCGCTCGGAGGATGGGGCGATGACCCAAGCGCACGACTCCGACCCGCACGTCGAGCTGGCGGACGATCTGCAGGGTGTTGCTCACCTGGGCGCGCAGCTCTTCGTGCGCTTGGCCGCTCAGTCGAGGGACTCGGACTTCCGCGTGGCGCTCTCGGGCGGCTCAACGCCCAAGGCGCTGCACGCGTTGCTCGCCGCGCCGCCGCTGCGCGATCAGGTGGATTGGTCACGCATTCAGTTCTACTGGGGTGACGACCGCTCCGTACCGCCGGACCATCCCGACAGCAACTATAAGATGGCGCGCGACACGCTGCTCTCGCTCGTCCCGGTTGCGGAGGCGCAGATCCATCGTATGCGCACCGAATTGCCAGCGGCGCAGGCCGCGGACGACTATGAGCGGGAGCTGCGCCGCACGTTCGATCTGGCCGAGGGCCAACTTCCACGCTTCGATCTCATCTTCCTCGGCATGGGCCCGGACGGGCACACGCTCTCGCTCTTTCCGCATACCGATGCGCTGCGTGTGAACAATCGGCTCGTCGTGGCCAATCACGTCGCCAAGTTGAACACCGACCGGGTGACGTTCACCTATCCCGTGGCCAACAATGCCGCCGTAGTGGCGTTTCTGGTCGCGGGCGCCGATAAGGCCGACGCGCTTGCCCAGGTGTTGGAAGGGCCGCGCAACATTGAGGAGTTCCCGTCGCAAGGCATCGCGCCGACCGGCGGCGAGCTGTATTGGTTCGTGGACCGGGCCGCCGCTGCGAAGCTGCGCCATATCGGGTAGTCAGGTTTTGGGAAGGGAGCGTCGCGTGGCGCAAATCGTACCGTCCATCCTCTCGGCCGATTTCGCTCAGCTTGGCGCGCAGGTGGAGGCGGCGCAGGCGGGCGGGGCTGACCGCATCCAGATTGACGTGATGGACGGGCGATTTGTGCCGAACATCACCGTTGGGCCGCTGGTGGTGGAGGCCGTGCGGCGTCACTGTACCCTGACGCTCGAAGCGCACCTGATGATTGTCGAGCCTGAGCGTTATGTGGAGGATTTCGCCAAGGCGGGCTCCGACCTGATCATCGTGCATGAGGAAGTGTCGCCCCATTTACATCGCACCATCCAACAGATCAAGCGCCTTGGCAAGAAGGCGGGTGTGGCCATTAACCCTGCGACGCCACTTGCCACGTTACAAGAGATTCTGGACGACGTGGATCTGGTGCTCTGCATGACAGTGAATCCTGGCTTCGGCGGCCAGCAGTTCATCTCGTCCATGTTGCCGAAGATCGAGCGGCTGCGAGGCATGATTGCCCAGCGAGGCGCGCGGTGCGATCTGGAGGTGGACGGCGGCATAGGTCCAGAGACGATCGGCCTGGCGGCGCGGGCGGGCGCTGACGTGTTCGTGGCGGGGTCATCGGTCTATGGCGACCCCGAAGGCCCTGCCGCTGGCATCGCCAAGCTGCGCGCGGCAATCTCTCACTCGTAAATCGTTCGGAAGAACCTACGGGTGACCGAAGTAGTCGGGCGGAATGCCTGTTCAACCGCCTGGCGCGACTCTTGCCTGCCTAGCCCTCCGACATGTGCGTGACAGCATGGACGAGAGGCGCGCGATGGGCGGTGAGACGCTGGCGACGACGGTGGCGGTGTGGTGCGCGGGCGCTCTCGCCGTCGAATGTAGCGCTGTTGTCGCGCTGGCGCGGGACCAGCACTCGGCGGCGCGGCATGTTCGCTGGGGGCTAGGGATCTGTGCGGTGGCGCTCGCGCTCGTCACTCTCGGCTTTCTGGTACGCTTGCCACCCATCGCCGGACGACTCGCCGTGATGGTCATTCCTGCCTTAGCGCAGAGTGGCGTGCTGCTCGTCGCGGGATGGGCGATGGCGGCGCTCACGATCATCGAGGTGGCACGAGGCGTGGCGCTCCTGGCGGGTCGCACTCAGCCGATGCGCCTTCGCGCTACCAGGGATCTTGCTTGGCCGTTCGTGAGCTTCAGAGGGCAGGCGCACTGGCTGCTTGGGGCACCAGTCTGGCGTTTCTGCGCCCTGGCCGCTGCCACCGCTGCCGTCGTTTTCACCGATCATTTCGCCGTCGCGAATCGGGAGCCTATCGCCGCTGGCTCAGCATCGCGCATCGTCGTTCTCGCGGTGATAGTTGCCGCCATTATCGCCGGTGCGCTCTGGCGTACGTTTCCGCGGCGCGCAGCAGGGCTTCTGTCCTTTGCTACGTTGCTCGCATGTCTCCAGGTCGCATACGTCTTGCTTGGCGTTCGGGTCTAGCGGGGACCGGCTGATTCGTGGCGACGGTCACTCGTGAGTGGTCGAGTGTCGGGCCATCTCGTATAATGACGCAAACTGTCGCTTACGGGCTGACTAGGGGGTGGACTCGTGGCGGTGAATCCCGGTGGAACGCGCGGAGCCGAGCGCATGGATGGGGCGCAGAGCGCCCATCTCGACGGAACGGATGCGCTGGACGTGCGCCACGAGGCGGGCAAGCGCGAAGTCGAGATGTATATCCGCACGTACCAAACACTGCTACGCAGCTCGGGCGAAGTCGGTCTCAAGGCGCTCGTCAACGCGCACTACAACATCGACTCGGTGCTCCATCCTGAGGCGCGGTCGAATGAACCTGACATGTCCGCGTTTATCTATGCGATGTTGCGCCTGCCAACGGCCATTTTGCAGTGTTCACGTGTGCTCCTCGGCCAATCTGAGGAGGTCTTCGCGCAGCAAGGCTTCCAGGTTGAGCAGTGGCAGGCGGTGACGGCGCCGGCGCGGCGGCGTAAGTGGTTCTTCGACGGCAAGGGTACGCTCGCCGTCTTCATCGCCAGCGTCAGCGATACCGACGATATGGTGCCGACGCTGGTGGCGCTGCAGATCGAGTGGAATAAGTTTCACTGGCTGCTCAATACCGATCAGACGACCATGCAGCTTCTAGAGAGCCGCGTGGACCGTTCCTCGCCCGTCTATGCCGAGATCACCAAGGTGGTGCGCGAGCGACTTCACGTAAGCATCGAGGACTGGCGACGACTGGAGGTCATGTGGGGCGACAGCCTCTGGACGAATCTGCTTGCGATTGGCAAGGACCGCAAGAATTTCGCACTGCGTATGCTAGGCGGCTCGCACGTCGGCTTCGTGCGCTCCACGCGCAAGTGGTGGGCGCCGGTGA
>CAYYCB010000108.1:0-10246 GCA_964469715.1 uncultured Ktedonobacterales bacterium | reverse complement strand
CCGTATCCGCCGGTCAGCGCAAGCGTGAGCTTCGTACCGCCGACGCCGAGAACGTTCGGGTCGTCTGCCGGATTGTCCACCGCCAGGATGTTCTTCTGGGCGTTCGGCGACGGGTTGCCGTACTGGTCCGTGTCATGGTAGCAATCGTAGGATTCGGCGTCGCCCGCCGCGGCGAAGATCGCCTGACCCTGTGCCGCGTTCTGCTTGAAGATATTGTCGAGGGACTGGGCGCTGGCCTGGCCCATGTCCTGCTCGCAGATGCCCCAGCTCGTGCTGACGACCTTCGCCAGATTGTCGGTCGCGATGCGGTTGTACGCGTCTACGATACCCGTGCCGTTCGGTGCGACGTAGACAAGCTGCTTCGCGCCTGGTGCTACGGCCGAGAGCACCTCCATGTCGAGCTCGACCTCACTCGTGCCGTTCCCCACTGGCGCGCCGCCATCCACATTGATGGTCTGGTAGCTGAGCGCGCCCAGAGCGTAGTTGTTGCGATAAGCGGTGACGTCGTTGGCGTCGAACCCGGCCAGCTCGAAGAGCGCGACGCTCTGCCCTGTGCCGTCGAATCCGCCGGTGAGCAGCGGATTCATGTCGTAGGCCGCGCGGATGTTGGCGGGGGTGTAGCCTCCGCCCGGACCAGCGTGCGGCAGGATCGTTGTGCTGTTATGGTTGGGGCCAACGGCGTGCGCGTGCTCGACGCTGACGTTATCCATGCCGGTGATGCCGGTGATGGTCGTGCCTAGCTCCGAGGGCACCACCGGGTCGTTAGCCGGCGCGTGCGCCACGACCGAGCCTAGCTGATAGTCGTTGATCTGCACGCCGAACGCGCGCTCCACACTCGACACAGAGCCCGTGGCGTGGACGATCAGCCGATTCGGCGAGACGTCGCTCACGACGAGTCCGTGCCCCGCGAGGAAGGACTTCACCACCTCCACGGTGGCCTGCGCCGGGCCGAAGCGCGCGGCGAATTGGTCTGGTGTGAGGTACTGATGATATTGCGGTGACTTGGAATCGTTCTGCGCCGCGATGAGGGCGTCGAGCGCCTGCGGGTCGCGCGGCGTGAGCGCCACGGCGAGGTCCAGCGCCGTCGCGCCGTCCGTCGGCCGCAGCGCCTTCGCGTGCGCCAGCGCCGGGATCGTATGCCCGCGCAGCGTCACATTGCCGGAGCCTTCCTGGCCTGGTGGGAATGCGGGGTGCGCGTAGAGCAGCGCGCCCGATCCCAGCAACGTCGTGAGCGCTAGCGCGCCCACCGCAAGCACGACGGTCCAGCGCCGTGCGTGATGGCGGCTCCAGAGCCGCAGCATGTCTAGCCTTCCCATCGAATCCTTCACCCCTCACCTCCAACCGCGCAGCGCTTAGCGCCCCATCTACCTCGCGGGGAATGCGCTGCGAGTGCATCCTGGCTCAAGACTTAGACGGCTGAGATTTGCCGCGGTATACAGGCCAGGGAAAGAGGGTATGGGTCGCCGGCTGCCGGGCGAGACCTTTTCGTTTACAGTCGCGACCATGAAGGGTCCAGCGCAGGGTGGCGGGTGAGATTGGGCGGTGGTGTATACGGTCGCGGCAACGAACCTGACGGGGCAGGGTGTGATCCCGGCTCTGAAGGAGCCGGGGCAGAGTGGTGTGGGAGTAAACTCCCTGGAAGCCGCGCGGCTTGGGGGACGTTCAGTCCCCGTCCCGTCGCGTGCGCCGGCAGTTTCACTGCCGCTACCACACCCACCTCGCACCCTGCGCCGGCCCCTTGAGTGCTACGTCCCTACCCCTCACCCGCTGCGCCGGCAGTTTCACTGCCGCGACCGCGCACACCACCATCCCATTTCGGAAGCGGTATAGATGCCGTTCGGCGCAATCCATTCACGTCACGCGTTGAAACCCTCGCGACACGCTAACCACCGAGACGACATCGGTATGAGTCGCCGGCTGCTGGTCGAGCACGTCGAGGTGGGGAAGAAGAGGAGGCCTGCCGCGGGGTCAGGCGAGCGTGAGGGCGGAGCCTGCCCGGTGTGTGCGCATCAGCCAGACGTAGCCGTCTTCGAGGCTTGGCTCGGTTGGCTCAGGGAGCAGCGCGGGTGAGGGCGCGCCGACGACGCGATAGTGGACCGCGTCGCCCAGATGAAGCGTCGAGACGATGGTGAAGTCACCTTGGGGCGCGGAACCCGGCGCGGTGCGGAGGAGCCAGACGTGGCCGCGGGCGGCGTCGAGCAGGCTGATGGCAGTGCCGTCGAAGACCAGGGTTCCCGCCGCCAGCACAGCCATGCGACGGCAGGTCTGCGCCACATCTTCGAGGATGTGTGTCGAGAGAAGGACGGTGCGTCCCACCGCCGATTCCGCCAGCAGATTGCGGAAGCGGATACGCTCCTCGGGGTCGAGGCCGGCGGTCGGCTCGTCCACAATGAGCAGCTTTGGGTCGTTGAGCAGGGCCTGCGCGATGCCCACGCGCCGCTTCATCCCGCCCGAGTAACCCTTCAACTTCCGATGCGCCACATCCGATAGGCCCACCGTCTGCAGCAGCTCCTCCACCCGCTGTTTGCGCTCGCGGCGGTCCTCCATCCCTTTGAGGATGCCGATGTAGTCGAGGAACTCGCGCGCCGAGAGGTCCGGATACACGCCTAGCTCCTGCGGCAGATAGCCCAGGACGCGCTTGACCTGCGTGCGGCCGTGTTCGCTCGTTGCCTCGACGCCGCCGATATGGACTGAGCCGGTGGTGGGGCGCAGAATGCCGGCCAGGATGCGCATGAGTGTCGTCTTGCCGGCGCCGTTCGGCCCGAGCAGTCCGAACATGCCGCCTTCGACGGTCAGCTCGATGCCGTCGAGCGCGCGCACGTCGCCGCCGTAGATCTTGCTGAGTCCGGAGACGCGGATGTCCATGAATGCTCTCTCAGTGCTGAGGAAGGGTGGGTGTGCCTCGCCATCGCCGAGCGTCGCGTCGCGCTGAGTTGGAGGCGGCCTCAGCGCCGTGCGTCGCGCCAGGCCAGGTAGCGCCAGGCGGCGTAGAGCGCGACGGACGCGCAGAGCAGCAGCGCGACGATGCTTGCCGCGCCAACCCAGAGCTGCGGCGTGACGCCCGCGGGCACCTCCACGCGGAACAAGTGAACCGCGCGGGTCTGTCCCGCAGGCGTGAGGATGGTTCCGCTCAGCGAGGGGATGCCGAAGACGCCAGAGTGAAGGAGGTTGCCCCAGAACCAGTAGCCCGTGTACAGCACCTGATAGACCGGCACGGGCATCACGAGCGGGCACGCGATGGAGAATGCGGCGACGAACAGGATGCCGGGCACGTTGATCGCCGCGAAGGCGAGCGCGGCCACCGGCAGGGCCGCGAGGTTCTGCCAGCGCGCCACGATGTAGACTAGCCCAAGCGCGTAGACGCCGAGGATCGGCAGCATCGTCGCGGCCGTCGCCCCCACATATTTGCCCAGAATTCGCAGGGAGTGCGGTGCTGGCAGCCCGTCGATCAAATCCGTGACGTTGTGTCGCTTGTCGCGCGGCAGCCGGTCAGCCAGGAGGATTCCGAGGCCGACCGGCAGGAGGACATTCGTCAAGGCCGCCCAAGCCACCGTGGCGGAATACCAGGTGAGGCCGGTGTTATCCGGCGAGGGCCGCATGCTGACGACGCCGCTGAACAGTGTCAGAAGCCCGATACTGAGCAGGATCACCCAGAGTGCGGGCCGCCGCGCCTGCATGAGGAACTCATGACGTGCGATGCCGCGCAATAGGGCGAGCCGGCTCATCGGCGTCATCTTCTCCACGCGGATACCTCCCAGGCCCCCGCTTCGGCTCACGCCACCTCAGGCAATCGCTCCTGCCGCGGCACACAGAGCACGGCGGCGGTGACGAGCGCGAGTGCCACCAGGATGACCGCCGGCGACGTCTGCCACATCGCCTTCAAGGGCGCCTGCGCCGATTGGAACGCCGCATCGTGAGTGGGGATGGCGGCCACCAGCCGCGAGGCCCACATGACGATGGCGCCGGTCACCGCGCCCACGGCGCTGATGATCAGCGAGAGCACGAGGCTCACCGAGGAGAGCAGGAGCAGCGGACCCATCCATACCCCGACGATGGCAGCGAGTGTACCCCGACCGACCACGACAAGCAACAAGCTCCCCGCCGTCGAGAGCAACAGATCGTAGCCTACCACCAGGATGAGCCGCGTAATCAGCACCACCCGCGGCGAGGTCGGCGTCGCGAGCGCCAGCTCGAGTCCGGAGTCTGATTGTGGGCCGTAGACGTAAGCGGCGCCTATCGCGGCGACCAGCGGGGCGAAGATGCCGAGGATGAAGGCCGCGTGCAGCGCCCGGAGGGGGTCGCGAGGCGCAAAGGCGACGAACAGGGAGAGGAGGATGCCACCGACCATCGTCAGCGCCGAGGCGATCCAGACGCCGCGCGGTACCAGGCGCACCTGCACACGAGCGAGCTGCCCCAGCAGCGACACCGTCTTTCGCATGGCCTCAGGCACTCTGAGCCGCCGCTCGGTAGGGACATCCACTTCGGCCCAGACGCGATCCAACAGCGCGAGCGCGGGCTGCCCCGCCGGCTCGGCGGCCAGGGGCACGGCGGCCCCGACGGCGGACCAGACCCGTAGCTCCAGGCGGCAGTCGTCGCAGGTGTCGAGGTGATGGCGCACACGATCGGACTCCGCCCTGGCGAGTGTCCCGTTGACGTATGCGGGCAGCAGATCAGCGACGTGTCCGCCGGGGGTAGGCGCCGACTGACTCATCGTTCCGCTCCTTCCCTCGACTCGATCACCGCACGTAAGGCGCGCTTGGCATGGTTGAGGCGGCTCTTGACGGTGCCGACGGGGACGCCGAGCACCTCCGCCGTCTCTTGATAGGACAACTCTTGCATGAAGGTTAGGACCAGCACCTCGCGATGAATAGGGACCAACTCGCGCATTGCGGCTGCCAACTCTGCGCGTTCCGCTCCCGCGAGCGCGGCATCCTCCGGATCCGGGTCGGAGGCCGGCATCGTCTCTAGCTCGGCGGCGTCGGCCAGCGAGACGCCGCGCTGGCGAAGCGTGTTGTGCGCCTGGCGGCGGGCGATGCCAAAAATCCAGGTGCGCGCGGAAGAACGCCCTTCGAACGTCCTGGCGCTTTTCCAGATAGCGACGAGCGTGTCCTGCAGCAGCTCTTCTGCCAGGCCGTGGTCCGGCGTGAGCTGCAGCAGGTAGCGAAAGAGCGGCAGGCGAAACCGGACGTACAGGTCCGTCAGTGCTTGTCGGTCGCCTTTGGCAACGCGCCGCAGCGTGTGCGCGTCGTCGTCAGCGGGCTGCGCGACAGCCCAACCGGGCGTGGCACTCACCACATGCTCCATCATCCCGCCGCCTGTTCACCCTCTCGACTCGCATCATGTTCCGTCAAGGAGGTGAGTAGCGCGGCGCATCGGAAAAGTTCACCGTTCGCCAAACGATGGACCCTCGCCGGCGGCCGGCGGATCCTTCGGGGAGTATACGCGGCACAGGCTGAGCGGGTAGCGCACTTGGGTGGCAGGATCGAGGCGCGGCGGCAGGGTTACTCCGATGGGGCGAGTGGCAGGCGGAAGGCGAAAGTGCTGCCCTCGCCGACGCCGCTCTCAGCCCAGATTCTGCCGCCGTGGCGCTCGACGATCTCGCGGCTGATATAGAGCCCCAGGCCGAGGCCCACACCGGAGCCATGCTGTACCTGCACCCCCGGAACGCGGTAAAACTGCTCGAAGAGGCGTTCCAGCGCATCGTGTGGGATGCCCACGCCCTCATCATGGACGCGCACCACCGCCACGTTCTCCTCCACGTCTAGCGAGAGCGTCACCGCCTTGTTGGGCGGCGTATACTTCAGCGAGTTCGAGAGCAGGTTGGTGATGACCTGATTGATGCGCTCGGCGTCGGCCTCCACATCCACCGGCGTGTTCGGCATGCGCACCGTCACCGGCCGTTCAGCCAGCGCCACTTGCTCCTCCGCCGCCTGCATGCAGATTGCCGCGAGGTTGGTGCGCTCGATTCGCAGCGCGAGCTTGCCCGAGTCTATGCGCGAGACGTCGAGCAAATCATTAATGAGCCGCTCCATACGATCAATTGAGCGCTCCATGCGGCTGCTGTGCTCCAGATCCAGGATTCCGCTGCGTAGCAGCCGGCGCTGGATGAGTTGGGTCATGATCTTGAGCGTTGTCAGCGGTGTCTTCAGCTCGTGGCTGGCGATGCTGAGGAACTCGTCCTTCTGGCGCTCCAGCCAGTAGAGATGGGTGACGTCCGTTGCCACAACCACGGCTCCAGTGATCGCGCCCGCGGCGTCGCGCACGGGCGCGAAGCTGCATTGCACCTGAACGTCTTTGCCCGTGTCGGAGCGGCGCAGGGTGAAGCGGAAATCCGTGCGTGTGACGCCGCGCAACGCCTGTGCGAGGGGATTGTCCTCCTCGTAGAGCGGTGTGCCGTCGAGGTACCGCGGCAGATTAGCTTCCCAAATGCGCCCGATCGGCCCATTGAGGCGCTCCTGCGGCAGACCGAGCAGCTCACCTGCATAGCGATTCGCGCGAATGATGTAGCCTTCGGCGTCGCAGACAAAGACACCTCCGGCAATAGCCTCGATAAACGTGTTGAGCTCGGCTGCCTGCGAGCGCAACTGTACGGTCAGGTCTTCCAGCCGGGTCACTGTGCGCCGCTGTGCCTCGTAGAGGCGTGAGTGCTCGATAGCCAGCGCGATGCGATCCGCGACCACCTCCAGAAGGCGTACGTCATCCTCGGTGAACGTCCTCTTTTGGGCCGTTCCCACGTGGATCACGCCGATCAGACGGTCCTCGACGAGCAGCGGAAGGCCGAGCAGCGAGCGCAGCTTCTCGCGCAGCATCGGATTAGCGACCTGGATCTCGGCCACGTCGTTGACGATGAAGGGACGGCGCTCGGCGGCGATTCGGCCCGCGAACCCCTGGCCCATGGGCACGTGTACCCGGTCGGCGACTTCCTCCTCCGGGCCGCTCGCCGAATAGACTCTCAGCTCTCGTTGGTCAGGTGTCGGCAGCAAGATCGCGACGTTGTCTACGTGCATCATGGTCCGGACACGGGCGATCAGCTCTCCGATGACGTCCGCCAGGTTCAGATGGAGGAGCGCGGCGTCGGTGATGGCCTGGACCGATTCGAACTGGCGGATGGCTGCTTCCGCATCGGCGCGGGCCGCGCGCTCCGACTCCAGCAAACGCACCCGCTCCTCCTCGGCGCTCACGCGCTCCGAGATGTCGCGGATCAGCGCGAGGAACTCCGGGGCATCATCGGGGCCGATGCGCGACACCGTCAGCTCAATGGGGAACTCGCTGCCGTCGGCGCGAAGTGCCGTAAGCTCGGTGCGCTGCCCCAGGATGTGGGCCTCGCCCGTCTGTAGGTGATGCTTGAATGCGGCGCGATGACGCGAACGCCACCGGGCAGGTATGAGAACCCGCGCCATGTCGGCGCCTAACACCTCATCGCGGCTCCAGCCGAACATGCGCTCGGCGGCGGGGTTGAATTCGAGGATACGTCCGTCGCTGCCCATCCCCACGATGGCGTCGAGCGAGCTTTCCACGATGGTCCGCTGGCGCATCTCGCTCAGCCGCTCGGTCAGGCCGTGGAAGGTGAAGAGGGCGGCCGGGAGGTCTTTGCCGAGCGCGAGCGGCGCCGACACGCAGGCCACGGCCAAGCGTTCACCATCCTTGCGAAGGAGCGACGCCCGCGCCTCTTGCACGGCCTCGGCGGTGTGGATCGGGCGGAGCAGCGGGCAGTCTTCCGCCGTGTGGCCGTCCTCCGCGTGGGCAAGGTCGTGGATATGGCGGCCCAGAAGCTCGGATGCCTCCCATCCCAGCGCGGCCTGCGCGGCGGGGTTCGCCGCGACAACATGCCCACTGCCGTCCAAGGCGAGTGCGCCGTCCCTGAGCGACGCCAAGACGGTCCCGATGAGACGTAGCTGGTCCGATAGAATGGCGCCCTGCTCCGCGTCATAGCTATTATCGTCGTGGCCTTCGAGCGCACCCGCCGTTTGCGGCGGACGCTCCGACGCTGCTCCTCGTCCCTTGGGGGCTGCTTTGCCCTCCGCCCCAGCACCGCTTGCCATCGTGTGGCCGGCGGTGGGGTCTTCGACGTTCCGCGCAGAAGTCACTCGACACTCCGTACGATCTAGGGCTACGCGCATCGCTAGCCGGCGTAGATCAGCTCGCGTTGCGCGGGTGAGATATAGTCGGCCCCTTCGGCGGAGACCAGCACCTCGTCTTCGAGGCCGATGTAGCCGCGCTCGGTGGTGACGCCCAACTCCAAGGTATAGACGGAGCCAGGCTCGATAGCGCGTTCGGGTGTCTCGCTGTAGCGGGGCCAGCGCGGGCCGATCAGCGGCCCGCCGTCGTGGCAGGCCATGCCGACGCTATGCCCGAGCGCATGTTTGTATTCGGGGAAACCGGCGGCCGTGAGGCTCTGTCGCGCCGCGGCATCCACTTGCCATCCTTGCACGCCTGCCCGCAGCGCTTGTCTCCCCGCGTCCAGCGCGTCTACACAGGCGCAAAATGCGTGCCGCACGGACTCAGGTGGTTCCTGCTCGCCAGGGCCTCGGAGGAACCAGACGCGCTGCATGTCCGAGCGGTAACCTTCGTAGGCCACACCGAAGTCCACGTGGATCAGGTCGCCCGGCTGCATCGCCAGATCCGACGGGCCGCCGTGCCCGGCTTCGGAGGCTGCTCCGGCGTTGACGATGGGGCACCCATCCCACTCCCACGACGAGCCGAGCCCGCGGCGGCGCAGCTCGCCATGCAGCAGGTCGGCCACCTCACGCTCCGTGCGCCCCGGCTGCAGGAAGGCCGTCACCTGCTCGAAGAGCTCGACGGTGATGTCAATGGCCCGTCGCATGCGCGCCAACTCGGCGGGCGTCTTGCGGCTGCGCAGCGGCCCGATGACCGGCGCGGCGGAGATCAACCGCTGGCGGTAGGGCGTGCGCTTGAGGGCGTCGGTAAGCTGGAGGTACATGCCATAGGTGAGGCCGTCGGCCGCCACGTCGCCGAGCGAATAGTTGATGGCGATCTGTCGCGGGTCGAGCTCGGTCAGCGCGGAGCGCAGGGCCGGCGCGATGCCCTCGTCGTACGTGAGGACGGTGTCGTAGAGGCCGGTCTGGCGTATCGCGTGGCCGTCGGGGCCGCCGACTATCGCGATGCGGCGGCCGGCTCGCGTCACGAGGAATGCGCTCTGCCAGGTGACATCGGAGCCGAGGATGAGCTTCAGCGCTGGATCGGGCGTCTCGGAGGTTTCGCGGGCGAATGTCAGCCAGCAGTCGATCTGCTGCTCATCCAGAATGCCCGCGGCTTGCTCCAGCTTCTCACGCTGAATCGCGACGTCCATCGAGAGCCTCACCCTTCTCGCTGCGGCCGGCGCCGCACTCATTGTTGAGCACGCGAGCCACATTGTACGACCGCCACTCGTCTTGCAGCAATCCGCCGTGCGGCGAACTGGCGCTCATGCCGCATCTTCGGCTGGACCCATGCCGCTGTCGTCGCGCATAATGGCTCCGGCGCGGTGAGGCGCGACACGCGAGGAGGGCGCGAACATGGGCGACGACAGGCGGCAAGTCGAGGCGGGGGACGTAGGCGGGACGCCGGGCGACCCGAACGCCCTGCGGGGGCGCCGGGTGCTGGTGATGGGGCTGGGGCTCCTGGGCGGCGGCGTCGCCGCTGCGCGCTACGCCGTGGAGCATGGAGCGGCGGAGGTTACGGCGACGGACCTGCGCAGTGAGGACGTGCTGGCGCCCAGCGTCGCCAAACTTGCGGGCCTACCCATCCGCTACGTGCTCGGCCGCCACGACGAAGACGACTTCCGGCGCGCTGACGTGGTCGTGCGGAATCCCGGTGTGCGGCGCGACTCGCCCTACCTGCAGATCGCTCGTGAGGCCGGCGCACGGGTCGAGATGGAGATTGCCTGGTTCTTCCGCGCCTGCCGCGGCAAGATCGCGGGCGTCACGGGCACGCGCGGCAAGAGCACGACTACGATGCTGCTGCACTACATTCTGAGCGAGGCGGGCCTCGGTCCACTCCTCGGCGGCAACCTCGGCGGCATCGAGACGCTCTCCCTTCTGCCACAGATTGAGGAGGGGCGTTGGGTCGTGCTGGAGTTGGGCAACTGGATGCTTGAGGGGCTGCATCCCATTCGCCGCAGCCCGCACCTTGCCATCTTTACTAACCTGCTGGAGGACCACCTGAACGCCTACGACTCGATGGAGGATTACGGCGAGGCCAAGAGCAGCATCTTCCGCTATCAGGGGCCGGACGACGTCGCCCTCTT
>CAYYCB010000107.1:0-10267 GCA_964469715.1 uncultured Ktedonobacterales bacterium | reverse complement strand
GGACGCGTCGGCTTCATCGGGGCTGGCGCCGCGGGGAGCACGCTGGCGCGTGTGCTGGCGGCGAGAGGTGCGCGCGTAACAGCCATCGCCTCGCGCCGGCCGCAGCGCGCGGAGGCAGTGGTCGAGCTGCTGCCGACAGGGGCGCAGGCGCTGCCCCCTGAGGACGTGCCAGACGCCGCCGATGTGATCTTTCTCGCCGTGGCCGACGATGCCATCACCCCCCTCGCAGAGCGGCTTCCGTGGAGGCGGGGCCAGATCGTGGCACATCTGAGCGGCTCCCAACCAGCCGCCGCGCTCGCCGCGGCGGCGAGCGCGGGCGCCCTGCCGGCGGCGCTGCATCCGCTGATAACCTTCCCTATTGCCCTGCTCGAACAACCCACCGAGTTTCTCGTGCGCCGTCTGGAAGGCTGCTACTGGGCGCTAGAGGCCGGCGATACGCGAGCGGCGGCGGCGATGGCGGCGATGGTGGCGGCGCTCGCCGGGCATACGCTCACCCTCCGGCCTGAGGATCGCGTTCCCTACCACATCGCCGCCGTCTTCGCCTCGAACTACGTGGTCGCGCTGCTGGAGGGCTCAGCGAAGTTATGGGGCGCGTTTGGTGCGCCGCCTGAGGTCGCCGTCACGGCGCTGCTGCCGCTGGTGCGATCAGCGGTGGAGAGCCTTGGCACGATCGGATTGCCCGGCGCGCTGACGGGGCCGGTGGCGCGTGGCGATGTGGGAACAATCACCGCCCACCTCAACTGGCTCCAGGCGCACGCGGCTAATCCCTCCCTCGACCCGGTGCGCGAGGCCTACGCATCTCTGGCGCGACTCGCCCTTCCTCTCGCCGAGGCGCAAGGACGCTTATCGCCTGAAGCGCTCGCGGCGCTGCGCGCACTGCTGGAGAGCGCCTAGGGGCGCTGCACACACCGCTGCTGGCCGAGAACGGCCCACAGGAAGCGGAAGGAACTGGTAGTCCCCTCCACTGGCGACCGTTTCATACCGATTTAGCCTGGGTTGTTGGTATCTCATGAAGGCTTCGGCCGGCCTCGCGCCCCGCGCCAGCCCCTTCACTGCCGCGACGGCAAACACTGATGCCCTGACATGCGTGCGGGCAACCTGCAACCGGCATACATCGTGCATGCGCAGGATAGCATGCTGCTAAACGCGGCTGGCGATAACAAGGAGGCCGGCCGCAGCGGCGCTCAGGAATGTGTCAGGAATGTGAAGGAGTCCCCAATGGCCAATAGCATCGTTGGGCTGTTCCCTGACCGCGCAGCCGCTGAGGCCGCGATTCGGGACCTCAAAGCCGCGGGATTCAATACCGACCGCATCGGCATCGTGATGCGAGATCGCGACGAGGCTCGCGACGTGGCCAGCGATCAGGGTGTCAATTCGACGTCCGGCGCGGTCACGGGCGGAGTGATCGGCGGCACGGCGGGCGCGCTCCTCGCCGCTACTGGCGCGCTGGCCGTTCCGGGCGTTGGGCCGTTCATCACCGGAGGTATCCTCGCATCGCTCGTCGGCGGCACGGCAGGCTGGCTCATCGGCGGCCTCGTCGGCATGGGCGTGCCGCGCGAGGAGGCGGAATATTACCAGGGGCGCGTCGAACAGGGCGGCGTGCTCGTCACCGTGGACGCGCACGGACGCGACGACGAGGCCCGTCAGATATTGCTACGCAACGGCGCGGAAGGCGAACGCAATCGGGGCACGGCCGGCCCCTACGCCACCGAGCGTGCCGACTACGTCCCACCATCTACCTCCCAGGTTCCACTGGATCGCTACGCTGGCGACGGGGTGGATGCGACCGACGCCGCACAACCTGCTGACAAGGAGCAATATCCACCGGCCAGCACCGGCGTCGCGCCTGGCACGATGTCCAATTCGCCGGAAATAGCAGGGTCTGATCTGGGTGTTGGCAGCCAGCTCGGCGGCGTGCAGCCGTCGGCGGTGAGTGACCAGACCGACGACGCGCGGCGCGATGATCTGCTCCACCGCGCGCCAGGCACGGATGACAGTCAGTTAGCGAACACGCCCGCGCAGGATCGCTCCCCCTACGCCGATACTGTCACGTCGGCCGGCGCGCGGGAAGGCGCCGACTACAACCGTAGCGCGAGGCGCCAGCCGCCCGATAGGCCCGTGACCGACGAGGACATCATCGCGGACGCGGAGGAACAACGCCGGCACACAGATCCCGATCTGGACGTTTCCGCGGACACCGAAGAGCGGGCATCGGATCAGCACGGCCTGGTATAGGAGCCTCGGTGAGCCTGCATTACGAAGAACCGCCACCTGACCTAGCCAATCATCGAGCGCACGCGGACGAGGAGCCGAATCGGCTGGTTGGCTGGCAGTGCTCTGGCAGCACGGCTAGCTGGAAGGAAAGCTACATATGACACGGAACGTCGCGGCCTCGTTCCCCGATCGGCAAAGCGCCGAGCGGGCGGCAGCCGACCTGCAAACTGCGGGATTCCCGGCAGCGGAGATCGGGATGCTCTCGCAAGAACCCACCGGCCCCACCAACGTCAGGAGCCGGCTGCGGCCGAACAGACGCTCGGTGACGGGCGCGCTTCTCGGCAGCCTCATCCTCGGCACTGTAGGCTTTCTGCTCGGATGGCTGTTCATCCAGATCGTACCCGACATCAGTCACGGCGGCACGGCGGCCGCCGCGGGAGCCTGGACGACCGCGGCCATCGGCGGCGTCATCGGCTGGCTCTGGGGCGCGCTCGTGGCAACGCGCGCTCCAGTCGAGGAAGGCTACTATCGTGCACGGCGGCAGGAAGCGGGCGCCACACGACTCATTGTGGATGCCGCCGATCGAGAAGACGAGGCGTGGACTATTCTGCGACGCAGTGGCGGCCAGAATCTCGGCAACGCCATCGACCGGAGCGCACATCGCACGGATACGACGAGGGGTGCGCTCACATAGCAGTCCTGCGACGGCCTCAATTCATCGTTGGTCGCCACGTTTTCTGAGGTACAGACGGCAGATTGCCTGGCATAGACCTTGCACAACTACTGTGCAGGGCCTAGACACAGTGCCAGGTCTTGAAGTTAAGAGTAGGATTGCGTCAGGAGAGAAGGGAATGCTCGACGACACTAATCGCTTCGACACGAACCAGCAGGTTGCGCAGGGCACGCCGGTCTACGACGTGAACGGCGACAAGGTTGGCACGGTAGCCGACCTCGACCAGGCAAACAACGCAATGGTCATTCAGAAAGGCTTGTTCTTCCCGAAGGACATCCAGGTTCCGCTGAGCACAGTCGCCCGCTCCGACGCGGACGGTGTGTATCTCAGCGTGACCAAGGACGACGTGAGCAACGGCAATTTCGCCAGCTCCGGCGCAAGTGAATATGACACAGATCGCGGAGTGGACACCCAAGCGCCGTACAACGCCACACCGGCCCGCTCCGTCGGGGATGCGGATCTCAACGCGCGTGCCGCAACGACGCCCAATACCGCGAGAGACGATCTAGCCAGGGGCGCCGATCATCCAACGCCGGTGCGCGACGGTGATATCGCCGTGCCAGTGCGCGAGGAGGAACTCGTAGCCGGGAAACAGCGCGAGGAGACTGGCCGCGTTCATGTAGGTAAGGACGTGGTCGAGGAGCAACAGTCGCTGAACGTTCCAGTGACCCACGAAGAGGTGCAAGTCGAGCGTGTCCCGGTAGACAAGGACATTCCGGCCGATCGGCTCGGCGCCGATGCCTGGCAGAACAAGGACATTGTCGTGCCGGTCATGGGCGAGCAGGTCAATGCCGAGAAGCGCGCCCACGTCAACGAGGAAATCCACCTGCACAAGCAGGCGGTGACAGAGAACCAGCAGGTCAGCGACACCGTCCGCAAGGAGCAGGTACATATAGACGGCGCTGACGACGCCGATGTCGCGAACACATCTGATCGGCTGAGCGACGACACGCCTATGGCGAATCCTTAGTAGGCAATTGGCGACCCTTACCAGGGAGGCACGGACCGCTTCCCAATAGAAAAGCTCAGTGGCGGGTGGCTAGGCGCATCGGACGCCCCAGTCACCCGCCCCGTACCTGTAGCGTGTCCTCTTGCACTCGACAATAGGGAAACAGGGTAGGAGGTATCCCCGTGACCGTCTTCAGCAACGTGGGCGACACGCTCCTGAGTATGCTTAATGAGGTGTTGCTCTTCATCCCCCGCGTGTTGACGTTCCTCATCATCCTCATCGTCGGCATCATCGTCGCACGCGTCGTGCGGACACTGCTGACGAAGGGGCTGCGCGCGATCCATTTCGACAACATTGCCGACCGGGCCGGCGTGACACGCGCGCTGGAGCTGGCCGGCACGCGAATGGACGCGGCCGCCGTTCTCGCCACCGTCGTGTACTGGTGGATTCTGCTGGCCTTCATCGAGATGGCCGTCGACAACCTGGGCTTGACGCAAATCACCGCGTTCATCAACTCCGTCCTCGGCTACTTGCCCAATGTCTTCGTCGCCATTCTTATCCTGATCGTCGGCTCACTGCTCGCCAACGTGGTGGCGGGGGTCGTGCGCGGGGCGGCAGGCGAGGCGGGCCTGAGGACGTCGGGCCTGCTCGCGGACGTGGCCCGTTGGGCGATCCTGATTTTCGCTTTCCTGGCCGCGCTGACGCAGCTCAACGTCGCGCAGAACATGATCTTCATCCTCTTCTCCGCCCTCGTCGGCATGATCGCGCTTGCCGGTGGCCTGGCCCTCGGCCTCGGCGGCGTGGACTCGGCACGGGGCCTCATCTCAGGCTTCTCAATGGGGCGCATGCTGCAGCCGGGGCAGCGCGTGCAGATTGGTCAGCAGCAGGGCACGGTTGTCCGCCATGATCTCAACTCGACCGTGGTAGACACCGGCGGCAGTCAGATCTCGATCCCGAACGCGACACTGGCGCACGAGCAGATCAGCCTTCTCGGCAACGACGGGCGCCCGACTCCGCAGCGACCGCAGGTCGGCACACAGCCGTAACACGCTTTCGAGCGCCAAAAACGCGGGTGACTCGCGAGGCGAATTGACGTACATGACGAAGAGGCGGCGGGCATGATGCTCGCCGCCTCTTCATGCTCCTGTCGCCGTCTATGCCCGACGTTGGGCGCAATCAACCTCGAAGGGCATAGACGGCCCAATCAACTCAGCGTAGGCATGCCTGCTGCGGACATGAGGCGCTTACCGCATTTGCCGGTGATGCTCGGAATGGATGCGCGACGTTGTCGTCCGGTGTGTCCGTGGCGCTGCCCGTGGCCGCGCGACTTGGCCTCATACGGCACGCAACAACACTGATAGTACTTTGGGGACTCGCGAGGGGCCACTTGGTCCAGTCAGGTCGTAAACACCTGCCGCTGGGTATAGAGTGCCCATGGGCCGACCGGACCCGACGAACGGGTCACTTTGATTGCGAGGCGCTGATGCATTCCGCTCCCGATGTTCGCTGGGTCACCGTACACCTGCCAGGCGCATTACGCTCCCGCGCGGGCGGAAGGCTTAGATGCCAGGCGGAGGGGGCAACGGTTCGCGAGGTCATCAATGCGCTAGATCACCAGGATCCGGGCCTCCGCTTCAACCTCTGCCTGGAGACCGGCGAGCTGCGCCCCTACGTCAACGTTTTCGTAAATGGCGCCAACGTGCGCTACGCGGATGGTCTCGACACACCCGTACCGACCGGGGCGACCATCCACATCTTCCAGTCCGTCGCCGGCGGCTGACTGCGCGCCGCTAGTACCCAGAGGTAGTGAGACTCACAAGGGAGGACAGCCATGACGCGACCCCAATCCGACGCCGAAGGCACGGTCTTGCTGATGGTGGGGACCAAGCGCGGGCTCTACCTACTGACTTCGCGTGATCGCGAGCAGTGGGAGATTCGCCAGGCAGAGCTGGGAAACAAACGCATCTTCTACGCGACGCTCGACCAGCGCGCGGGTAGTCGCCTCTTCGCCGCGGAGAACGGCGACTTCTTTGGGTCCTTCATCCGCTACAGCGACGACCTGGGGCAGACCTGGGCATCGGCCGAGCGAGGTATCCAATTCCCTGAGGAGAGCGGTCTCAGCCTCACCAATATCTGGATCATCGAGCCGGGCCGAGAGGAGGAGCCGGGTGTGCTCTACGCTGGCGTCGATCCGGCCAGCCTCTGGGTCAGCAGGGACAACGGCGCGACCTGGAGCCTCAACGAGGGATTGGCGAACCACCCAACACGCGCGCAGTGGCAGCCAGGCGCGGGCGGGTTGTGTCTGCACACCATCGTCGCCGACCCGACTAACCCCCAGCGTATGTGGATCGGCATCTCGGCGGTGGGTTGCCTTCGCTCGGACGATGGCGGCGCGACGTGGTCCTTTGCCAACCGAGGGACGCGGGCAGACTTCCAGCCCGAGAAGTACCCCGAGTTCGGGCAGTGTATCCACCGCTTCGTGCAGCATCCCACGCGGCCGGACGTGCTGTACCAGCAGAACCATTGCGGCATCTACATGACGGAGAACGCGGGCAACGAATGGCGCGACATACAGGCCAATCTGCCCTCGGACTTTGGCTTCCCGATCGCGCTGGACGCGCACCATCCTGAGACGATCTACACGATCGTCGAGGACGGAATGGGGCGTCGCAATGTTGGCGGCCAGTTCACCATCTGGCGCACGCAGGACGCCGGAGAGCAGTGGGAGCCGTTGACCAACGGCCTGCCGTCGGGGCCGGGCGTGAGCCTCGGCGTATTGCGCCACGGCATGTGCGCGGACAAGCTCGATCCCTGCGGCGTGTATGTGGGGACGAACACGGGCCAACTCTTTGCCAGCGGCGACCGCGGCGACTCGTGGCGGCTCATCGCGGACTTCCTCCCGCCGATCTACTCGGTGACTGCCACGATACTCCGATAGCGCCGCGAGCGCGAACGACACCATCCCAGGCCAATACTCTACGCGGGGACCAAGAACAGCGAACGGGGCCGGCATATTGCCGGCCCCGTTCCGTTGGCGAATGCACTTCCTGTTACAGGATGTACCGGCTGAGGTCCTCGTCGGCAAGCAGTGCCTCGAGCCGGCCCCGCACGAAGGCAGCATCCACCGTCACGGTCTGGCCTGTCATTGTCGGCGCATCGAATGAGACGTCTTCGAGCACCTTCTCCATGATGGTGTGCAGACGGCGGGCGCCGATATTCTCCACACGCTCGTTCATGCGCTGGGCGCATCGGGCCACTTCGGCGAGGCCGTCGGCGGTGAACTCAAGCGTGACGTCTTCGACGCCGAGCAGCGCCTTATATTGGCGTGTGAGCGCGTTCTCAGGCTGCGTGAGGATGCGCTCGTAGTCCGCCTCGGTGAGCGGGGCAAGCTCCACCCGCAGCGGCAGGCGTCCCTGAAGCTCCGGAATGAGGTCGGACGGCTTGGCGTTGTGGAAGGCGCCCGCCGCGATCCAGAGGACGTGGTCGGTCTTGACCGGGCCGAAGCGGGTCATCACCGTAGACCCCTCGACGATAGGGAGCAGATCGCGCTGGACCCCCTCGCCGGAGACGTCCGGCCCGGTATCTACCTTGCTGCCGACGATTTTGTCAATCTCGTCCAGGAAGATAACGCCCGACTGTTCGACGCGCTGGGTCGCCTGCTCAACCACGACCTCGAAATCGATGAGCTTGTTGGCCTCCTCCTGCGTCAACAGGCGGCGCGCCTCCTTGACGGACACCTGGCGGCTGCGCTTGCGCGGACCAGGCATAGAGGTGAGAAATTCCTGGATGCCGTCGCCCAGATCCTCCGTGGCGATGCCGGCAACCATCTCGAAGACCGAGGGGAACGCGTCGTCGGGATCGAGCTCGATCTCGATCATCTGCTCCTCAAGCTCCTTGCGCTGCATCCGCTCGGTGACCGTCTTCTTGACCTGCGCGCGGCGGCGCCGGCTCGCGGCCACCTGGCGTGCGGAGGCGGCGACACGCGGCGCCGGGGTCGCCGTCGCGTTCGCCGTCACGGCCGCCTTGGCTTTTCCGCGACGTTCAAGCTTTTCCGCGGCTTCCGGCAGTTGCACCACCGCCGCCTCGTCGCTGCCGATCTCCTTATCCACCAGAATATCAACGATGCGATCCTCGGCTGCCTGCGCGGCCTTCTCGCGCACCTCGGCGATGCGCTCATCGTGCACCAGCCCGATGGACGCGTCCATCAGATCGCGGACAATAGACTCGACGTCGCGCCCGACATAGCCGACCTGAGTGAACTTTGTGGCTTCGACCTTAATAAACGGCGCATCAGCGAGCTTCGCCAACCGGCGCGCGATTTCGGTCTTGCCGACACCAGTCGGGCCGATCATCAGAATATTCTTCGGCGTGATCTCCGCTTGCATCTCCGCAGGCAAGGCAAGCCGCCGGTAGCGGTTGCGCAACGCCACCGCCACCACGCGCTTCGCGTCGCGCTGCCCGACGATAAAGCGATCCAGCTCTTTAACGATTTGCTGGGGAGTCAGGTCTTTCATCGCCCGCATCTCCCGCCGGCCCGAGGAATTCATCGCGACTCCACACCCTGCGCGACCGGGGTGACATCCGCCGCACCGGTTGCGCTCGCAGACTCGGAACTCTCCTGGTCGAGCGTGAATAGTAGAATATGGTCATTGGTATAAATACACATCGAGGCGGCAATCTCCATCGCCGCTCGCGCGACCTCAGCCGCCGGCAGCTCGGTTTGGCGCACCAGCGCGCGGGCCGCCGCCTGCGCGTAGCCGCCGCCAGAGCCAATCGCCGCGACACCGTCGTCCGGCTCGATCACGTCGCCGTCGCCGGTGAGGACGAGCAGCTCATCGCGGCTCGCAACCAGGAGCATGGCTTCGAGCCGGCGAAGAAACTTGTCGGTACGCCACTCCTTCGTAAGCTCGACGGCCGCGCGGCGCAGGTTACCCTGATAGCGCTCAAGCATCGCCTCGAATTTGTCGAAGAGTGTGAGTGCGTCGGCTGTCGAGCCGGCAAAGCCCGCCAGCACTCGCCCATTGAGCATTTGACGTATTTTGCGGGCGGTGTGTTTCATCACCATATCGCCCACTGTCACCTGGCCGTCGCCGGCCATGGCGACCCGCCCATCGCGACGAACAGCTACGATGGTAGTCGCATGCAAGTCGCCTGTCACCCGTTGCGTCATCGAATCTCTGATCTTTTCCGCTGGTTCCGTGTCCTCATCATACTAACGCATGCTGTATGCCTGGGATTCAGGATGTGGCCGTATCGTTATGGCTCGTACGGGCCGAGGTGCGACGCGGCGAGGCAGAGGCCGCCGACTTCGAGCGCGAGGCCGACGCGCTCGACACGCGCCGGGTGGGCGTTCGCGACGTCGTCCGGCGGGTGGTTGTCTTTGCGCCAGAGGCCACACGCGACGTGCGCGTCGTACGACGCGCCGGAGACGTCGCCCCCTCACCCGCCTCGCCGCCGGCCGCGGAACGCCGCGCCCGACCAGTACCGCGTGAGGCCGCAGCGGCAGCGCGCTCGGACTCCGGCGTACGGTGGCCGACGACTTCCGGTGTGCCTTCCTGTGCGCCCCGGACGACGGCGCCGCACTTGTAACACGCGGCTTCGGTGCGCCCGTTCGCCAGGGTGAGCAGGCCGCCACACTCCGGGCATGGCGCCGGCAGCGGCCGGTCCCAGACGGCGAAGTTGCAGGTGGGATAGTTGGCACAGCCATAGAAGATCTTGGCCGACTTGCGCGACTTCCGTTCCACCAGATCGCCGCCGCACTGGGGGCAGACCGCACCCGTCTTGACGGTGAAGGGCTTCTTGAAGTTGCACTCCGGGTAGCCGGAGCACGAGATGAAGCGGCCGAAGCGACCCGAGCGGATGAGCAAGGGCTTGCCGCATTGAGGGCAGTCCTCGTTGGCCTCCTCGACGGGCTTCTGGACACGATCCATCTCACTCTCGGCCTTCTCAAGCTGCCCGCGCAGGGCCTCGTAGAAGTCCTTGAGGAAGGCCGTCCACTCCTGCTCGCCGCCCTCGACGGCGTCGAGCCGGCGCTCCATGTCCGCCGTGAAGTTGGTGTCCACGATGTCGTTGAAGTGCTTGATCATCAGATCGTTGACCGTCTCACCGAGCCAGGTAGGCACGAACCGGCGCTCCTGCTGCTCGACGTAGCCACGATCTTGAATAGTGCTGACGATGGGCACGTAGGTGCTTGGACGTCCGATGCCGCGCTCCTCAAGCTCCTTGATGAGGCTCGCCTCGTTGTAGCGCGGGGGCGGCTGCGTGAAGTGTTGTTCGGGATCGAGCTTGTGCAGGTCGAGCGGCTCACCCTGTTCGAGCGCCGGCAGCGTATCACCGTCCTCCTCGCGGGGCCAGACGGCATAGAAGCCGGG
>CAYYCB010000106.1:0-10297 GCA_964469715.1 uncultured Ktedonobacterales bacterium | reverse complement strand
CTCCTTCCCTCCTTCCCTCACACGGCTTACGCAGCACTCAACCTCATGACTTCTCAAAACAACTCATGATATACACAATTGTACTACGATAGATACAAACATATCGCAGTGTGCGCTTGAAAGGGCAGAATAGGCCAGCTTGCGAAGGTTGTTCCCCCTAATACATGCCGGGGATACATGGCGGCTTATTTGTGGCGGAACCCGCTGGGAAGGTTGCCCGGCGCGGACGCCAGGGTGGATCGGGTGAAGATGGAGTGAGGTTCGGGCATGGGAGGCTGTAAGGATGATGGTGGTCAGGGATTTGGACGGGTTAGGGTTGCGGCATGCGCCCCGGACCAGCGCGCGGACGGCGCATGGCCATCCGCGCGTCAGTGTGGTGGTGCCGGCCCGCAATGAAGCGGCAAACTTGCCGCACGTGTTGCCCCATATTCCCCCATGGGTACACGAAGTCATTCTGGTCGATGGACATTCGCGCGACGACACGGTTGAGGCGGCGCGCCGCATCCTGCCGGGTATTCGCGTGGTCCATCAGGTAGGGCGGGGCAAAGGCGACGCCCTGCGCATCGGTTTCGCCGCATGCACCGGCGACGTGATCGTCATGATCGACGCCGACGGCTCGACCGACCCTCGGGAGATAGGCCGATTCGTCGAGGCGTTGGAGGGCGGCGCTGACTTCGCGAAAGGATCGCGCTTCTGCACCAAGGGCGGCAGCGCCGACATCACCCGCCTGCGAGGCGCCGGCAACGGCGGCCTCAATCTGCTGGTGAACACGCTCTTCGGCACACATTTCACGGACCTCTGCTACGGCTACAACGCGTTCTGGCGCTATTCCCTCGACTGCTTCGAGGTGGATTGCTCCGGTTTTGAGGTCGAGACGCTCATCAATCTGCGCGCGCACAAGGCCAACCTGCGAATCGTCGAAGTGCCGAGCTTCGAGCATCAGCGCATCCACGGAACCAGCAACCTGAATACCTTCCGCGATGGCGGCCGTGTGCTCCGCACCATAGGCGCTGAATGGGCGCGCGGGCGCGCGAACATCACTGACGCCCGCTATGTACCCGCGCGCACCTTCCATCTCCTGGGCGCGGCCGTGTCTGAACAGCCCGATTCTGCCGACGTCTCCGTCATCATCGCCGCGTACACCGAAGAGCGATGGGCGGATCTCGCGGCGGCGGTCTCCTCGGTCCAGCGCCAGACAGTTGCCCCTCGCGAGATCATCGTCGTCATCGATCACAACACGACACTCTATGCGCGTGCGCAGCACCTCTTCGACGGGGTGACAGTAGTCGAGAACCAGCTCGAACGCGGCCTCTCGGGCGCGCGCAACACCGGCCTGACCGCGGCCGCCGGGGCCTACGTCGCCTTCCTGGACGACGACGCCGTGGCGGAGCCCGATTGGCTTTCCCACCTCGCCGGCCGTGCGGCCAATCCGCTCGTCCTCGGCAGCGGCGGCTGGGTCGAGCCACTGTGGGAGGGTAAGAAGCCTGCCTGGCTGCCCGAGGAATTCTACTGGGTCGTGGGATGCAGCTATCGCGGCCAGCCCATGCGCGTCGCCCCCATTCGCAACCCTATCGGCAGCTCGATGTGCATCCGGCGCTCCGTATTTGAGGGCGTCGGCGGCTTCCGCGAGGGCATCGGGCGCATCGGCAAGCATCCTGTCGGGTGCGAAGAGACGGAGCTGTGCATCCGCGCCGGTCAACGCTGGCCCGATCAGGCCTTCCTGCATGAGCCGCGTGCGCGCGTGCGCCATCGCGTCCCGCGCAGCCGCGCAACCTTCCGTTATTTCCGCCGCCGCTGCTTCTACGAGGGGCGCTCGAAGGCGTTGGTGGTCGGGTCTGTCGGGTCGCGAGCCGGCCTCGCTTCCGAACGCGCATATACCGGGCGCACGCTGCCGTTAGGTGTCGCTCGTGGTGTCCTAGACGCGCTCACCCTGCGTGATGCCGCCGGATTGCTGCGCGCCGCCGTAATCGTGCTCGGCATACTGTTCACCCTGGCGGGCTACGTTACAGGCCGCGCGACAATGTTCGCCCTGGCCATTCGCGAGGCGCTGGCGTCCTTGCTGCTGGCTCTCTCCGCCTCCACCGCGGAGTGGGCGCGTGCGCTGGCCCCAGAAACGGGAATGAGGTCCAGCGATGTTGGCTAACACATTGCCGCCTTCGGCTCCGGCCGTGCGCCTGGGACTCTTGCCCTCGCGGCCGAAGCGCCTGCTGCTTGTCACGGCGCGATACTTCCCAATGATGGGCGGCGTGGAGACCCACGTACATGAGGTGGGCCAGCGCTTCGCCCAGGCGGGATACGATGTGACGGTGCTCACCACCGATCCGACCGGTGCGCTCGCGCCGGAAGAGATGGTGGCCGGCATGCGCGTGCGGCGGGTGCGTGCGTACCCCGCTCAGCGCGACTACTATTTCGCGCCGGCCGTGCGCAGTGTCATCGCCAACGGCGGCTTCGACGTTGTCCACGTGCAGGGCGCGCACACACTGGTCGCGCCCCTTGCCATGCACGCCGCCCGCGCGGCCGGTGTGCCGTACGTGCTCACGTTCCACACGGGCGGTCATCCATCCCGACTGCGCAACCTGGCGCGTGCCGGCCAGTGGCGGCTGCTTCGGCCCCTTTTCGCTGGAGCAGAGCGGCTGATCGGCGTCTCGCGCTTCGAGGCCGATTTCTTCCAAGGCGCTCTGGGCCTGCCGCGGGACCGATTCACCGTGATCCCCAACGGAGGGAAGCTGCCCCAGGTCGGCGCCGACGCGCTCAAACCGCTCGGAACGAGTGACCCTGAGAAGCTCATCGTCTCAGTGGGACGCCTTGAGCGCTACAAGGGCCACCATCGGGTGATCGCCGCGCTGCCTATCGTTCGCGAGCGATTCCCCGAGGCGCGAGCGCGCATTGTGGGCGCTGGACCCTACGAGAGCGAGCTGCGCGGATTGGCGCGTGTGATGGGCGTGGCCAACCACGTCGAGATCGGTCCAATCGCGCCAAGTGATCGCGGCGGGATGGCCGCCGCGCTGGGCCGTGCCGATCTGGTCACGCTGCTCAGCGATTACGAGGCCCACCCCATCGCGGCCATGGAGGCGCTCGCCATCGGCCGCCCGCTGTTGGTCGGCGCCACCTCCGGCCTGCGCGAGTTCGCGGAGC
Source organism: uncultured Ktedonobacterales bacterium (assembly GCA_964469715.1). Classification (GTDB taxonomy): domain Bacteria; phylum Chloroflexota; class Ktedonobacteria; order Ktedonobacterales; family JADMIN01; genus CAWAWP01. Next base: position 7,162 of record CAYYCB010000106.1, on the reverse strand, counting down.
GCGGCCTCGCCCGCGACATCGCACTCCCTACCACTCCCGAGCGGACCGCGGCGGCCATCGTCCGCCAGCTCGAAGAGCCGCTCGTGCCGCGACACGTCGAGCTGCCGACCTGGGAAGGCTGCGTGGAGCGTCTTGCCGAGGTCTATGCCGAGGCCTTCGGTGCGAGGAGGCTCGCATGCGCATCTTGATGCTGACGCAGTTCTACCCGCCGATCATCGGCGGTGAAGAGCGCCACGTGAGAAATCTGAGCCACGCGCTCGCGGAGCGCGGTCACGACGTGGCCGTGGCGACGCTCTGGCATGCCGGGCTTGCCGAATATGAGGTTGACGCCGGTGTGCGCGTCTACCGTCTTCGCGGCACGATGCAGCGGGCGTCGTTTCTCTTCAGCTCGGATGCGCGCCGTTTCGCCCCGCCGTTCCCCGATCCGGAGGTGAGTCTGGCGCTGCGGCGTGTGATCCGGCGTGAGCAGCCAGAGATTGTGCACGCCCACAACTGGCTCGTGCACTCCTATCTCCCGCTCAAGAGGTGGGCGCGCGTGCCGCTCGTCGTGACGCTCCACAACTACAATCTCGCCTGCCCTACCGTCACGCTGATGCGAAACGGGGCAGTCTGCGACGGGCCGGCGCTTGGCAAGTGTCTCTCCTGCGTGCGCGGGCATTACGGCTTGGCCAAAGGCGCGCCGACCGTTGTCAGCCACGCGCTGCTGAGTCCGGTCGAGCGGCGGGCCGTGGACCTCTTCGTCCCGGTGAGTCGCGCCGTGGCCGAGGGGAACGGCCTGATAGACAGCGGCATTCCGTTCGAGGTTGTGCCCAACTTCATTCCAGACGACGTCGCCGACACGAGCGGTGACGTCACGTCGTATACCTCGGCCCTGCCGGACGAGCCGTTCCTGCTCTACGTCGGGGCCCTCAGCCGGGCGAAAGGCGTGGACGTCTTGCTGCGGGCGTACCGGCAGTTGCGCGTGACGCGCCCGGCCGCCCCGGCGCTCGTGCTGATCGGCTATCCCATGTCGGATACGCCGGAGCTCATGGCTGGGCTGCCAGAGGGAGCGATTGCGCTGCAAGACTGGCCGCATCAGGCGGTCATGCACGCCTGGGGGCGCAGCCTCGCCGGTCTGGTTCCGTCCGTGTGGCCGGACCCCTGCCCGACGGTGGCGTTGGAGGCGATGGCCATGGGCCGCCCGGTGATCGCCTCGCGCATCGGCGGCCTGCGCGATCAGATTGTGGACGGTGAGACCGGTCTGCTGACGCCCGCGGGCGATGCGGACGCGCTGCATGCGGCGCTCACTCGGCTGGTAGATGACGCTGACCTTCGCGAGCGCATGGGCGCCGCCGCCAGGCGGCACGTCGCGTCGTTCCGGGCAGGGGCGGTCGTGACACGCATCGAGGCCAATTATGAGCGCCTGGCGCGTGGATACGCGACTGCCCCCGCCGCTAAAAAGCTATCCGGACACGCCGGTGCGCTGGGAGGGAGGTGAGGCATGTTATCGAACCGAGGAATCGCGGATCGGTGGATGCGCGTTAATCGGAGCGCTCGGTACGCTACCCTCCTTTCCACGGTGGGAGTCACTGGCCGGGCAAGGCGCCCGGCGCCCGCCACTTCCATTACCGCCACCTGGCAGATTGATGCGCCGACGCGCTACTCGTTGCCGACGGCACGTAGTGGCGCCTCAGTGCCGTCGTTTGCGACCTCCCTCGTCGGGGGTGTATGGGGATGGTTACCGCTCTTGTCGCTCTCCGCGGCCAGCGGCGTGCTTCTGCTCGCGCTCGCCGACGACTCCGGGCGTGTTGATAGTCCGTGGGCGGACTTCTTCTTTTGGCTTGGCCTCGCCGTGATCTTCCTGCCGATTGTCAGCCGTCTCGTGCTCGGAGCCACGGCGTCACGTTGGGAGCGCATCGGCCTCGTCCTCGTGGGCGGCGTCGGCCTCTATTTCGTTCGACTCTTGCAATACCCCACCGCGTTTGCGCTCAACGACGAGTTTCAGCACTGGCGGACCGCTCAGGACATCGCGTCGAGCCACCATCTCTTCGACCCCAACCCGATCTTGCCAATCAGCCCATCGTTCCCTGGGCTTGAGATCGTGACCAACGCTGTCAGCAGCTTGAGCGGGCTCCCGATTTTCCCGGTGGGCATGCTGCTGGTCGGACTTGCGCGAGCGCTGTTGGTGCTGGCGCTCTTCCTTTTCTACGAGATGGCCGGCCGCTCCACCCGGCTGGCGGCCATCGCGGCTGCCCTCTACCTCGCCAACCCTTCTATCCTTTTCGATGATGGGCAATACGGCTACGAGGCCCTGGCCCTGCCGCTTGGGGTGCTGGCGCTCTGCGCGGTTGTGCGCGCCTCACACCTTCGCGGCAGCCGGCGTCTCCAGTTCCTGGCGCTGGCCGCGCTGCTCTTCGGCGCTATGGCCATCACCCACCACATTACCTCGCTGCTCTTCCTCGGTTTCCTGATGTGGATGATGCTCGGGCTGGTCCTCCGTGGGAGCAAGCAGCAGCGCCTGGCGTTCGGCCTTTCGGTAGCTGTTGCGGTGACGGCGATTGCCCTCTGGTTCGTCCTCTCAGGCGACCAGGCGCTGACATATCTCTCGTGGTATCCACGAAACTCCCTGACCCAACTGGTCAATCTTCTCTCAGGTAGTGGCCACACGCGCACCCTATTCGCGCACTGGGGACAACCGATACCCGATTGGGAGCGGATACTGTCGTTCGCCGCCGTCGCGGTGATCATGCTGGCGCTGCCGGTAGGGTGGCTAGAGATTCGACGCCACAGGCGGACGGATGCGATTGCGGGCGTCCTGGCGACGGCGGCGCTTGCCTATCCCCTCTCGCTGGCGCTGCGACTGGTGCCCGCCGGTGTGGATGGCGCGACGCGCCTCATGGCGTGGTCGTTCATCCCAGCCGCATTCCTGCTCGCGGTGGTCATCCGTCGCCTGGTCTCCGCCCAGCAGACGATTGGACCGCGCTATCTGCTCCCACATGTCGGATATGGGAAGGCGCACGTGGATGTGCGGCGTTTCTCTCCCACGACGTGGCGCTGGTATCGGCCGGTCACAGTCGGCGGAGTGATCTTGCTGGCAGGTGTCGTTTTCCTCGGCAGCATGGTCATCGGAGCGGGCCTGCCCTGGCGCTATACCCCAGGGCCGTTCCTGGCGGCGGCCAGCGCGCGTTCCGTCACCCCGGAGGGCATCGAGGCCGCTTCGTGGATGCAAGATCTCGTCGGGCCGCAGCACAAAATCGCAACCGACGAAGAGAACCAACTGCTGATGGCGACCTATGGCGGCCAAAATCCCGTCACTGATTTGAGCGGTCGGTATGAGCCTTCCTGGCTCTTCACCGCCGCGAGTTACGGGGCGCCACAAGAGCAGCTCGTACGCCAGCTCGGCATCCAGTACATCGTGGTTGATCTGCGTCTGAGCACCGCCCTGCCCGCCAGCGGCACCTACTTCGACGAAGGCGAACCTGGGGCATTCCAACATGAGAAGCCACTCGACCGCGCGGCGCTGGACAAGTTTGATGGGTTTCCCGGCGTGAATCGCATCTTCGATAACGGCGCCATCGCCATCTATGGGACAGGGGAGGGCAGCTAGCCCATGAAGATGAAATGGACCCTGCTCGACCTGCATGTCGTCATTCTGCTGGCCCACGCCGCCATGACGGCTTGCCTCATCACGGGCACGATGGGCGCCGTGCTCGCGCTTCCGTTCGTCCTCGTGTTGCCGGGTTACGCGCTGACGGCGGCAGTCTTGCCGCCCGATGCACTCGCCCGCGCCGAGCGGCTCGCCCTCAGCGTCGGGCTCAGCGTCGCGCTCACGATCGCCAGCGGCATCGCGTTGAACCTGGTGCCTGGCGGCATTCGCGAGAACTCGTGGGCGCTGCTGCTCGGCGGCATCACGCTCGCAGCCAGTGTGGTCGGGCTTGCGCGCGCCGCGGGGATTCCGCTTGCCACGTTCCGCACCTGGCGCACACATCTGAGTATTCCCCAGGCGTTCATGTGTGCCGGGGCCGCGGCGATGATCGTTGCGGCGATCATCTTCTCCAGCGCGAGCGCCAGCGGTTCACAGCCGTCCCAGATGACGCAGCTCTGGGCACTTCCTGCCAACTCCAACCAGTCCGCCGACCAGCACACGATACGCGTCGGCGTAGCCAACCTACAAACCGGCAGCCAGACCTACCGGCTAGACGTACTCGTGGCCGGCGCTGTTGTCGAGGAGTGGCAATCCTTGAATCTGACCTCACAGCAGCGATGGGAGGCGTCGGTTGCGCTGCCATTGACCGGCACGCCCAGTGTCCAACAGGTCGAAGTCGATCTCTATCGCGCCGATGCGCCCGCGCAAATCTATCGCCACGTGTCCCTCTGGCTCCTCCTGCCAGGAGAGCACGCCGCCCCGATGGCGCCGGCGCCGACTCGTGGCCACTACACATAGAGCAAATCCGGCTCGCTGCCAGGCGGTGGCAGAGATCAGGCACCAGATGGGAGGAATGATACTTATGGAAGCGGCACTCCGAGGACCGGTCACGGATTTCAGGTCATCGCCAACAATCGCCTCGTTGGCGCAGCGCATACGCATGAGCTCGCTGCTACGCAACAGTATCTTCCTGATGGGGACGACGCTGGTGACGTCGCTGCTCGGCTACATCTTCTGGATCGCGGCCGCTCACACGTATTCGCCGCACGACGTCGGCCTGGCATCGGCGCTGATCGCCGCCATGACGCTGGTCGCAAGCATCTCCAACCTGGGTGTCGGCTCCGCCGTGGTGCAGATACTCCCTCGTCGCCAGGCCGGCCCCAACTGGTCCCTGACGGTGAACACCGCGATGGCCACCGTCGCCCTCGCCGGTCTGTTCGCCGGGGTGGTGGTCATCGGCGTGCTGCCGCGCATCCTGCCTGAGCTCGCTGGTTCAGGGCAACTGGCAATCTTCGCGCTCACGTTTGTTACGGGCGTTGCGCTCTGGAACCTCTCGACGGTACTCGACGCGGTATTCGTCGCCGAGCGCGCCGCAAGCAACACGCTGCTGCGGAACACCGGATTCGCCGTGCTCAAGATCGTGGCGCTGGCCCTGTTGTCAGCCGTTCCCGCGCTCGGTGCGCTCGGCATCTTCTCTTCGTGGAACCTCGCCGCGGCCATCATGCTCGTGATCGGGATGCTGGTCCTCGTACCGCGGCTCGGGCGTGGATATGCGCTCAGGAGCAGCGGAATCCGCCGGCATGCGCGTGAGATGCTCGCCTCCCTGGTCTGGCATCACTTCATCAATCTGGGCGGCGTATTGCCCATGTATATGCTTCCCATGCTGGTCACGATGAGTCTCTCCCCGGCGGACAACGCTTACTTCTATACTGCATGGATGGTGGGCAGCCTGTTCTTCATGGTCTCCTCCTCGGTGTCCTCCTCGCTGTTCGCGGAGGGGTCGCATGCCGCGGAGAACCTCTCACGGAAGGTGAGAACGAGCGCTCTCACCATCGGCGCGCTGCTGGCGCCGGCCATGCTCATCTTCTTCCTCGGCGGGAACCTCGTTCTTTCACTCTTTGGGCCAGCGTATGCCCAGCATGGTCTGCCGCTGCTCATCATCCTGATCGCCTCCGCCGTGCCCGACGCGATCACGAACGTCGCCGTCAGTGTGCTACGGGTTCGCCAGCGGCTACATCTGGCCGCTCTGCTCAACGTCGGCATGGGCGCCATCACCCTCGCGCTGAGCGCCATACTGCTCCCGAGGATGGGGATCGTCGGAGCCGGGTGGGCCTGGATCGCCGCCGAGACGGTGGGGAGTGTAGCCGTGGGCGTCGGCGTGCTCTGCGCCAGCTCGCCTATCCGCGGCCGGGCCGAGCGCCTGCGCTCGGCGCTGCGCCAGTTCTCGGCGCGCAATCTGCTCGGATTTGGCCGCTACTTGTCCTTCAGGCTGCGCCACCGCAACCTGCGGGTCGGGCTGTTCTTCGTGGATCGCGGCGCCGAGTTCGATGTGGGGCCACGCGCGCAGCTCCGCGTCGGGCGAGGCCTGCGCATCATGCGTGATTTCACCGGACACTTCCACGGGAGCACCGTGATCGGCGAGAACGTGTTCTTCAACCGCGGTTGCTACGTGTCGGTTTACAGCGAGTTGGTGATCGGCGATAACTGCCTCTTCGGCGAGCGTGTCTCCATCCACGACGAGAATCACATCGTCGGCGGGGAGCTTGGCCCGCGTGCCGCCCAGGGCTTCGATGCGAAGCCCATCGTCATCGGCAACAACGTCTGGATCGGCGCGAAAGCGACCGTCCTGCCGGGAGTGCGTATCGGAGACAACGCCGTCATCGGCGCAAACGCCGTAGTCAGCCGCGACGTGCCCGCGAATGCGGTGGCGGTGGGCGTGCCGGCGCGAGTCGTCCGCCGGCTCGATTCGCCCAAAGCGAGCGCCGAGATTGACGCCGAGATGGCTGTGGTCGCGACACAGGCCATTCGCCCCGAATAATCCTGAGTACGAGATTCGGGACGCATCTCGCGGAACTCGTGATGCCGATATTGTCTGGGGTGTTGATGGATCGTAGGGCTTCAGCTCGCGTCGCGCCCTGCGGCGGCCCCTTCAGGGCCGCGACCGTGCCCCTACTGAGAAGGCGACCCAGGCTGATATACCCGCACGTAGTCAACGACGGTGTCCTGCGGCAAGGGCGTCGTGTTGTCGGGCGTGACGGGCCAGCTTCCGCCGACGTAAGTGTTCAAGATGAGATACATCGGGTCCTGCGGAATGCCCGTGGTATCGTGACACGTGTTTACGCCGTCTACATACCAGGTCAGGTCGGTGGGCGTCCATACGAGTGAGTAGACGTGGAAGCCCGCCGCGGTGTCCGCGCCGCTATAGGTGCAATAGCTCTGCGCCGTTCCGTTCCAGTGGTTCCCCATGTAGGCTCTGGAAGGATCCTGGCCAAGCACCTCTAGCAGATCGATCTCATGCGGCGCGTACCCATTCGTGACGGGCGCCGCTGGGAGCAGCCAGAACGCGCTCCAGAGGCCACGGCCTCGCGGTAGCCATGCCCGAATATCCACGCGCCCATAGGTGAAGCTGAACGTATTCTGCGTGGTCACCGCGCCTGATTCGTATGGCTGGCCTGAGGACGACCGCCCGCTCGTCAAGATCAGGTTGCCGTCGCGCACGGAGACGTCTCGCGCGGACCACACCTGCTGCCCATCGTA
>CAYYCB010000105.1:3719-10313 GCA_964469715.1 uncultured Ktedonobacterales bacterium | reverse complement strand
CGATGCCGCAGAGCGCGATGGCATACCCCAGGCTGTCGGAGTCCTGACGGGCATCCGCGCCTTGAGCCGCCTTGCCATGCGGCGCACGCCAGAGGAGGACGGCGAGCGTTCCGGCCAGCGCCGCGAGCACGGCGTATGTGGCGAGGTGGATGATGGGAGTCGCGCTAGGCGCGGCAGTCACGAGCAGGCCGGAGAGCGGGCCGGTGAGCGATTCATTGTGCGCCTCGGCGGCGGCCCCTGCGTTGATGCCGAGCAGCGCCGTCGGGTAGGTCAGAATCACCTGGGGTCCGACGACGGCGACACATCCAAGCGTCAGCAGTGCGAGCGTGGTGATGGCGGACGTGAATGCCTTCCACCGGCCCCGCAGCGCCAGATAGCCGAGCAGGACGATAGGGGTCAGCTTGATCATCGCGGCGAGCGCGACGGCTACCCCGACGGCACGCTCATGGCCGCGACGCGTGAGCCAGGGGACGGCCACGAGCGGGAGGAGCACGAGGAAGTTGACTTGTCCGTTGCCAATGGTCCACTGCGCGGGTCGTGAGATGAAGAAGATCGAGGCGCTGATGGCCAGCGCTACGACCGGGGCAGGGTCGGCCAGCAGGCGTGACCATACTCCCTGTGGGGCGTAGGCGCCGGGCAGACGCAGGGTGTCGCCCAGGATGTGGCGCACCTCGACGGCGACGATGAGCGTGCAGAGTGGCCACAGAACGAGGTTCAAATAGAGAAAGACGTTCGCGGCGGTTGGGAAGGGCAGGCGCGCCAGCGGCGCGAGCAGGATTGCCAGTAACGGCGGGTAGGGATACGGCAGGGACGGCGGCGCGAGGACGCGACCGGCTACTTCGCTGGCGGTGATGACGGCGGGGGAGTAGATGTTCGCGTGCGGGTCGAGGCTCAGGGCGCGGGCCGCGGCGTAGACCTGGGAGAAGTCGAAGCGGCCTTCGTGCATGCGTGTGGCGCGCAGGGCTGTGCCGATGTAGGCTGCGAAGGCGGCGATGATCGCCGCGCAGGAGGCGATGAGCAGGGTGAGTCGCGCGGCCGAGGGCTGCGGGTCGGGGACGCCGGCCGGTGGCGTGCGGGGCGTCGAGGCTGTCTCGCTCGCTTCGGCCACGTGCATTCCCATCGTCTCTCTACCTCCGCGCCGCCACGAAGCGGGCTATCGCTCTACGCCGGGTCAGCATATCGTGCCCTTAGTAGGGTGGCAACGCGAATGGCCCGTCTGGCGTTGGTGGGCGAGCGCGACGAATCATTTGCTGTGGGATATTCGGAGGCCGCTGCAGCCCTCAGGTTAGGATACGGGTGCCGCCAGCTTTGATGAGCTGTTCGCCCCCTCCCGCGCGATTCCGGCTGCGATGTCCGCTGCACGAACGGCGGGCGCCATCGGACTCCACTCCAGCCAATTAGGAAACGCCCGCACGAGCTGTACATTGCCGTAGATGAGGACCGTACCCGCGCTAAGAGCCTTCTCCAGGGGGAGGCGCCCTAGCCAGACCTGATAGAAGACGGAGAGGTCTGCGGTCACCAGCACGTCCGGGTCGAAGCCTGGATCATCCAAGCAGACGGAGATTTCGGCCGGAGTCAGTATCAGCCAGCAGCGCTCCTTGCGTGCGCCTGGGAAATCGAATTGCACTGCGACCCGCCTTGGGGGCAGACGCTCCGTGTGGATACTGCGGCGCATCCACCATAGCAGTAGTCCGGGATCCAGCTCGTCGGGCCTTGGGTCGGGGAAGGCCCAGCGGGCGCCCCAGGCGCCGAGGGTGTCTACGACGCCTTGCAAGTCCTGTCCCGCTGGCGTCAGGAGGTAAGCGATGGTGCGGCCATTCGGGGCAATCTGTCGCTGTACCAGGCCGACCCGTTCGAGCCGGCGCAGCCGCTGGGCGAGCAACGTGCGTGAAATGCCGGGCAGGCCCCGCTCCAGATCGTTAAAGCGGCAGGCGCCGGCGAGTAACTCGCGGATGATGATCGGCGTCCACCGCTCCGCGAGGATTTCAGATGCGTGTGCGACAGGGCACCACTGGCCGTATGTCTCCATGACCGCAGTATACCCGCATTCGCCGCTCAGGTCCATTTTATGTACTTACGCAGAGCCTCTCTCGCATGTAGGCTTAACCCGACGGTCCGAATCTGAGAGCTTAGCTTGTGAGGAGAACGCGTATGTCGACGGCTGACGCAGACTCGGGTGGCGGTGTGAAAGGGTCAGGGCGAGGGGACGTCTGGGCGAGCGGTGCGGCTTACGAGCCGTATGTCGGACGCTGGAGCCGGTTGGTCGCCAGAGACTTTCTGGCCTGGCTGAACGTGCCGTCCGATGCACGCTGGCTGGATGTTGGCTGCGGCACGGGGGCGCTCAGCGCCTCCATCCTGGATCACGCCGCCCCGCGCGACGTAGTGGGGATCGACCCCTCGGCGGGCTACGTCGCCTATGCCCGAGAGCAGGTGGTGAGTCCGCAAGTGCGCTTCGAGGTCGGTGACGCGCGGGCGCTGCCGTATGAGGTGGGCGCGTTCGACGCGGCCGTCTCTGGGTTGGTGCTGAATTTTGTCGCCGAGCCAGAGCGGGCCGTGGCGGAGATGGCCCGTGTGAGCCGGCAGGGCGGGGTGGCAGCGGCCTACGTGTGGGACTACGCCGGGCGCATGGAGCTGATGCGGCACTTCTGGGATGCGGCGGTGGCGCTGGACCCGGCCGTGCTTGAGCTGGATGAGGGGCGGCGTTTCCCGCTCTGCCAACCGGACCCGCTGGCGCATCTCTTCCGTGGCGCGGGGTTACGGGAGGTGGAAGTGCGGGCGATTGACGTTCCTACGGTCTTCCGGGACTTCGATGACTACTGGTCGCCGTTCCTGGGTGGGCAAGGTCCGGCGCCGGGGTATGCCATGTCGCTGGATGAAGAGCGCCGAGCGGCGCTGCGGGAGCGCATCCGTGCCAGTCTCCCATTCCAGGCCGACGGCTCCATCCACCTGATCGCGCGGGCCTGGGCGGCTCGCGGAACACGGTGAACCAACCGCGCTAGTGGTCTACGCCGGCGATCTCGATGACGCGGGCGGTTGCTTCGTCGCGAGCGGCGAACCAGCGCAACGCTTCGCCCGCGAGGTAAAGCGAGCCGGCGACGCAGACGAGGTCGCGCGGGGCGGCATCCGCGAGGGCGGCGGTGAGGGCGGCCTGGGTGTCGCCGTAGACGGCTATGTCGAGCGAAGGCGCGGCGGCGCGGAGTGCGGCGGCCACCTCGGCGGGAGGCGTGGCGCGGGGGTGGGCGACGGCGCAGGTGTAGACGCGGTCCACCGCGGCGGAGGCGATCTCGCGGGCCATTCCGGAGACGTCCTTGTCGGCGAGTGGGCCGAAGATCAGCAGGAGACGGTCGTAGTCGAAGTGGCGCCGGAGGGCGGCGAACATCTTTGCTATCGAGTCGGCGTTGTGCGCGCCATCCACGAGCTGCCACGGCGAGCGGCCGACGACCTGGAGGCGCGCGGGCCAGCGTGTGTCGCGAAGGCCTTGGCGAATGGACTCCTCGGTGATGGGAAGGCCGCTCTCGCGGAGCGTCTCGACTGTGGCGACCGCGGCGGCAGCGTTCTCGAACTGGTGGACGCCGAGGAGGGAGAGCTCGAGATCGCGGTAGGTCGCGGTGGGGGTCTGGAGGTCGAAGAATTGGCGCTCGCCCGCGGCGGGGCCGGGAATGTAGCGATAGGCGGCGCCTTCAGCGTCGATGGGTCCGACGCGCACGAGGGGGGAGGCGCGCTCGGCGGCGATGCGGGCGATGGTGTCGAGCGCTTCGGGCGCGTGCGCCGAGGTGACGACGGGAATCCCCGGCTTGATGATGCCGGCTTTCTCGCCCGCAATCGCGGCGAGTGTGTTGCCGAGGACCGCCATGTGGTCGTAGGAGATGGAGGTGATGACGCTGACTTGCGGCTCGACGACGTTGGTGGCGTCGAGCCGGCCGCCCAGGCCGACCTCGATCACGGCATGCTCGGCGCGTGCCTCGCGGAAGTGGAGGAAAGCAAGCGCGGTGGCGATCTCGTAGGTGATGAAGGGGCCGAGCGCCGTGCCCGCGTACGTGACGGCATCCTGGAGGCGTGTGGCGAGCGCGACCACTTGCTCGGGCGTGACGAGCTGACCGTCTACGCGCATGCGCTCGCGGAAGGTGTGCAGGTCCGGTTGGGTGTAGAGGCCGGTGCGGATGCCCGCCGCCTGAAGGATGGCGGCGATCATGGCGGAGGTGGACCCTTTGCCTTTGGTGCCGGCGACATGCGTGACGCCGTATGCGCGCTGCGGTTCGCCGAGGGCGGCGAGCAGCGCCCGCTCGCGGGCGAGATTATCTTCGCGGTCGCGGACGAAGACGCCGGTGCGCTCGGTGTCGCTGAAGCTGTAGAGCCAGGCGAGGGCTTCAGGGTAGCTGGTGATGGTCGTGCTCATGACGCGCCTTCTTCCCAGCCGCGGACCACAGCGTCCGTCATCTTCGCGACGCGGACCATCTGCTTGACGTCGTGGACACGGACGATGTCGGCGCCGTTGGCGATGGCGAGGGTGACGGTGGCCGCCGTGCCTTCGACTCGATCATCCACGGGCGTGCCGAGGACGAGGCCGATGTGCGACTTGCGCGAGGTGCCGACGAGCAGTGGGCGCCCGAAGCTGCGTAGCTCGGCGAGACGGCGCAGGACGATGAGATTGTCAGCGCCGTGGAGGCCGAAGCCGAAGCCGGGATCGAGGATGAGATGGTCCCAGGGGATGCCGGCGCTGAGGGCGCGCTCCAGGCTTGTGGCGAGGGCGCGCGTGACGTCCGCGACGGGCTCGAAGCGCTGTGCGCCGCGCAGGTTGCTCATGAGGACGAGCGGCACACCGCGGGCGGCGACGAGCGCGGCCATCTCGGGGTCGGCGCGCAGTCCCCAGACGTCGTTGACCAGATCGGCGCCGGCATCGAGCGCCGCCTGGGCGGTGGCGGCTTTGTAGGTGTCTATGGAGATGATGACGTGGTTCGGGAGCGTCGCTCGCAACGCCTCGATGACGGGCACGACGCGCTCACGCTCGATGGCGACGGGCAGCGGCTCCTCGTCGGCTACGCTGGGCCGGGTGGATTCGCCACCGACGTCAATCAATGTGGCGCCGTCCTGAACCATGCGCACGGCTTTCTCTACGGCGGCGCGCACGATCTCATCGCGCGGGAGGCCGTCGAACGCGAGGCCGTCGCGCGAGAACGAGTCGGGCGTGACGTTCACGATGCCCATGACGTGCGTGCGCGCGCCCCAATCGAGGCGATGGCGTCCCCAGGCAGTGGAGGCCGGCGTCGTCGTATGCATGCTGTCAAATAACTCCGAGGAGCGCCCGGCGCCCAGAATAGACGGGGCCGGGGATTGGCGTCGTGCGCGGGGCGCGCACCCTGGTCAGTATAACACCGGGCGCTGGCACGACCCTTTGCAGCGAGCGTACTGTGGAACCCGCGCATGCCACTGTGTTACCCTGAGGAGGAGATGCCCGCGCGGGAGCGGGCGCAGGATGCCGAACGAGGGGTGGAACGTGCTGGCGACGCCGACGGTGGAGATCGCGAGGCCCGACGACGTGGAAGCGCTCGCCGCGCTGCGCCTGGCGGTGGGCTGGCACGCGAGCCGGGAGCTGTTGCGGGCGCTCATCGCGTGGGAGGCCAGCCGTGTCTTCGTCGTGCGCGACTCCGCGGCCATCGGGACGACCGGCGGCGTGGTCGCCTCTACGACGGCGACGGCGAGCGCGGGTGGTGTTGGCATTATCGGCAACGTCGTCGTGCGGGACGATCAGCAGCGCAAGGGCCTGGGCCGGCGTGTCATGACCGCCGCGCTGGAGTGGATGGGCAGCCGCGGCGTGAAGAGCGCGCTGCTCGATGCGACGGTGGAGGGGCGGCCGCTTTACCTCAAGCTCGGCTTCGTGCCGACCGGGCGGTCGTACTACGCGCACGGCACGCTGGGTACGCTGCGGCGGGATGTCTTGGAGGAGGTGGCGGGCGGCATGACGGCGACCCGGCTGGATGTCTCGGCACTGGGGCGTATCGCGACGCTGGACGGCGCCGCATTCGGCGGCGACCGGCTGGACTTGCTGGCGCGTGTGCTCGTGGACCCGCGGAACGCGCTCTATGTCGCGTCGGACGCGGCCGGGGAACTGGCGGGGTATGTCGTCGCGCGGCCGCAGGAGGCGCCGAGCATCGGCGTGCGCCTGGGGCCATGGGTGGCGAAAGATGCGCGGGCGGCGGCAAGTGTGGTGCGCGCGGCGCTCGACGCGGAGGCTCCGTGGCGCGCGACGGCGGACGACGCCCCGGAGACCGACATTGACGTGCATACCTCGCTGCCGGGCACGAGCGTGGAGGCGCTGGCGCTGCTGGGTGAGATCGGGCTGCGCATCGTGGAGGACGACCTGATTATGCAGCTCGACTTTGGGGAGGACGGCAAGCCGGTGGCGGTGCGGGCGGGAGACGACCCGCACGCCTTCGCGGAGCATCCCGAGTGGGTGTATGGTTGGTTAGCGCCGATGGTATTTTAGCCTCAACGATGTGGCGATGGGAGGCCGACATGCAAGACGCTGCGCCGGGCGAACTGAACGTGCGGCTGGCTGAGCTGATCGCCGCGTTGTCGCTCGCGACAGACCTGGGT
>CAYYCB010000105.1:0-3619 GCA_964469715.1 uncultured Ktedonobacterales bacterium | reverse complement strand
GAACGTGCGGCTGGCTGAGCTGATCGCCGCGTTGTCGCTCGCGACAGACCTGGGTACGGGGCTGCCGCAGGAGCAGGCATTGCGCACATGTCTGCTGGCCACACGATTTGCCGCCCACATCGGCCTCGGCGAGGAGGCATGCCGGGAAGTCTACTACGTCGCGCTGTTGCGCTCGGTTGGCTGCGTGGCCTCCGCGCGGGAGGTGGCGCCTAAGTTTTACGACGAGCTCGCGTTCCTGGGTGAGATGTTTCCCTTGGACCCGGCGCGTCCGCGCGAGGTCTTTCCGGTGCTCCTGCGGTCTGCAGGCGCGGGCCTGCCGGCTCTCCGGCGGGCGCAGGCCCTGGCGAGTATCATCCTTGAGGGACCGGGGGGACGCGACCACGTCTTGGCGGGCGATTGCGAGGTTGCCTGTATGCTCGCGGATCGCCTGGGCATGGAGTCGACCGTCGTGGCGTCCGTGGGCCAGGTCTTCGAGCGCTGGGATGGCAAAGGCTCGCCCGCGCGTCTGAAGGGAGAGGCGATTACCCTCCCTGCCCGGATGGTCGTGGTCGCGACGGGAGCCGAACTGTACCACCATGAGGGGGGCGTCGAGGCCGCACAGGCGGTGCTACGCACGCGCGCTGGCTCGCAGTACGACCCCAATCTCGCGCTGCGACTCTCCGAGGCGGCGCCAACGTTGTTCGACGGGCTCGACGAGGTTGGCATCTGGGAGGCTGTGCTGGCTGCCGAGCCTGGCCCGCCCCTGAGCATTCGGGGTGACGCGCTCGACAGCGCCACGCGCGCCATTGCCGATTTCGCCGACCTCAAGTCGCCCTATCTCGTCGGTCACTCGCCGGGTGTTGCCGCGCTCGCCGAGAGCGCCGCACGTACTGTTGGGCTGCCGGAGGAGGAGTGCGTCGCCGTGCGCCGGGCCGCACATTTGCACGACATCGGGCGGGTGGGTGTTCCGGTCGGTATCTGGAACAAGCCAGGTAAGCTCAGCGAGACCGAGTGGGAGCGCGTGCGCCTTCATCCGTATTACACCGACCGAGTGCTTGCACGAGCGCGGTCACTTGGCGACATACGGGCGATAGCCTCGTGTCATCACGAGCGCACGGACGGCTCTGGGTACTACCGCGGCATCTCAGGTGGCATGCTCCCCGTCTCCAGTCGGATTCTCGCCGCCTCCGACGTCTACCATGCGATGACGGAGCCGCGGCCACACCGGGAGGCGCTCTCGCCCGCCGCGGCGGCCGAGGGCCTGCTCGCCGAAGTCACGGCGGGTCGCCTGGATCGTGGCGCTGTCGAGGCGGTGCTGAACGCGGCTGGCCACAGCGCCAGGCGTGTACGGCAGGAGTTGCCGGCAGGGCTGAGCGCACGCGAGGTGGAGGTGTTGCGGCTCATCGCCCGCGGGTACTCGAATCGTGAGATGGCGCGCGCCCTGGTCATCGCGGAGAAGACCGTCTCACACCACGTGCAGCACATCTACAACAAGGTTGGCGTCTCCACGCGCGCCGCGGCCACGCTCTTCGCCGCGCAACATGACCTGATCGACGAGCGTATCTGGCCGGCAGAATAGGGCGTTCGTCCGATGCCCTGACACCCCGATCCGACTATCCTTGCTGCCTAGAGACATGTTTTTAGGCCAGCGGGCTAGCCGACGGGAGGTCTCACATGGCAACGGTCAGCGTCAACGGCACAGAACTCTACTATGAGCGGCGCGGCAGCGGACCATCTGTTCTGTTCATCCAAGGAGCGACGGGCGACGGGGGGACCTTCACGCAAGTCGCCGAGCTGCTCGCCGACGAGTTCACTGTGGTCACCTATGACCGGCGCGGCAACTCGCGCAGCCCGCGCCCCCAAGGCTGGACGACCACCTCAATTGACGAGCAGGCCGACGATGCGGCTGCGCTGCTGCGGGCACTGGACATCGCGCCGGCGGCGGTCTTTGGCACGAGCGGCGGAGGCGAGATCCTGCTGAATCTGCTGCTGCGCCACCCAGAGGCGCTACGCGGGGCGCTGGTGCACGAGCCACCGCTCATCCCAGTGGTGCCTGGCGGCGCTGAGCTTGGCGCGCAGTTCCAGGGGATGACCGAGGAGGCTCTCGCCAAGGGCGGCCCGCGCGGCGCGTTGGAGTTATTCCTCCGTGCAGAGGCCGGCGAGGCCAACTTCGAGCACCTGGAGCCGACGCTGCGCGAGCGGATGCTCGGAAACGCCGAACTTTTATTCTCCACCGAGCTGGCGGCATTCGTCACCTACGTGCCTGACGCCGCCGCCCTTAGTCAGGTCAGCGTCCCAGTCTTTGCGCTGGCGGGAATCGAGCATCGCGGCGGTGACTCCGGACAGGGCGACTACCACTACGAGGCCACGCGATGGGTCGCCGACCGGGTGGGAACCGACCTCATCGAGATTCCCGGCGCCCATGCCCCGTACTTCGACCACCCTCGGGAGCTGGCCGAGGCACTTCGACCATTGCTCAGGAAGGTGAGCTGAGCCGGGCGCAGGCAACAAACGGTAGGCGGCGGAGCCACCATAGTGCAGCGTCCGGGCAGGGGTCGGAATGTTGGCTGACGTGACGAGATGGACACGGCGCCAGCGTCGACAAGGGAGGTCTCACATGGCAACGGTCGACGTTAATGGGACAAGGCTCTATTACGAAGAGGCTGGCAATGGGCGTCCCCTGCTGTTCATCCATGGGATGTGCGGAGATGCCAGCGTCTGGGCCGATCAGGTGCGGCGGCTCTCGCCCCACTTCCGCTGCGTCACCTATGATCGGCGCGGCCACTCACGCAGTCCGCTCGGCCAGATCACGCAGCGCACGGTCGAGCTGCATGCCGACGACGCCGCGCAGCTCATTCTGGAACTGGGCCTCGCGCCGTGCATCCTCGTCGGCTCCAGCGGCGGCGCGCGTGTGGCGGTGGACGTCGTCCGGCGCTACCCCCGCCTGATTGCGGGCGCGGTGCTCTCGGAGCCGCCGATCACGGCGCTTGCTCCTGATGGGGGGAAGTCGTTTGTCGGGCAGATCAAACCGGCCGTAGATGCCGCCGTCGCGCGGGGCGGGCCGCGGGCCGGGGTGGACGCTTTCTTCGAGATCATGTGTCCGGGGTTGTGGCGGGAGCTTCCAGAGGCGCGGCGCGAGACGCCGTATCGCGACAACGCCACCGAGATGTTCAGCGACCTCGCGATGCCTCCGTACCAGATCTCGCGTGCCGATCTAGCCGAGATGCGTGTACCGTGCCTGGTCGTTCGTGGCAGCGAGAGCGACCCGACGCTGCGCGCCATTGCAGGGATTCTGGCGGAGGGCATCCCCGGTGCGCAATTCGTTGAGCTGCAAGGCTCCGGCCACGTCACGTACTTTGAAAAGCCGGCGGAGTTCGCCGCGGTGGTCGAGTCGTTTGCCAAGGAGCTAGCCTCCGAGCCGCGATGAGCGCGCCGCAGCTGGCATCCTGGACAACTTCGTCTCGCTCGCCACGACGTCCTCATGTGACGGCGCGAAGATGGGATGATCCTGATCCGCTATTGGGCAGGTCGTTTGCCTGAGGAGGGTACTTATGTACGCACATCAGCCTGCAGCGCCTGAAGTCGTCTACTTCACCGCTCCGGACGGTGTACCGATCGCCTGTTACCGCAGCGGCGCGGG
>CAYYCB010000104.1:7560-10366 GCA_964469715.1 uncultured Ktedonobacterales bacterium | reverse complement strand
CCATGCGCTCGAAGTCGGCGTCCCAGATCCACGAGACGTCCTCCCCGTCGGCCGCGCGGTCGTTGAGGATCGCGAGGAGATGCTGGTTTCCGCCACCCACCGCGAGCGCGCGCAGCACCTCGTTCAGCCCGGTCGGGTTCTTCGCCAGCAGCAGCCATACGGTCCTGTCGCCGACGGCGATGCGTTCGGCTCGCCCGAAGGCTGCGGTGAAGCGTCCGAGCGCTCCAACGGTGGCGTCAGTGGTCACCGACAGCGCGCGGCCGACCGTCGCGGCGGCGAGCGCATTGTAGACGTTGTAGAGACCGGGTAAGCCGATCCGCGCTTGCGTCTGTCCGTCCGGCGTCGAGAGCACGAAGGACGAGCCATCCAGTCCGTGCGTCGAGACGTCGCGCGCCTCCACCACGTTCTGCGGGCGTGCGAGGCCGCAGCGGGGACAGCGCCAATGGCCGACGTGGCTATAAAAGCGCACGTCGAACGCCAGAACCTCCCCGCAGTGCGGGCACGTGCGCGAGTCGATGACCTCCACACCACCCTTGGGCGTATGCTGATCGACGCTCTCGACGCCGAAATAGAGCACTGTGCGGCCCGCGGGCGCATCGAGTCCGAGCGCCGCGACGGCGGGATCGTCGGCGTTGAGCACGAGCGTGGTTTCGACTGGTAGCGCGGCAAGCGCCGTCCGCCAGCGCTCGGTCACGGTATCTACCTCGCCATAGCGGTCGAGCTGGTCGCGGAATAAATTGGTGACCACCACCGCCCGCGGCTGCACCTCGCGCACCACCTGCGAAAAGGCTGCCTCGTCTACTTCGAACACCGCCGCCGCCGCGCCGCCCCAGCGCAAGTCGCCCAGCGGCCGCGAGCGAATGAGCAGCGCCGCCGTGACTCCGCGTGCGAGGTTCGCGCCCTCGCGGTTGCGCCAGACACGCAGGCCGCCGCCGCGCAGGACGGCGGCGATCATCCCGCTGGTGGTCGTCTTGCCGTTGGTGCCGGTGATCACCACGCTGCCGTGCCGGAGTTGGCTCGCCAGATACGTGGTCACATCTGGGTCTATTCGCCTGGCAACAAGGCCGGGGATGCTCGTGCCGGCGCCCACGCGCAAGCGGCGGGCGAGCGCACCAGCGCCCCGGCCCGCGATCACGGCGCCCGCGGCCCGTATGCGTCGCCTCCAGCCTGTGCGTTCTGTGAGCCGTCCTGCGGCTGGCGTGGAGGTGGAGGCATCCGCAGCAGGCGAAAGCTTTCCGCTTGCGGCGTCGGGTTGCGACGGCGACTGGCGGGATGACTCGGAAATGCTCATGCTGTAGTTATAGCGTGTTGACCGGGTCCGGAAGTAGTGATCTCACGACCCGAAGGAGCTCATCCTGCGGACACGGCTTGATGAGATAGGCCGAGGCTCCCAGCTCCCGCGCGTGTGCGATGTGCCGGTCGCCGGCACGCGAGGTTAGCACGACCACTGGCACCGTCTTGAGCTGTTCGTGCTCGCGCATTGCCGCCAGCAGCTCAAAGCCGTCGAGCCGCGGCATCTCGATATCCAACAGCACGAGCTGTGGCCGGCGGACCAGCATCCGTTCCAGCGCCTCGATGCCGTCATTTGCGGTCTCGACCATCAGGCCCGCCCGCGCGAGCGGAAGCGTCAGCGAGCGCCGCATGGCCTCCGAATCGTCCACCACCAGCACACCCGGCGTGAGGCCGGATGCCGGTTGCGTCTGGCCGCGTGCGCGCTCGGCGCGTGTCTCAGCCGGACCGCGCTCGATAAGGTGGGCCAGATCCACTACAAGCGCGACCTCGCCCTTCAGCGTGATGGTCGCGCCGCGCAGACTATGCCGGCGCAGGTGGCGCGGCAGCGCCTGCACGATGCTCTCCCGATCATCCACGATGTCGTCCACGAGGATGGCCGACCGTCGTGGGCCATTCCCAACGACGAGTGCGAACGTCCGATCTCCGGGCTCGTGGACAGTGCCCAGGAGCTCGCCCAGCATATAGATGGGCAGGCGCTCACCCGCATCGCTACCTGCTGTGAGCGAGCCAGTGGATGGGCCGGAGGGGACCATAGCGAAGCGGCGGCCCTCGGTGTCGGGGAGGCTCCCGGCGAGCGCGGATGCGGCGTCGAGCAGCACCGTGCGCTCCACCGCGTCGAACGGTACGGCGTACGTCTCGCCGCCCGCGGTCACTAACAGCGCGCGCAGCATGGCAAGTGAGATGGGCGCCCGCACGGTGAAGACGCTGCCTTCGCCCTCGCGACTGCGCGCGATGATGGTGCCGCGCAGCCGCTGGATCTGCGCCCGCACCTGATCCAGTCCGATGCCACGACCCCCCACCATCCGCGTCTCCGGGAGGGTGGTGACGCCTGGCTCGAACATGAGCTGTAGCGCCTCGTCGTCGCTCAGCGCGCGCTGTGCTCCCGCGGGAATCAGCCCGGCCACGAGAGCCGACGCCACCAGGCCGCCGGGGTTCACTCCGCGGCCGTCGTCGCCAAGCTCGATGACCACCGAGCCGCCCTCATGGCTGGCCGTCAGCCAGAGCGACCCGGCGGCCGGCTTGCCGGCGCTTGCCCGCTCCTCCGGCTCCTCAATGCCATGGACCACGGCGTTGCGCACGAGTTGCGTGATCGGCTCCCGCAGCGCGTCGAGCACATGGCGGTCGATCCGCGTCTCCTCGCCGTGCACCGTGAACGTCACCTGCTTACCAGTCGCCTGCTGCAATCGCCTGAGCTCGAAGCGTAGGTGTGGCAGGAGGTCGGCGAGGGGCACGAGCCGCAGGCGCATCACGTCGCGTTGCACAGCTTCGGCGGTCGTCCAGTGGGCATTGCTCG
>CAYYCB010000104.1:0-7460 GCA_964469715.1 uncultured Ktedonobacterales bacterium | reverse complement strand
AGGCGCATCACGTCGCGTTGCACAGCTTCGGCGGTCGTCCAGTGGGCATTGCTCGCCTCGGTCAACCGTTCGATGCTCGACGTGAGCTGCAGTGCCGCGCTCATGCCGTCGGCGATGGCCTCCCCAAGACCCCGAAGCGCCTGGTCGAAGTCGTCGAAACGTTCGAGCGCTAGTGACTGCGCAGGCTCATCTTCGCGCTTACTCCGGCTGCCGAGCAGGCGGGTGAAGTATCCGCCTCCACCCTTCTCGCCACCAACACCTTCCACATCCTCAACGCCGGAGACACCTGCCCCGCCGCGGGCGGCTCGCGAACCGCCTTCGAGCACCCGGCCATGAAGCTCTCGCAGCCGCGCGACGGCTTGGTGTATATCGTGCAGCGCTTCCTGTGCCTCGTCAGTGGCCGTCGCGAGCGCCGCGCGGCTGAAGGCGAGGCTGTGCACCTGCGCGGTGAGCTGATCGAGCTCGTGTACATCCAGCTTCAGCGGCGCATCGCCCGCCGCAAGCGCGCCCACTGCTGGCGTCGCGCCCTGAGGCTCCACCGGATGCCCTTGAGCGGGTGCCACCTTCTGTGGCTGCGCGGGGGCCGCAATGATGGATTGCACCCGGTCTCGCGAGGCCTCTGCCCGCGCCGCGACGTCGGATCCGTCAGCTCCGTCGAGCGCCGTCTGTGTCAGACTCACCAGCGAGGTCAGATCAGCCAGAGCGCGCATCTGAATATCGCCGGTGGTTGGCAAGAGCGCTTTCAACGCGGCCTCCAGCGACATCGTCACAGCGGCCAGCGTTTCGAAGCCGAACTGCGCGGCGGACCCCTTGAGCTTATGGGCGATGTGCGCCATCGCCATGACGGAACTGCGGTCGCCGGGCGTCTGCTCGATCTGCAGCAGCGCCTCGCGCAGCCCGACCAGATCCTCGACGGCTTCCTTGAGGAAGAATGCCCGCATCTCCGGAGGAATTTCATCGAAGTCTTCCGCTGACACACCCGCCATAGTAGACTTGGCAGCCGCTGGTGGTACTGGACTCGCGGCGAATGGCTGGGGAGCCTTGAGCGTACTCGACTGGAACGCGCGGATCACTTCCCAGTCATCATGGGTGAGATGATCGGCGGCCCCGCTTGTATCCGCTCGCTGGCGATCCTCTTCCACCTGGATAGGTGGAATCCCGTCTTGCTGTGCGGCGTGGGGCTCGGGCGTCATGATGGGCAGCGCGGCCCGTGTGGCGTAGTCACCGAATGGAACGGTCTCGACTCGCGAGTCATGCTCCAGGATTGCCGGCATGGGCAGATCGAGGGCGGGCGGCGGGAGGTTCCCGGTGAGCGGGCGCGAGTCGCGGTGTGGGCGTATAACCGCATGCCCACTGCCGGAGGAGGAGGGCTCCGCGGCCTCGTACGCGCTCAGGTCGGACCTGGTGGCGCCCGAGGCGAGCTGTAGACCCGCCAGGATGCCAGGCACCATGGCGAGCTGGGCATCCGTCGGGAACGTGACGCGACGGAGTTTATGGATCTCCGAGGCGCGGTCGAAGAGATACTTCAGCGCCTGCGTGACGGGCGGCGCGAGGAGGGGCACGTCGCCGAACGGGGTGGTGGGCATGCTCGCCACGCGCAGAATCGCCCGCGCGACCTGGGCGCAATCATCCGCGTGGTAGCCCTCGCTGAGGTCGGCCACGGCGGTGGTCAGGCGATGAAACTCCTCAAGCGCTGTGGCGTGAGTGGCGCCGTTATCTGGGTGGCGTAGAGTGTCGAGATGACGCCGAAGTAATCCCACCAGGGCCAGGAGTTCCTCGGCAAACATGATGATGCTGTCTAGCTCATTCATGGCCGTCTTCCTCCAGCCCAGCCAGCAGCGCATCCATCGCCGCTTCCACGTTGACCACGGTTGCGGCCACCAGCGTAGTCCCGTCACCGTTGGCTAGTCGCTGGCTCGTGAAGGCGTCAAGGATGGGTGAACCGTCCGCTCCGCCAGTCATAGCGGCTGTTGAATTCTCGTCGGTTGCGGTACTCTCTCCCGCTCGCTCGACGAGCCAACCGAGGCTGCGCTCACCGCTGCCCACGATGACGACGACTCCTTCGAGGTTGCCGGGGACGCCTCCCCGCGTCAGGCGCGTGCTGGCGCTCATGCCCAACGGCCCATCGCTCTCCGCATCGCCAAAGAGCATCGGCGCTGGATCGACCAGAGCTATCAGCTCGGCTCGATAGGGAAATATGCCGAGCAACCAGCGCGGAGCTTGTGGCACGCGCACGACGCGAGGACGCTCCGCGAGGATGCCGCGCAACAGACCCAGAGGCAGCAGGCAGTGCCTCCCGCGAAGCGTCACCGAGAGATAGGCGTCGGCGTTGTACTCGTCGCGAACGACATCGCCTGTCGCGGCCCAGGGATCGAACGGCCGGGACTGTGGCCCGACAGCGGCTAGCAACTCGTGGAGCGACACGGGCAGAGGCGCCCCCGTCCTCCGGTCTCGTGCGGCGTTGCCCATCGCCAGCCCCTTCCCCATGCGATGCCATGCCCCGCGACCGGCTGCGTCCCGTCCGCGCTGCGCGTGCCTCTGTTCTGTTGACCCAGGAGTCGGCCAGGTTCCCCCACACGCTCACTGTGGGTTCGTCCTGGGTTACATTTGCGCCACGCCTCCCACTGGGATGCACAGGTGGGAGCAGACCGTGTTGACGACGTCCTGCACGCGGAACGGCTTGGTGATGAAACCGTGTGCGCCGATCATCTTGGCGCGCACTCTATCAAAGACGCCGTCGCGCGCCGTCAGCATCAGGATGACCGTATGCTTGAAGGCTTCGTGGCTTCGCATGAGTGACGCCACTTCGTAGCCGGTCATACGGGGAAGGCCGAGGTCGAGAAGCACGAGCGCCGGCACTTCCACCTCGTTTCGCCCCAGCGCGCGCAGAGCTGCGGGACCGTCGGCGAAGGCAGTGACGGGAATCCCAATACGCTCGAAGCTGGCTACGATGATCCTTCGGATCGCCGGCGAGTCGTCGATGACCATGATTGACGGCATCGGCCCCGCCTGAACGGCATAGGCTGTTGCTGTCCCTGGCCGCGCCTCGGGCGTGCCTGGAGGGAAAGAGGTGGACATCTGCTCGTTCCTTTCTCAGGCTCGCCTCCCACGAGAGCCCCGCGTAAAAGCGCGTCTCCCACCGCTTACGAGCCTGTGTATCAGTTACGACGAGCGCGCCCGGCCCACTGTCACTATGTCATTTGCGTTCGCGGCTCGTCGGGTATTCAGTATCACTCGCCAGTGGGCACTTCGCCTCGGAAGGTCGAGAAGAGGGCCTCCCAGGCCTCCTGATTCTGCGTGCGTTCGATTGGCGAGGCCACACGCGAATTGATCGCCTGGAACGAAGCTCCCAACGCGCGGGTAAGCACCTCTGAGGCCTTGTCGTAGAAGAGCTTGGCCGCCCCGATGGCGCTACGCGCCGAACCGTCGAGGACGCGCCGGCTGTAGGCGGCGAAATCGTCCACGGCGATGCGATTGTTCTCCACGCGAAACCGGTAGTTGTCGATGCCCGACAATCTCTCGGTCTCCAGGATGGACGTCAGCGTCGTGCCAGCCAGCGATAGGCCGTTGAGTTGGCAGGCCTCTTCAAGCGTCTGCATGGTCTGGTTGATGAACGTCGCCAGCGCCACTAGTTGATCCGCCAGTGACTTGCGCTTGAGCCAATCCTGCTCCATGCCGATGAGCAGCGTGAAGAGGTCGAAGGTGTCAAGGCTCAGGCGCTCCGCCTCCTCTGGGAGGCCCGGCCGCCCCGCCCCGCCCACGGGCACGAGCAGCCCCTCTTGAACGAGCGGGCCGACCATACGGGCGACGTCGAGCTCCGGCAGGCGCAACGACGTGGCGACTCGGCGCACCGTTTTCTGCGCGTTGACGCGCGAGAGAACACGCCAGGCCTGCGCGTGGAAGATGAGTGGATGCTCGATGGGTGGCTCGAAGGCCATCGTCACGTACGTACGCATGCCGTCTGGCAAGTAGGGTCCCAGGCTCTCCCACTCATGCTCGTAGCGCAACACCTCCATCACGGCCCGCGTGGAATCAATGCGGACGCCGTTCGAGTCGTGTGGCATGCGCTCGCCGGGGTGGAACTCGTACGTGCCAGCGCGCCACAGGGAAAGCTCGCGCGCTGTCCAGAGGGTTTGCGTCTTGAGGGCCTGCGTCAGTTGCACAGAGGTGATGACGCCAAGATCTACCAGGCGTTCGCCAATGCGCTTGCCCAGGGGATCGTGCGTCTGCAACTGGAAGGCGTGCTCAAGCTGCGCGTGCGTTGCCAGGCCAAGCTGCTGCAAAACATGCCCGAGCGTGAGTGCCTCGGTGTCCAGTTCAGTGGCGCTGACCAGCGTGCCGCCGTCGAAGTAGATGAGGCCCGTACGCCCGGCCTCCTGATGCAGGTGGAGCGCGCCGTTGGTCGAGCCGAGTCCCATCATCTGGAGCAGCTCGACCAAGCGGA
This sequence comes from uncultured Ktedonobacterales bacterium, assembly GCA_964469715.1. Taxonomy (GTDB): domain Bacteria; phylum Chloroflexota; class Ktedonobacteria; order Ktedonobacterales; family JADMIN01; genus CAWAWP01. The sequence continues at coordinate 3,016 of CAYYCB010000104.1, read as the reverse complement.
ACTCTTCGAGGCGACCCCCCAGGACGCTGGCACTCGACACGACGCTTCCTCACCTGTTGCGGACCGACGCGGGTTAGCAGCGCCCGCGTTCGGCCGGTCCCCCTCTGCGCGACGGCGTCCCAGCGCGCAATCGCGCCAGTTGCCGCAGACTCCACGAGTCCGCGCCGATCCATCGGCGATTGACCCCTAGCCGTTGCGCGGCAATTATACTCTAGCGTTCCCTGCTGAACAAGACGCCCATTTGTCGCACGTCAACGTCGCCTAGGTCTGCCAGCAACTCCACGACAGTCCGTCCCAACGTTGGATGCCGCAGCTTCGGCGCGATCTCGGCCAGGGGCGCCAGCACGAAAGCGCGCTCGGCGATACGCGGGTGGGGGATCGTCAGCTCAGGCGTGTTCAGCGACAGATCGTCATAGAACAGGATGTCCATATCGAGAACGCGCGGGCCATAGCGGATTCCTCCCGGCGTGCGCCCGGCCGACGCCTCGATGTCTTTGATGAAGCGGAGGAGGTCGTGCGGCGCGAGCGCCGTCCGCCCAAGCGCGACGAGGTTGTGGAAGCGTGGCTGATCCGTCACCAGCAACGGCGCTGTGTCATAGACGTTGGAAATGCGCTCCACGGCGACGGCGCCAGCCAGCGCTTCGATAGCGAAACGCAGGTTGTCGTCCCGGTCGCCAAGATTGCTTCCCAGCCCAAGGTAGACGCTATGTGGACGTGTGTCTTGCGCACGCTCAGGCTCCGCCATATGCGCTTCCTCCCCGTAATGTAGAAGTATGCCGTAATACGGTGTATGCCCGATGCCGGATTGGCCAATCTGCGGTACGATACCCATTGTGGCATGCGTCGCGGCACATGCGACACCTTCGCTCGGAGCGACGCGAACGGGGCGGATCGGGGACGATGGACGGCGAGTGCATGATCGGATTGGTCGGGCTGGATTATCAACGCGCGACGAGCGAGCTGCGCGGTAGGCTGAGCTATGCCGGCGGCGAGCTTGAACGGGCGCTGCGCATGCTCGCCGCGGAACCTGCTCTCGACGAAGTTGTCATCCTCTCAACCTGCAATCGCACCGAGTTCTACGTGTCCTCTGCCGATTGGTCCGAGGCCGCCGCCACCGTGCAGCGGTTTGTGCTGGCCGAAGCTCGCCGCCCGCTCACCGTCGGCGGCTCGGCAGAATCGCAATCGCCGGGTGAAGCCGAGGAGAGCACCGACCTCCTGCTTGACGCGCTCACCCTGCGCGACGCGAGTTCCGCGATGCGCCATCTGCTGCGAGTCGCCTCCGGGTTGGAATCAACAGTCGTTGGCGAGGCGCAGATCCTCGGTCAGGTGAAGGACGCTCTGGCCGCCGCCGAGGTCGCGGAAACTGCGGGCGAGGATCTTCGTGGCCTCTTCGGCGCCGCCATACGGACAGGAAAGCGCGCCCGCGCCGAAACCGACCTTGGCCGCGCGGACGTTTCCGTCGCTTCGGTGGCCGTCTCCGCGGCACGGGAGGAGCTAGGCACGCTGGTAGGGCGGCGAGCGCTGGTCATCGGCGCCGGACGCACGAGCCGGCTCTGCGCCGAGCTACTGAGCTCCGAAGGCGTCGCCTCATTGCTGCTGGCGAACCGCACGCCGGGCATTGCCGCGCAGCTGGCCCAAGACGTGGCCGGCGAAGCAATCGCGCTAGACGAGGCGCCCTCCCGCATCTGCGACGTCGATCTCGTTGTCGCGGCCACCGCGGCGCCTTACGCGGTACTTTCCGCGACGGCCGTCGCCGCCGCCATGCGCGGGCGCTCGACACCGCTCATCATCTGCGACCTCTCGGTGCCGCCGGACGTCGAGCCGTCGGCGGGCGATATCAACGGCGTGATGTTGCACACCATTGACACGCTTCGCCTGCGTCCCGAAGCGGCCCACGAGGCAGAGCTGCGCGGTCGGGCGCTGCTCGAACAGGTGGAGGAGGTGGTCGAGGATGGACTGCGCGACCATCTGCGCCAGCGCACGATGCGCCTGGCGGTGCCGGGGATCGCGGCGCTGCGGCGGCATGTGGACCGCTCCGAGGAGGCCGAGGTCGCCCGCGCGCTCGCCGATTTGGAGCATCTCTCCGAGCATGACCGGCAGATCATCGAGCGATTTGGCCGGCGTCTCGTCGACAAGATGTTCCACCACCTCGTCTCGCGCATCCGCTCCCTCGCCGAATACGACGAAGTGCCGCCCGACGTCACCATGCGCGTTCTCTCGCGCCTCTTTGCCGACCCCGACGCCTCCGCCGCGGCCCGCGAGCGCGACGAGCAGCCCTAGCCCGTCACGGTCGCTCGCGTTGACGGCCCTCCCGCCCGGATGTATACTCGCCCGCGGTGTCAGGCGACCTGCGGAAGGATGGAGCGGGCATGCGGGAACTGCGCGAGTCTGGTGCGCGGCGTGAACGGGCGAGCGCGGCCAGGCGCCCAATCCGCCGCCTGCTCTCCGTCGTGATCGGCGTGTTCTTGATTGCGATCACTGTCGCCGCCTGCGGTTCCACGCCTCCTGCCCCTCCGAAGGCACATGGCGGGACCTACACATCCACGGACTTCCACTTCTCCATCGCCTACCCCGATGGCTGGCAGGCGCAGCCAATCACCGGCGACCAGTCGTCCACCATTATCCCGCTGACTGTCGATATCACGCGCACTGGCGCGGTGCAGACCCAGGGGCCGCGCATCTCCAATCTCACCATCACGGTGTTCAACGCCCGCGACCCAAACGTCCAGCGTGCTATCGCGTCCCTTCAGGCGCGCTCGCAGGCCGTGCCTCCCACCGTCAAGACGCTCACGCTCGCCGGCAAGCCAGCCTTCCAGACTAATCCCAACACGCAACAGGCTCCCGGCGTCGTCGGGATCACCCACACGGACTATTTCCTCATCGCCGGAGGCTACGAATATCAGCTTGCGACGGACGCCGTCTCCGGCGACAACGCCGACTCGCAGCTCCAGGCGATGCTCCAAAGCTTCACGCTGACGCCGTAGCCGCAGGCGCTATTCTTACCACCGGCATGTGT
>CAYYCB010000103.1:5654-10444 GCA_964469715.1 uncultured Ktedonobacterales bacterium | reverse complement strand
TCCGCGCCGCCGGCCTCACCGACGCGCGTGACTGCATCGGGGAAGACGCTCGCCCATGCGGAGAGCACACCCGCCACCGCCTCAATCGTCCCGCGCCCATGCACCTCCACACACATGCAATCCCAGAGCGGGGCGACGTCCCCGGCACGCCGGCCGGACCAGGCGAGGCGCAGCCCGCGCACCGCGGCAAGACCCTTGGCCGTCGCCGGCACGAGCAGCTCAATGCAGGCCCGGTCAGAGGGGCCAGGCCGCATCGAGTGGTGCAGCGCGGGCGGTAGCGTCACCACTTCCCCAGTAGCGGCATCATCCAGGGAGAGCACGACGCGAACATGCCGCCCACTCGCGGCCTCTGGGATGTCGGCACTCATCCCCACGCGTTGGTCAAGGCGGCGCAGGTGTGCAGCTATGCGCCGCCAGTCGGAGCGCGGTCGGATCTGCCTGCCGCGCTCATTCGTGGCAGCGGCCGCGGCATTCAGTTCTACGATTCCCATTGTGGACCTCATCACCGCACGCATGGCGGGCACGGCAGATCAGCCTACCGTGACATGACGAACAGTTGACGTCCGGCTTGGGGCTGGCAGCGATCCTGCCGGGTGAGCCGCGACCCATCCGCGCGGGTATAGCAGCACACCAGCCTCATCGGCTTTGTTGCCACAATCGCAAGGAGAAGACCACCGAAAAATTGCGGCCCTTCTCCATGCGGCCCCTCAGGGCGAGAAGCCGGTGAAGCTGTTTCGACACGCGCGCTCACGCGAGCCCATCTCGACCGCAAGAATCTGGATTTCAAGCCCGCGAACGCTCTCCGCCGCCCTTATCCGGTGGTCTGGAGGCCGGCGGCGATGCCGTTGATGCTGTGGTGGATGGCGTCGAGCAGGTATGCACGGCGCTCCTCCGGCGCGTCGCCGGCGAGCGAGCGATACCGGCGCAGCAGGGCGATCTGAACAAGGTGCAGCGCGTCCACATAGGGGTTGCGCAGCCTGATCGTACGCAACAAGGTCGGCACGTTCTCCAACAGCTCGCGTTGTCCCGTAATCTGCAATACCGCGGACACACTGCGCGCATGCTCCTCGGCGAGCATGCGCGGTACCTCCTCCCCGGCCGCCGTCGTCGCCAACGTGGCATAGCGATGTACCGTGGCCATGTCAGCCGTGCCGAGGCTAATCTGAGCGTTGTCGAGTGCTAGCGCAAAGAAGCGCCAACCCGTATACATCTCCCGCAGCAGCGGCAACCTGCCAGCCGCGATCTCCGCCTCCAGCGCGCCACCCAGGCCATACCACCCCGGCAGATTGGCGCGAATCTGCGTCCAGCTAAAACCCCACGGGATTGCGCGCAAATCTTCGAGCGTCAGTCGTTCGGCGCCGCCGCTGCGGCTGACCGGGCGCGATGCGAGCCGCAGCGTCGCCAGCTCGGAGAACGGCGTCGCCTGGCGGAAGAAATCGAGGGCCGCGGGCGACTCCCGCAAGAGCGCGTCGTAACGGCTGCGCGCGTCGGCCACCAGCCGTTGGATGGTCTCGATCCACGCGTCGGGCGGTCCCCCCGCCGACATCCCCTCGGTCGACGTCTCCTCAGATGCGGAGAGCAGCAACGCCGACAGCATCTGCTCCAGGTGGCGCTCGGCGATCTCGGGCACACCATAGCGAGCGAAAATGACCTCACCCTGTTCGGTCGCCTTCAGCCGTGGCGCCCGCGCCCGTGATGCCCGCGCCAGGATCGCCCGCCCCATCGGGCCACCCCCGCGCCCGATGGCCCCGCCCCGCCCGTGGAAGAGCACCAGATCGAGGCCGAGATCAGCGGCCGCTCGCGTAAGCTGCGCCGCGGCGCGGTGCGTGGCCCAGGTCGCGGCGAGATAGCCCGCCTCCTTGTTGCTGTCGGAGTAGCCGATCATGATCTGCTGGCGTCCGCCACGCGCGGCCAGCGCCGCCCGATAGGCAGGCAGCGCCGCCAGACGCCGCAAGATACCGTCGCACGCCTCCAGCTCCGGTATGGTTTCGAAGAGCGGCACGATGTCCAGATCACAGCGGGCCGAGCCGTCACGATACCAGGCGAAGAGACCGCGTTCGCGCGCAAGCAGCAGCGCCGCAAGCACGTCGCTGGGCGTGCGTGCCATCGAGATGATGTACGTCTGGCAGGCCTCCCGCCCGAAAACGCGCTGGATGTCAGCCATCGCCCCGAAGGTGTCCAACGTCTCGCGCGCCTCCGCGGATAGCACCGCCGCGCCACTCGGCCCCTTCGGGACAAGCGGCGCCCCCGCCAGCGCGGACTCCAACAGCGCCAGGCGCCCTGCCTCGTCTTGGGCGAGATAATCATCGCGCCCGGCCAACCGCAGCACCTCGCCGACCGCCCGCGCGTGCCGCTCAGCGTGCTGGCGGATCTCTAGCTCACCCAGGGAAAAGCCAAAGACATGGACCCGGTCTCGCAAGTCACGCAGTGGGCCATCCGCGATGCGCTCGCCGCAGTGTCCGCGCAGGCTGCGCTCGATGAGTGCGAGGTCGGCGGCGAAGTCATTCGCGCTGGCATATCCGCCGCGAGCCTCCACCTCCGTCCGGCGCAAACGCTCGCCGACCAGGCCGAGTTTCTGCCGGTACGGCTCGTCGCGCCACTGGCTGATCGGCGCGACGCCGAGATCCGCGCGGTCGGCCTGGATGGAGGTCAGCAGCTCCTCGGATGCGCCGGAAAGGCGCAGCGAAAGGCTCAGATCGCGGCCAAGCGCCTGCACCTCCTCGCGGTAGCGGCGCAGCACGGCATCTCGCGCGAGCCGCGCCACCCCTCGCGTCACGTCCGGCGAGACCGCCGGATTGCCGTCGCGATCTCCTCCCACCCAGGAGCCGATCCGCAGCATAGGGGTCAACTCCGGCGGTGCGGCCTCAGGATAGGCGTCACGGAATGCGCGCTCAACCGCCTCGCGGATTCGCGGCGCCACGTCGTAGAGGATACCCGCGACGAAATAGTGAACCGTGCGCGCCTCGTCCTCCACGCTCGGCCGTTCGATGCGGGTCTCAGCCGTCTGATAGATCTCCGTGATGCGCAGGCGCAGTGCGTCGAGCGTGCGCTGCCGGGCGGCAGGCGTGGCGCGCGGGTCATCGAGCCGGTCAAGCAGCTCCATGATGCGTTCGAGATGCGCCAGCAGCGAGCGGCGCCGCGCCTCCGAAGGGTGCGCGGTAAACACCGGGTGCACGGTGAGGCTAGAGAGCAGGTCGCGTGCGGTGTCGGCGGAGACGTCCCGCGCCGCCAGTGTGCCCAACGCCTCCGCGACGGATTCATGCACCGGCCGGCCGCTGCGCTCGTACACGCGGAGCATGCGCACTCGGTGATGCTGCTCGGCCAGGTTGATCACATGGAAATAGACGCCGAAGGCGCGAATCAACGCGAGCAGGTCCTCGTCGCTCTGCCGCTCGACCCACTCCTGCAACGGATCCTCTCGCGCGGCAATCTCGTCGGCGGTCGCCGTGCCGCCCGCCCTGGCGGCGATAGCCGCAGTGCGCAGCCGCTCTACAGTCGCGAATAGACTGTCCCCCTGCTGCTCGCGCAACACATCCCCCACCAGCCCGCCAAGGAGGTGCACGTCGGCGCGCAGCGCGGCGGCCGATTCTCCGCTCACGCGGGCTCGTCCCCCTCTGGATGGCGCCTCCCCGCCGGTGGGGTCGCGCCTCTGGCGTGAGGTACCCTGATTCGCAGCCATGGGAGCCTCCCCGAGGTGTCGTCTCCCCGCTCAGCTCAAACGCAGCCCTCGGCGGACTTCAATCGCCCACTCGGCTATCGCGCTCGCACCACGCCTACGGCCATCCTCGCCGTCGGACGTCCGCGACACAAGGAGTATACCCGCTGCGCGGCCGGCCAAATCCCAGTGGGCGGCTCGGCGCCTGCTCCTCGCGGTCACCGGTCGCGCGCCTGGTCCTCAGCCCACGCAGGCGTCACGAAGATTCGGACGCAGGAGGCGACAAGCGATCATATCCGCAAGCGGCTGCTGCAGCGGTAGCCGCTCATCATGCGGTCTATCTGAGTGAGGATAAAGAAAGGCGGCAGGGCACCCCGAGGGGGGAACCGCGGGTGGGGCCTGCCGCCGAGAAGGTAGATGTGCCTCTCCTCCTCATCAGTAAGTGTATGCCAATCGTCGAACTGTTATGCCCATAGCCAACTCGGCGGATCCATCACGCTCGCGCCGCGCCCGCGGACACTCGCGCCAGCCGAGGCGAAAGCAACGCTGACCGAGAGCAACACCACCTCCACCGGATGGCCGCAGGCAGGGCAATATTCCAGGCGCTGGTTGCTGGATGGAGGCCGGCCGGCGTCATAGATCAGCGTGCGGAACTGCCGCCCGGTCCAGCGGCGGCCAACGCGCAGCGGATGCCCGCACGGGCACTTCCGAGAAACGAACGACGAATTGAGCACCACACCCCTCCTCCTTGCGGTTACCCCACGCTCCACGAGCCAATGCAGGCCGTAGCGGCCTTTCCCCACGACGAGCAGGGCGCATGCCACCCAGCGACAGAACGCGCGTTTTCCTTCGCGCAATCGTTCGACACTTATCGCACTGGTGTTACTACCATCTGACTCGACCGTACTATGTATCGCGAGGAGATGCATCGAGAACCACGGTCCGCCACAGTGCCAGGCCGGCCGTGAGATGTGAAGGATTGACGTTCGATGCGAAACGCGCGACCTGCACCGCCCGTCCCACTCTGCGCGATGCCCGGCTGCGGCGACCGGGCCGGTGTAACCTGCCCCGACTGCTTCGTCCTATTCTGCTTCGCCCACGCACGCACGCACGAACACCCGCCTAACCTCGTCGC
>CAYYCB010000103.1:3993-5554 GCA_964469715.1 uncultured Ktedonobacterales bacterium | reverse complement strand
GCACGCTCGGCGGCACGGCGCGCAGCGCCAGCGAGCTCTCGGGGTCGAGCGACGGAAGGTGATGCGCGAACCACTGCTGCGCATCAAACGGCTTCGCGCCTTCGGGCGGAGCGATACGCTCATACGTGCCGTCGCGCAAGAGCCGCCGCGCGTTCGCCGTATCCCGCAGATATACCGGCAGCGCCACGTCGCGCAGTTGCGCCCGCAGCCCGGCGTCATCCACCGGCGCCAGCACCTCCACCCGGTGATCGAGATTGCGCTGCATCAGGTCCGCGCTGCCGATCAACAACTCGTCGTCGCCGGCCCCGCCGTTGGCAAAGTAGTAGATGCGGCTGTGCTCCAGGAAGCGCCCGACCAGGCTCACCACGCGGATATTCTCGCTCACGCCCGGCACACCCGGCCGTAGACTGCACATCCCGCGAATGATCAGGTCGATCTGCACGCCCGCCTGCGAGGCCGCATAGAGCGCGCGGATGAATTCGGGATCGATGAGCGAGTTCAGCTTGAAGATGAGCCGCCCGCGGCCGGTCTCGCGGTGCCGCTCGATCTCACGCTCGATGCGCCACAACAATCCAGGGCGCATCGAATCCGGGGCCACCAGCAGCTTGTTGAACGTCAGGCCGCGCGCATACCCGGTCAGCGCGTTGAAGAGGTTCGTCGCATCCTCGCCGATCTCGGGCCGGCAGGTAAGCAGCGCGTAGTCCTCATACACCCGCGCCGTGCTGGCGTTGTAGTTGCCCGTGCCGAGATGGACGTAGCGTTTTAACTTGCCGCCCTCGCGCCTCACCACCAGCGCCACCTTGGCGTGTGTCTTCATGTCCACCTGGCCGTAGACCACGTGAACACCCGCCCGCTCCAGAGTGCGCGCCCACTCGATGTTGTTCTCCTCATCGAAGCGCGCCTTCAGCTCCACCAACACCGCCACCTGCTTGCCGCGCTCGTTGGCCTCCAACAGCGCGTCCACAATCGGCGAGTTCTGCCCGACGCGATAGAGCGTCTGCTTGATGGTCAGCACCTGCGGATCGCGCGCCGCCGTCTCGATGAACTCCGCCACCGTGCTGAACGTGTCATACGGGTGGTGCAGCAGCAGATCGCCCTTCTGCATCGCGGCGAAGAGATCTGGAGAGCGGCGTAGCTCGGTAGGAACCCGCGCCACCAACGGCTGATCTTTGAGATCAGGGCGATCCAGGTCCATAAGCTCGCTCAGATCGCCGAGGCCGAGAGGGCTGCCGATCTCCATCACCTGCTGCGGCTCGATCTCCAGATTCTCGCGCAACAGCTCGCGAATATTCTCGGGCATCTCCGGTTGGACGGTCAGGCTGACGACTGAGCCGAAGCGCCGCCGCTGCACCCCCTGCTCCACCGTCTCAAGCAGATCGCCCGCCTGATCTTTCTGGATCTCGAAATCGGCGTCCCGCAGCACGCGGAATGGGTGCGTCGCGACGACCTCCATTCCCGGAAACAGCATATCCAGGTGCGCGGCGATGATCTCCTCAACCCACACAAAGGCGTAGCGCTTCAGCGCATCGGCCTCGCTCTGACGCCCACGCTCGCGCCCCGA
>CAYYCB010000103.1:0-3893 GCA_964469715.1 uncultured Ktedonobacterales bacterium | reverse complement strand
ATGTACAGGTCGTGCCGGCGGAGGTCCTGCTCCCCGGCTCGCATTGTTGCGCTAGACATCTTCGCAGCTCGCACTCGCATGACTTGCTCCCCCACGCCCGCGTCATCCTCACGCCATCAGTGGCAGTGTACCGCACCGCATCGCTTTTATGCAGGAACTGCGCCCGCCCGCCAAAAAATTGGCGACTATCCTTGGCCATACGCAGTTCCGCGAACGGTGTAACATAAGCGCCACTACACTATTGAACGTCCTTAGATCGGCCAAGGCAACGCCTCAATGACCCCATTCACCATCTCCGGCAGGGATTAGCCGCCCGGCCCCTTGACGGCGAGACGCGAACCGTCTACAGTGCGGAAGGGTATCGGTGCGGCAATGGGCCGGCACCGAGGAGGAGCGAGGAATGTTCCAGCCACCGCGCGACCAGGGCAAGGGATCGCCGTCTAGCTCGGCCTCCGATCCCCGCCTCGCCCTCGCCGTCCGCGCGGATACCCTTTGTCGCCGTCTGATAGACGTCGAGCGCGCCATCGCCGAGGATGAGTGGTGGCTGCTTGGGCGCGCGCTCCCGGAGGCGCGCCTGCTGGCTGAGATCAGCAGCCTCCTGGCTGTCGCCCGCGGCGAGCTGGAACACGTCGTCGCCAAGCATCTTGGCGGTCCGGCCGCGGGCAGCGACGCCACGGACCAATTCGCGACGCCCACTCAACCGTCGCAGGCGCAATTGAGTGATCCCACCTGGCTCGCGACACAGCGCGACAGGGCCATCCAGCTTCTGCGCCTCGTCGCCTCTGGCCTCCCGCCGATGACGCAATACGCCCAAATGTTGAGGGATCACGCCGAGCGCGCCGGCCTCACGATGGCCGCCCTCGACTCGCTCGGCATCGTGACCGACCGCCTCTCCGAGGCATACGACGCCCTTCGCCACCCCCCACGATAGCCTCCTAACCCCTTCACCGTCTCCCCAACCGCGAAATACGCCCCCTCCCCTGCCTCTCCCTGCCCAATCTGTATCCACTGCCGGCATAGCTGCAACATGCCAACGCGAATTGCGTAATTCATTTCGATATATCTTGACAACGCGACATGCGCGCGGTAAGAATGAGATATATCGAAATGAGGCTCCACGATGGAACCCCCGATTCGATACGTGGCATGAAAGGACACACAACACATGTTTGGCCACAGAGATTGGCGGGGCGAACGCCCCGCATTCGCCTTCGAGGGGCATCACATGCCTGACGAAGGCTGGCAGCCCTGGGCACGCGGCCCCCACGGCCCGCACGACTTCGAGGGTCCTCACGGATTCCGCGGCCCGTTCTTTGGCGGGCCGCCGATGGGTCCGATGCTTTGGCGCATGGCACGCCGCTGGGGATTCGGCCCCGGCCCCTTCGGCCCTGGCATGGGCCACGGCCCCCGCATGTTCGGCCACGGCCTCCTCAAATACGGTCTCCTCGACCTCCTGCAGGAGCGCCCCAAGCACGGCTACGAGATGATGAAAGAGCTACAGGACCGTTCCGGCGGCTTCTATAGCCCCAGCGCTGGTGCCATCTACCCCACACTACAGCTCATGGAAGATCGCGGTTGGGTGACGAGCCAGACCACCGACGGCAAGAAGGTCTACGCCATCACCGACGCCGGCCGCGCAGAGCTCAAGGAGCACCACGAGCGCCATAACCCAGGACCTGAGCCCGACGCCTTCGGCGGCCCGCAGCACGAATTCGGCCGCGGACCCTTCGGCCGGCATTTCCCCGGCGGACCCTTCGGCCGCGAGGCGCGGCCTGAGCTGCGCGAGCTGCGCCACGAGGCGATGGATGTCGCGCGCTTGATGCGCGCCGCCGTCATGTCATCTGGCGGCGACCCCGAGCGACTCCAACGGCTCCGCGCCATCGTCCAGCGCGCCCGCGCGGACCTCGCGGAGTTCGTTGGCGAGCCTGCCCCACACAGCCCACCCGCACCCGAGACGCCCGGCGCGCCATCTCCCGCTGGCGAGGGGCCAATTGAACGGCTCTAGCAGGCGCCGGCTCACCGATACGTGGGAGACGGCCCGATACTAGTCGATATCAGGCCGTCCGCACTCACAAGATCATTCATCCCACTGCCCAACCTCACCGCGGACAACGCGCACAGACCAGGGATCCGGCCCGGCCATGTGATGAGCGCGTAGGGGATCGCGCCTGTTGTGACACGTACGGAGAGTGCTGATGTACCAGTGGCTTGTGTTTACACATGTCCTTGGCGTCTTCGGTTTCTTATTAGCCCACGGGGCCTCCGCCGCCGTCGCCTTCAAGTTGACTGGCGAGCGCGAGATCGAGCGCATACGCGCCCTTCTCGACCTCTCTAGAAGTGCGACAGCCGTAGCGAACGCCTCTCTCATGGTGCTGCTCGCCGCCGGTATCGCCGCCGGCTTCATGGGTGGCTGGTGGGGTCGCGGCTGGATCTGGGCCGCGCTGGGCCTGCTGATCTTCGTCAGCATCGCCATGACCGGCATGGGCTCGCGTCCGCTCATCCGCCTTCGCCAACTCGTCGGAGCGACCGGACCGTCGCACGCGAAGCCTCAGGTCCCTTCGGGTTCGGAAGCGCCCACCGACCAGCAAATTTCTCATGCGCTTGCCGCCGTCCACCCACTACTCCTCACCGGCATCGGCGGTGGCAGCCTGGCCCTCATCCTCTGGTTGATGATCTTCAAGCCATTCTGATGCGCGCCCCGACACGGTCAGAAGTCTCACGCCGGCAGTGCAAAGTCCTGCCCAAATGGCCGGTGAGTGCCGGCGAACGGCGTGCTACGATCCACAGTGAAATATTGGTTTACTATTTGGTTGCTATGCATAGACGAGGTGGCACATGGCGATGCGCGGCGGCGCGATAATGGGCAGCGGAGGCGGGCGTTACGGACGCATGATGCGTCCGGCCGCGCAGGACGCGGAGCCGGGGCGCAAAGCCGACGCCCGCACCATACGCCGTGTCGCCAGCGCCTTCCGCCCCTATTGGCGGCAGGTGCTCATCGTGCTGTTCGCGATCCTGCTGACGAGCACGCTCGGCGTAGTCAACCCCATCATGCTCAAGCTCGCCATCACGCTCGGCTTCGGTCAGGCCCGCTTCGACCTGCTGACCATCATCGTCGCCGTCATGATCGCCGTGCCCATCATCAGCAGCGCTATCGGCATCGGCCAGACCTACCTCAACACTGTCATCGGCCAGCGCGTCATGCGCGACCTGCGTATGCGCCTCTACTCCCACCTTCAGCGCATGCCCTTGCGCTTCTTCACGGATACGCGCACCGGCGAGATCCAATCTCGCCTCTCAAACGACATCGCCGGCGTGCAGACCGCCGTGACCGACACCGCGACCTCGACGGTCTCCAACGTCACCACCGCCATCTCAACAATCGTCGGCATGCTCGTCATCTCGCCGCCGCTGACGGTCCTATCGCTCTGCCTGCTGCCGCTTTTCCTCTGGCTCACCTACCGCGTCGGCAACGTACGCCGCCAGATTAGCAAGAATACTCAGATGTCGCTTGCCGACCTCTCCGTCATGGTGGAGGAGACACTCTCGGTGAGCGGCGTGCTGCTCACCAAGACCTTCGGGCGTCAGCGCCGAGAGGTCGAGCGGTTCCGCAACGAGAACGAGAAGCTGGTAGCCCTCCAGATCCGCCAGCAGATGATTGGGCGCTGGTTCTTCGCCTTCATCTCCACCTTCTTCTCGATCACGCCGGCCCTCGTCTATCTCCTCCAGGGCTTTCTCGCCTTCGGACCCGGCCACCACGCCGACCCCCGGCAGACAACCGAGATCATCGGCACGCTCGTCGCCTTCACCACGCTACAGAGCCGCCTCTTCTTCCCCATCGGCCAGCTCCTCACCGTCCAGGTAGAGCTGCAGAGCGCGCTCGCCCTCTTCGACCG
>CAYYCB010000102.1:6532-10595 GCA_964469715.1 uncultured Ktedonobacterales bacterium | reverse complement strand
CCGCTGTCGGTGTGGTAGGAGATGATGTAGGTCGTGTTCGCGCTCACCTGCACGGAGCTGCCGAAATTCGCGCTCTGCCAACCCGAGGCCGTCTCGCCGGTGAAGGTTACCGTCCCCAGGAGCTTGCCGCTCCCGTCCCAGAGGCTGCCGGTGTGCGTGCCGGTGTTCTGCGCCCCCTTGTAGAAGCGCACCCCGGTAATGTATCCGCTGGCGGACACCTGGAACTTCATGCCCAGCTCATAGGCGCCGGTATCGCTGACCGAGGCCGTGGTCGGCGTGGCCGTCGTCGCGAAGACGCTACAAGGGCATTGCGCCGTCGGATCGGGCGGTGCGGAAACCGTGACGGTCGTGCTGGCGGGCGCGCTGGTGGCCTGCCCGTCGCTGACCACCAACTGGAAGCCGAGCGTGGCTGGCCCGGTTGGCGCGGTGAAGGTCGGCTTGGCCGCCGTCGCCGCCGCGCTGCCCCACTGCACACTACCGGCTAGATAGTTGAACGGCCCGTTTGTCGTGTTGGGCGTATCCTCGTAGACATAGACCAGCGAATTCCCGCGGACGAATCCGTTCGGGATAAGCCGGTAGTCCGTGCCACCTGCCGCGACGAGCGTCGTGTAGCCGCTCAGCGTTCCACTGGAGACAGTGTACTTCTTGAAGACTATCGCGTTGCCCGCTGTGCCGGTAACCGAGGTCGAGGTGCTCGCCGTCTTCGAGTAGAGGATGTAGAAGTCGCCGTTCTCATCCGTCACGACGTTCGGATGCTCGTCGTTCGCGTTCTCTGAGAGGCGCGAGAACGCCGAGAAGCTGTCAGTCGTCGGGTTGTAGATGGAATATTGCAGCGCCAGGAAACCGTTGCCGTTATAGACGTCGAACGAGGCCCAGAAGCCGATATTCCCGTTCGAGGTGAACGAGCGATACGCGCCGGCCGGAGTCTCGTTGTTGCCGATGGGCTTGACAGCGCTCCACGTTCCGAGCGTCGTGCCCGATACGTCGAGGCGCTGGTAGACCTCCTGATTGGCTGAGCTGCTGGTATACCCGACCACCAGATAATTGCCGACGACGGCCGCGTAGATTTTGGTGGCCTGAACGATCGGCGCCCCGTTGGACGGCCACGCCTCAGTCCAATTCGGTGTGGTCGGCGTGGTCGTGTAATAGGCGTGCCCCGTCACACCGGTCGCGTCCAGGTAAACCAGCCAGTAGCGCCCCTGCTTGTCCTTGGTCAGCGTTCCCTGGTGCGGCAGGTATTGGGCGGCCTGATTGGTGGATTCCACAGTCGTCGGCGCGCTCAGTGTGTAAGATGCGCCCGACTTGCTCGCCTTATAGTAGGACGCGAAGCCGCTGGGTGAGGTGCCGGTGATGAACTCAACGCTGTCGTCGCTGGAATTCATGAAGCCGGTGATAATGGCGTGGTTATCCGAGCGGACGACTTGGATGGTCTTCCACGTCGTATACGGGCGCGGCGCGTACGAGAAGTTGGTGTAGCTGCCGTCATACCAGACGGCCACCATCGTCCCATCGGACGCCATGAACGTGGTGTGGTCGCCGCTCGCGCCGACGCCGCCCTCGGCCGTGCCTGTGCCGAATTGTGTCGGCGAGATCGTGTTCCACAGCGTCACGGCTGTGCCGCTGGTCTGCGTCCACTGGTAAGTCAGCGGCAGGCCGTTGGGGTCGGTGCTGGCCGAGCCGTCGAGCTGCACCGCCGCGCCGCTGGCCACCGTCTGGTTCGCGCCCGCGTTCGCCGTCGGCGTCCCCGCCGCGAGGGCGGTTGCCGGCACCATAGAGGAGGGGAATCCAAGGGTGGCGAGCGTAAGTCCGATGACGGTTGCCGTCATCACGCGCGATGATCCCCGCCCACCCTTCTCACGCACCATCCGCAACGCGTCTCTAAAGATCGCTCCCGCCCGCCATCCGCCCATAGGTCGGTCACCTTTCTCGCCGTACATCGCCCGCTCCAAGAAACTCGATGAGACCTCACCGGAACAGCCCAATGGCACGACAATCGGCGAGGGCAGGCTACTCTGAGGGCATATATAGACGAGCCTAGCAGATACCTCTCGGTGTGACAATTGCCAATATAACAACCAGCAGCACCACGGTTACATCCACTTTCTACCTGGACGGTATTGGAATCGACACATCGCCGCGTACTGGTATTCGCCGCGCCACCACCACATCCTCCCCAATGCCGAACGCCGTCCTTCCTCCGCGAACTCCCACGGAAGAGGACGGCGTTCGGCCAGCACGCCACGCATGCCAAAAGGCCCGCCAGCGTGCTCATTGATTCCAACGCGCGGCCTTGCCCCTGGCTAACGGGATGGGACCTCCGTCCTGCCCATCTCTCCCCCGCCATCCCGTGTAACAACGCCTCTCGCCAGGACGTGTCAGCTATGGGATTGCCAACGAGCGGCCGGTCGTGTATACGTAAAGCCTGCCAGGTGGCGCGGCGAAGAGGAGGCGGCGCATGGGACGTATGGGGCACATCCTACGAGCGCGTGCCCTGGTGGCCACCGCGGCGGCCCTTGCCCTCATCTTCACCGCGCTGCTCACGCCCGATCTCGGTTTGCCCTTCGCCTCGGCTCATCCCTCGTCGCCTGCGGCTCGCGGTGTCGAGCAGCGCTACGGGCCAGACTTCGACAGCGTCAAGAAGGCCATAGACGCCTCCGGCTGGCCGCAGCAGGATCACATCTGGTGCGGCCTCGCCGCCGCCGACGCCGTCATCAACTGGAAAAAGCCCTTCGTTTCTCAGCGCGACCTCGCCAACTGGTTCAACACCGACCCCGCCCGCAGCGCCTGGGGCACGCCCGCCCCCAATGCCGCCATCGCCTGGGGCCCCGGCTTCAATGCTGACATCTCCCGCGACGTCGGCACCGACCCACGCTCCATCGCCGTTGGCCAGTCACTCCTCACCAGTTCCTCCTACCACACCGTCGTGGATCGCGTCAGCGCGCAGGACGCCACGATGCATCTCATCGCCGACCTCGTGCGCTCCAAGGAGCCTATCCACGCCATCGTCTTCCGTGGCGGTCACTCCGTCATCGTCAGCGGTGTCCGCGCCACCGGCGACCCCGTCAAAGACCCCGCCAGCATCACCGCCCTCGAAGTATGGGACCCTGGCTTCGGCATCTATAACGGCAACATCCAGCCCAATCAGATGACCCTTGTCTCCCTCGACCAGTGGTACACCAACAGATATTATTGGTCCTCCCCTTATGACGAGGATTACCACGGCGCCATCGCCCAGGACCCCGATCCCTCCGTCGGCCCCTATACCTATGACCCCGCCAACGGCCAGACCGCCCATCTCTGGGTAAGCAACTTCGTCTACATGCGTCCCGACCCCGCGGGCGATCCCATGACCAAGGTCAGCCAGGATTGGGCCTTCAATCAGGATGGCAATCTCATCGCCGGAGCCAACGGCGAGATCCCCGACACCTGGGCCGGCCCCGTCGTCGCGCTCGATGGTGACAAGATCATCCGCGACGCCACACCTGCCTTCAACAACGCCAAGCAGCAGGGTCAGCGGCGGCAAAACTCGGATAACTCCTCGCAGCCCGGCCTCACCTGTGGCGCCGCCATCTGTCGCCTCGCCGATCCCCGCTACTGGTGGCTTCTCGGCGCACCGCTCCTCTTGCTCGCTGGGCTCGTCGTCTTCGCCGCGATGCGCGCCGAGATCCGCACCACACGCGCCGCCAAGAAAGAGCTCGACACCCGCAAGCACCGCGCGATCCAGCAATCCCACCTCTGGGACGAGTATCAAGAGCCGCGCTGGAACGAGCGCCCGCCCGCCCAACCGCCCGCCGGCCGCACCACCGCGCGCATCCCTCGCGTCGACGATTGGCAGTGAGGCGACGTGCACCCCGGATATTTCAGGTCCCTGAGATTGCAGACGCCCCTGCATCTGGCGCAGCAGATCCTGCCACCACGGTAGCGGCTAACTATCTGCACGGTCGCGTGCCTCTTCTCGCCCTGGCGTGTACGGCGCGCTGCGATTTGGGGACTGGTCGCGCTCGCCATCGAACGCCGCCTCGATAATTACAGAGACGTTACAGAGCATTGAATACTCATTTCC
>CAYYCB010000102.1:0-6432 GCA_964469715.1 uncultured Ktedonobacterales bacterium | reverse complement strand
GTCATTTCCCGTCATTTCCCGTCATGACTTTCCGCTGCTCGCCGGTTACAGGTTGACGCCTTACCTATCGTCCAGCTAATCTAGAACACAAGTTCAATTCGGAGGTAAGGTCACATGCACCTGCTGTCGGGCGGTGACGCTCCGTCTCGTGCCTGGCCTCACATCGCGTTTGTCCACTGCCTCTCCCCAAAGCAAACCTACGATGAAGATTGGCTTGACGCCTGCTACAGGCTCACTCCGCGCGTCGAGCGTGTGGACGCGTCGCGTGCGCTTCTCGACCTAGGCATTTGCACAGATGAAGAGGCAGAGGCGGCGGTGCGTGGCCTACTCGTGTGGCTGAAGGCGCACGGCGGACGCGCACGGGCGGGAATCGGAAAGAGCGCGGTACTCGCCCAATGCGCCCTGCTCGCCGCGCGGCGGGAGCAAACGCTGACACAGGTCACGGCCGATGCGGTGTCGAGCTTCCTACGTGATATACCGGTGGCTGTGCTCACGCGGCTGCATCCGGCGGGGCGCATCATGCCCGAGGTAGTGGAGCGACTCCAGCACTATGGACTGTCCACGTTCGCCCACGTGGCACGGATCGGCGAGCCTGCGCTTCACCGCCACTTCAGCTCAGCGGGCGCTGCCCTCGCCGCCATAACCCGTGGCGAGGACCCCACCCCCATCCGCCCAACATCCCCGCCTGACTGGCTTCTCCTGCGCCTGCGACTACATGCGCCGGAGCCCCCCGAGCGAATCGTGGCCGCGCTCCCCGCGTTCGCCGAGCGCGCGAGCGCGCGACTACGTCTGCGGGGCCAGCGTACTCGCATCCTACGCCTGCGCGTGTCCTGGGAGAGTGGTGGTGTGCAATCCATCCGGCTCAACCTGCGCACCCACACCGATGATGCGCGCATCCTTGCGGCCGAGCTGCGACGTGCCCTTGATAGCCTCCTTGCGTGTACCTCAGATACTTCGCCGTCGGATCGACATGCATGCCTTCGCGTTTTCGATGACCTACATGTTGGGCTCGGCGATCTCGCGTCGGTCTACCCTGAGCAGTCCGCTCTTTGGCAAACGCCGGCAATGCGGCGACGGGAGATACTCAAGCATGTAGAGGAGGGGCTGGCGCGACGACACGGGCGAGCCGTGCTGCTTACCCCAATCCGCCACGCGACCGACGCTATTTTCACCGAGGATCGCTATCGTCTGGCGGGTCTCCTGGCGAGTGAGGTCGATGGCCTCGCGCCGGCAGAGGCCGAGGTGGCGCACGGCATGAAAAAGACCGCTGCCAAAGCGATGCCGCCAGTCACTGCCGGAGATCCCTGGCGCGAGGTACCACAGCGCCTCCATTGGTGGTGAGGGACGCATCGCAGATCCCACAGCGCCTCCATCCTGCTCGTGCGGTGCCAGGCAGAGACGGTCATCCGGAAGGGCGGACAGGAATGTCCGCCGGCCGTCACAACTGGTAACGCCCCTAGGATGACGCTCATACCTGCTCGACTCTTACCTCCGTTACGGAGGCATCTCGTCGACCGACTCTCGGCCCTACTAGCCCTATCGCCTGTTGATGAAGAAAGAAGAGTCGATGAGCCGGTGCTATGGACACACCATCCCGGTGATATGTGGGCCGGGAGGCGAGCCCGAACGCCTCACATGGCGCGGCGCAACCTACCACGTGGCCGAGGTACTTGGGAGCTGGCATCTCCGCGATCGCTGGTGGCAGCCGGCGCAGCCCGCTCTTGGGGCAGCCAGTTCCGCCGCTGACCGTGGTTCCGCGCCCTACCTGACTAGCGCACAGGGCGCGAGCGACCGCACCTACTATAGACTGCGTTGCCGCGAAGGACTTCTCTGCGAGGTGTACCGCGACGCGGCAGCCAACCGCTGGGTGCTCGACCGTGTCCATGATTGATCCGTTTGCCCGTCAGATATCTCCGATGCCCGATGCCGCCCCGCCCGGCTCAGGCTACGTCGAGTTGCACTGCGCCAGCGCGTTCAGCTTCCTGCGCGCGGGTAGTTCCGTCGAGACGCTCGTTGCGCGGGCGTCGGCGCTGGGCCTACCTGCGCTCGCACTCACCGACTACATGACCCTTGCCGGCGTCGTACGCTTCCAGGCGGCATGTGAACGCCACGGCGTGCGGCCAATCCTCGGCGCGGAGCTCGCCGTGACCGACTCCGTCTTCGGCGATGCCGCAACGCCCGCGCATCTTGTAGTGCTGGCGCGCAACCTAGATGGTTATGCCCAACTCTGCCGGCTGCTCACGGCGACCAACCTCCGTACCATACGCCCGCCTACGGTGCCCGCTGTATCCTTCGCGGAGCTCGTCAGCGCCGTCACCCACGGTAACCTGCTCGTATTGACTGGTGGCCGCCAGGGGACAATCACGCGGCTGCTCCTCGCGGGAAAGCGACAGGCTGCGATGGAAGTCGCCCAGCGCTACGCGAGAGATTTCGGACCGACATGTTGCTGGGTAGAGCTGCAACATCATCGCCTGCCCGACGACGGATGGCTCATGCAAAGTCTCGTCGGGCTCGCGGAAGAGGTTGGCCTCCCTGTCCTCGCGACGAACGGCGTCCGGTATGCTTCGCGTGACGATTATCACCTGTACGACCTGCTGACCTGCGTCCGCCTCCGCACGACAGTGGATCAACCCCACGTCGAGCGCCCCCAGAACGACGAAGCCTGTCTCAAAGGCCCGGAGGAGATGCTGGAATTCTTCTCTTCCTATCCATGGGGGCGCGCTGCGCTCGCGGCGAGCGCCGAAATCGCAGCCTCATGCGCCGTCTCACTCCTGAAGCCGACCTGTATACCCCCTCAAGTGTCACTACCAGAAGGCGAAACCGCCACCACCAGGCTGCGCACGCTCTGTGAGGCAGGGTTGCGTACCCGCTACAAGCAGGAACCTGCCGCTCTTTTGCCCGATAGTCCACAGCGTCTACAGATAGAGCGCGAGCTGCAAGTGATTGCTAAACTGGAACTCGAAGAGTTCTTCTTGTGTGTTGAGGATATCGTGCGGCATGCACGCGCGATAGGCATCCGCTGTTCTGGGCGCGGCTCAGCGGCCAACAGCATTGTTGCCTATCTCCTGCACATCACCGGCGTAGATCCGCTGCGCCACAAGCTGCTTTTCGAGCGTTTCCTCACGCCCGACCGTCGCGGCATGCCTGACATTGACGTCGATATCCAGTCGGACCGGCGCGACGAGGTCATCCGCTACGTCGAACAAACCTACACGCCCGAGCACGCGGCGATGGTCGCGAACATTAGCACCTACCGGGCGCGCGGTGCCCTGCGCGACACAGCGAAGGCATTAGGCTACCCCCTGGACGTTGTGAGCAAGCTAACGAAGGTGTTGCCGCACCACTGCGGTTACGAGGAATTGTTCACCTACGCCGACGAGTTGGCGCAGACGCTACACACGGCGCTGCCAAAAGAGTCTGACGCGCACATGCGGGCGCAATGCCTCGCCCGGCTGCCAGTGCTGCTCGCGCTCACGCCTCGCCTCTGCGGGCTGCCTCGCCATCTTTCGCTCCACAACGGCGGTATGGTGCTCGCGCGCCAGCCGCTCACCGATCTCCTTCCCGTGCGCCTCTCGACCAACGGCGTGCGTGCCCTCGAGATCAACAAAGACGATGTCGAGCGACTCGGCCTGATCAAGTTAGACCTGCTCGGCTTGCGTGTCCTATCCGCCGTCGAGGAAACGGCGGAGCTAATCGAACAGACAACCGGCGAACGCCTCGACGTGGACGCGCTTACCCTGGATCCGCCTGACCCTGCCACCATGCGTCTCATCCGCGCCGGCCAGACGCTGGCCGTCTTCCAGATCGAGTCGCCCGGCCAATGGCATCTCTTGGCGCAGACGCAGCCAGAGACGTTCGACGATCTCGTCGTCCAGACTGCCCTGTTCCGTCCCGGTCCGATCCAATCGAACATGGTCCATCCCTATATCGCCCGGCGGCAGCGGCAGCGCAACGCCGTGCCAGAGCGTCCACAGCGAGATGCCGTGCAGACGCCCTGGCACGGCGAGCCGGCCGACGACTTCTGGACGAACCACCCCGTGCTAGGGCCGATCCTCGCCGATAGCGAGGGTATCTTGCTCTTCCAAGAACAGATCCTCGAGATTGCACACGCTTACGCCGGGTTGACCTATGCCGAGGCTGACGGCTTCCGTCGCGCCATGTCGCACGTGCGCAGCCCCGCTGAGATGGAGGCGATGCGCGAGCGTTTCGAGCGTGGCGCGCGCGCCGCCGGTGAGTCGCCCGAGGATATCACACGGGTCTTCGACGCCATCGCCAAGTTCGTCGGTTACGGCTTCTGCAAATCGCACGCCGCTGAATTCGCACGCGCCATCTACCAGACGGCCTATCTGAAAGCGCACTGGCCAGCCCACTACCTCGCGGCGTTCCTGAATGCGCAGCCCGGCGGCTTCTTCCCGCCACATGTCGTGTTGCATGAAGCTCGGCTGCTCGGCATCCCCCTCTTGCCGGTAGACATTAACCGCAGTGAAGACCGCTTCAGCGTCGAGCGCGTCGGGCAGTCGCGGCAGCGCCCCCAAGGCCGCTGGGCAATCCGTATCGGGCTGCGGCAGGTGGCCCACGTGGGCGACGAGCTGGCTGCGGCGATCCTCTGGGCGCGGCGCGGCAATATGCTGAGCGGGGAGCCCGAGCGTCCCTTTATCTCGCTAAACGATCTGTGTCATCGTCTGCGGCTTACCGGGCTGACATGGCGGGCTGCGGAGTCGCTGGTGCTCTCTGGGGCCTGCGACGGCCTTGCTCCGCGGGCTGATCGGCGGCAGCGACTATGGCAGCTCCATCAGCTCTGGCCTATTGTCGGCACTGCGAGGCTCGGCGGCGATGGCCGGCAAAAGAGGCGTCATGGGCGCGAGGCGAGCGCCGAGCAGCTCACCTTCGATTGGCTGGAGGGTGTGGCAGATGATGCCGAACAGATACCGAGGCTGGCCGACATCCCCGCGCTCCCCACGCTAACCGGCGAGGAGCGTCTCGCCCTCGACTACCGCCTGCTCGGCATGTCCACGCGTCCCCACCCCATGCGCCTGCTGCGCGACCGGTTACGCCGCAGTGGCGTCCGTGCCATTACAGATCTGGCAGATGTCGCCGAGGGGCAGGTGGTGCATGTGGCCGGCTGGCCTATTTCAGCCCAGCGCCCCCCGACAGCCAAAGGCATGGGCTTCCTGGTTCTGGAGGATGAGGGCGGGCGCCTACCCGTCGCCGTGCCACCCAAGCTCGCGGATGTGATGTATCGCCGCGTCCGCGAGGCGCGGGCAGTTGTCGTGGCAGGGAGGGTCGAGCGCGTGCGCTGGTACCGCTCGATGCTCGCCTATGATTTGCAGCCCATCAGTGCGTGACCAGGCCAGCCAGGGATGTATGAGGCAACGTTCTCCACAACCACCCCACATCACGTCGTGCAATGGCACGCGAGCAGTTATGCGTCATACTGAATGGGGATGGATTGTCGTCATTCGGTGACCTCTCCCCTCCCCACTTGTAGCGCCGGCACCCTGCCGACACTCTCCCCTTCCGCCCCGCCAGTAGCGCCCAACCGCCCACCGGCCGCACCACCGCGCGCATCCCCCGGATCGACGATTGGCAGTAGAATGATTCTTGGCTCCCTCGCCTGGTCCCGATCACGCCGCCCGGTCCAGGTCTCGCGTCTCCCTGTGCACCCGTGGCCGTGAGTGCATCGCGACCCACCGTACCAGCAGGATGGGCGCGAGCGAGAGCACGGCCACCACCCCCAACAGCACGGGCGCGCCCCACGGAGTCGCGAGCAGGCGTGTCCCGAAGAAACGGCCCAGCGCGAGATTGCCACCAACATAGATCGCCTCGCCCGCCGCATCCCACAGCAGAAACGCCGTGAAGCCATAGCGCGAAGCGCCCGCCAGAATGCTCACTGGCGTACTCAAAGGCGTCAGCAGAAATCGCGTCAGCAGAACGGCCATCCCGCGCCGCCGCAGCAGCCGCGCAGACACCGCCAGTGCCCCATCCGTGCCCATCCGCTCGCGCTTGCGCATCAACCAGCGCCACAATCGCGCCACGCCGAACCGGCCGAGCGCATAATCGAAAGCATCCCCCGCAACCGCCGCGACCGTTCCCACCCCCAGCATCACCGCGAAGTCCGGGCCGCCGGCACGCCCGCTCAGCGCCCCAAGCGCCACCAGCGCGATCTCCACCGGAATCGGCACACCCGCGGCCGACGCCAGCACCAACACACCGAGCGCCGGCACCCCCCACACGCTCACTGCCCGCAGCACGTCGTCAGTTCCTGCCGCATGCGGCGTCGTCAGCAGCGCAACGAGCGCCGCCACCATCGCGCTGAGCGAGCCGTCCATCTCCCCACCCCTCGCACCAGCCCAGCAAGGAACCACCTCCTCGCGGCCACCCTCCACCTAGGCTCGGCACTCTCTCATAACAAGCATGCGCGATGCCACTAGC
>CAYYCB010000101.1:0-10625 GCA_964469715.1 uncultured Ktedonobacterales bacterium | reverse complement strand
GGCCTCTCCTCGCCTTCCTCTCCTTCACCTTCATACCCAGGTCACGCGGCCAGTGGCGCACATAGCGGCTTGCATGACGGGATGCACATCACGGACGAAATCGAGGGGCAGGCCACGCAGCTTCTGCCCGCCGCACTGCGCACGCGCACCTATCGCCCCGGCGACCGGCTGATCGGTCTCTGCTGGGAGCGCCGCGAGCCGGTCATCCTGCGCGGCGAGGAGGTGCGCCGTATGGGCGACGCCCCGGCGGACGCCGACGCGCCATGGCATCTAGCCGTCCCCATCTTCCGCCCGGCGTCGCTCTCGTCTATGCGCCCTGGCACCGAGGTGATCGGCGTCATCGCCGTCTATAATCGGGACCCGCTCTGGTCCTTCAGCGCCCGCGACGTCGAGCTGCTCACGCTCCATGCGGATCGTGTCGCCCGCGCCATGCGTGTCGCGGAGTTGGCGCGGCAATCTCAGGGACAAGTGGACCTCCTCAGCCAGCTTGGCGCCGAAAGCTCGGCGTCGCAGCCGCAGTCGGTCTACACCAGCGTCCGCGAGGCGCTGCGGCGACTGATCGACGCGCCTTCCTTCGCGATTGTGCTCGCCGCCTCACCCACCGACGTCACCTTCGAGCTGGCCGAGCGTGATAACCAGCCAGTCGCTGGCGGTCGCTTTCCCATGTCGGCCCTACCACCGTGGTGGTCGCGCATCCAGCAGCGCCAGACGCTCTGCATCTCCGCGCCGGAGGATCGCGCGGCGCATCCCGACCTCTGCCGCCTCGGTTTCGGCGACGACCAGCCGGTGCAGTCGATCCTGGCTGCCCCGCTGACCTACGGCGCGGGTCTGTTGGGCGCCATCGTCGCCGGCAGCCCTCGCCCGGATGCCTACGCCCCGGAGCATGAGCGGCTTCTCGCGACCATGGCACGCTCGGCTGCCGTCCTCATTCAGAACGCGCGGCTCACCTCCGAATCCAGCCAGTATCGCGCGCGGACCTATGAGAAAGAGCAGCAGCTTGCCAGGCTCAACAACGCCATCCTGACGCTGAACGCCTCGCTCGATCTCGACAAGACCCTCGATGCGCTCGTGCGCCATGCCAAGGATCTCACCGAGGCGGGCGTCTGCGCCGTCTTCCTCACGGAAAGCGACCACCTCGTCGGCCGCGCCGCCAGCCGCAACTCACAGGAGCCGGCGACCCGACTGGATGACGTGCGTATCCCCACGACATGGCGCGACGTCGGCCGGATGGTGATCGAGGAGGGGCAGAACGTCGTCCTCGACGGCCTCGACCGCGACTGGCAGGATGACAGCGAGGTTGGGCGGTTGCTGAAGGAGGAGCAGGTCTACTCGTGTCTCATCGTCCCCATCATGCACCGCGAAACGGCCAGGGGCGACATGCACGAGAGCGAGCGGCGGCTCGGCTGCCTCGTCGTCTATACCCCCGGCCAGCGACATCACTTCTGGCCCGATGAGATCACCGTCCTCAGCGCGCTCGCCAGTCAGGCCGGTGGCGCCATCAGCAACGCGCGGCTCTATCAGGAGCTGCAGCGCGCCTACGAGGAGCAGAAGGAGCTCGACCGCCTCAAGGAGGACTTCATCCTCCAGGTCTCGCACGAGTTCCGCACACCCGTTACCGCCATCGACGGCTACGTCACCCTTATCTCGCGACATGGGCACAAGCTCGATCAGGAGAAGTTGAGCCAGTTCGCCAGCGAAATCCGCCAGTCTACCAATCAGCTTATGGGCATGGTCGCCCGCCTCCACGACGCCAGCCTTGTGAGCAGCTCACCCTTGCAGGTCGCGCTTGAGCCGCTCAACGCCCGCGAGTGCGCGCAGCGCGCCGTTGCCGACCTCGCGCCCGAGGCCAAGATGCGCGTTCAGAATGAGCTTGACGCGGACCTCTGGGCGCAGGCGGACGCCGAGCGGCTCAAGGCCGTCTTCTCAAATCTGCTCAGCAACGCTATCAAGTATTCTCCAGCCGCGTGCCGTGTGACCGGCCAGATTGTTTCGCGAGCCGCGCTCGCCGCACAGGGCCGGCCGCACGCCGTCGCGCCAGGCGCCGCGGAGCGGTGGGCAGTGATCGGCGTGGTTGACAGCGGCGAGGGCATCGCCCCCGACGACCAGGCGAAGCTCTTCCAAAAGTTCGTACGCCTCTCGCGCTCACTGACCACCGCCGTGCGCGGCACGGGCCTCGGCCTCTGGATCTGCCGCCAATATCTCGATGCGATGGGCGGTGACATCTGGGTCGAGAGCGAATTGGGCAAGGGCGCGACATTCAAGTTCAGCCTGCCGCTGGCGGCGCCTCCGGCCAACACGCAGCACTGACGCCAGTCTGCCGCTGGCGAGTGCATTGAGGCCGCGCCGCGCGGGCACGGCGCGTTCGAGAGGGGATAGAGGATGGCGAATCACCCGACCGTGTTGATCGTTGACGATGATGCTTCCATACGCAGGATGCTGGTCGAGGTGCTCCAGCTTGAGGGCATCCCGACGGAGACGGCTACGAACGGGCGCGAGGCCATAGACATTCTGGCGAGGGGTGGCTCGCGCGTCGTTCTGCTCGACCTGATGATGCCAGTGCTGGACGGCTGGGGCGTGATGCGCGAGTTGGAGCAAGACCCCACCCAGCGTGCCAAACACAAGATCATCCTCGTGTCGGCGGTCGAAAAACTCGAGGCGGCGCGGGATTTGGACTCTGACGGCACACTGTCAAAGCCGTTCACCGTCCCGCAGCTCCTCAATGCGCTTGCGAACGTCAACAACTGATCGTCCCCGCACCAGCATTCATTCCATCTTTCGCGACCTGAACGGCGACGGCCCCGGCGGACCACTCCACCGGGGCCGTTCCATCATCCGAGCCGCTACTCGTGCTCCGGCGTCGCGGCGACTTCCTCCTGCGCCATGGGCGCGGCCTCGGTGGGAGCGACCGCCGCCGAGACGATGGGGACGATGGTAGCGGGCCGTGGCGCTGGGGCGACGATCACGCGGGTGATGAGCCGGCGGGCCGCCGCGCCTCGCGCACCCATACTTCCCAGTCCGGCGCCCATGATCACGAAGATCACGCCGAGCACCACATGCCCTTCGAGGGCCTGAAGCGAGCCGTCGCGCTGGCCGAACGGCGGGAAAAGGTAGACGTAGAGCGTGGTGATGAACCAATAGAGGAGCATGGCCACTGCGCCACCGAGCGCGGCCGGCGCACGGTCGACGGTTGGCGTCTCAGTGCCGGAAGTAGGCGTGGCGTCGAGCTGGTCGCGGGCGATGCGCATGCCCGCGTAGTAGCAGAGGCCGAGCACGAGGCCCAGGATGACCAGCACGAGCAGCACATGAACGAATACGCCGACGATGGCGGCGTCGCCCGACAGATGAGTGGAGTTGACCGGCGCCAGGATTGTCCCGGCGAGGTACGACAGCACGCCGAGCGCGGCCCCGGCGCCTCCGATAATCCCACCCCAGCGTAGGCTCGCCTCGCGCCCACGCTGCCCATCTTGCATCTCTCGCATAGTCACCCGCCTACCCCTCACACCACTCGTTGCCTGCCAACCGACCCGACCTCGTCGCGGCTCCCCAGGCGCATACACCACGCCACGGTGCGTGCGTTCTCGCCGATGGCGCTCGTGCCCGCTGTTTTACGCAATCCATCGCCCTAACGGTCGGCATCCACGATCATCGGGTTGCGGATGATGGGCGCCTTATTGGTTCGCTGAGAGACGGCGGGGCGCGACTCGATTCCACCCATGCGCGGCCCCTCCATCTCCTCACCACCCTCCAGCGCGATCACTCCCTGCCGGAGCATGTCGAGGTCATGGAGGAAGCAGGCCACCGCGCTCGCAGCCGACCCCTTGACCTGGGCGTTCTCGAAGCGGCGGGCCACGCCGTCCACGGCAGCGAGCGCTTGCTCATCTTCGGCGGCAAACGCATCGCTATAGATCTGCTCCCAGCCGTTCCACCGGCCCCGCAGCGGCTTCCAGCCGAGCTGAGAGTCGCTGACCGCGCGCCACTTCTCTTCCGTGAAGCCCATCCAGTCCGTGATGAGCTTGGCGTACGAGGCGAGGAGATCCGCAATCTGCTCGCCTTGTTCATCGAGGCGGCGGCTGTAGACTGGCTGGCGGTCGTAGCCCTGGTAGCCGTTGCCCTGATATTCGTCGTACTCGCCCCGCTCGCCGTAGCCCTGTGAATAGCCATAGGCCGGACCGCTGAGTGCCCCGCCGTATCCCGCGCCAGCGCCGCCCATGTATGCCGCGGCCATCATGCCGAGCTGGCCTTCGTGCAGCCCGCCCTCCTCCGTGGCGAACATATCGGGCCGCAGGCCGCCGATGATAATCTCCTCGGTGCCGAGGGCGTCCAGAAGGCGCCAGGCCAGCCGCGGATTGCGGAGCACCCAGAACGCCTTGCGTATGAGGTAGACGAAGGAAAAGGCGAAGTTGACCAGCAGCCAAATGATGGCCTTCACGGCAATCCAGTTGAGGACGCCGAAGAGGATCCATATTGGCGCCGGGCTGCCAGAGCCGCCCTCTTCGATGACCGTCAGGATGATCGCCACCAGCAGGCTTGGGTCGCGGATGGGATTGACGAGCCCGAGGAGCTGCGAGCCGAGTCCCCTCTTCGCCCCGCGCTCAGCCTTCGCCATGGTGTCCCTCCGCTCCTGGCGCCCGCGCGCCTCGGTGATTCGCCCTGGAATGCTCTACTAGCCGGTAGGTGGCGCGGCCCCATGCGGTGCGCCCCGGAAGTAGCCGTGAATCTTCGCGCCTCGCGGCGCGGTATGCGCGCACTGTGTCAGGCCCGGATTGTAACATGTGGGCCAGTAGCGGGCAACGCACAGAGATACTACCGCCCGTCTGCTGCGGCACCAGAAAGAGCCTGGGTTTTTGACGAACGAGCGGAGTCCCAGGCGCTAGGAAGAAAGTACCTTGCATGCCCGGTCGGTGTTACGACCGGCGTAGCGCGCCTTCCAGGAAAATGCCTACCAGTGCCTCAGCCACCTGTCGATGTTCGTCGGAGGTGCGAGCGCTATGCCCTCCCGGTGCGCTCAGCCCGTCGAGTAGGCTGAGGAATGCGCAAACGTAGATGTCGATATCGCCAGGTCGCATCTCTCCCCGCTCGATTGCCTCCGACATGAGCCGTCGGGTCGGACCGAATATCTCTTGCTCGTAGCAGTCCCAGACGAGAGCCGCGTGGCGTGGGCCGATTAGCTCGCTCGTGTCGCGCAGCATCGGTTCCATGGTGACGTTGGCATGGAGGAAATAGCCGTGGGCGAGGTCCACGAGCTGATCCTTGAGGGACAGCGGCGCCTCGGTGCTGCGGCGAATGTGGCCGCCGACTTCGCTCATCATATCGCACAACACTGCCACATACAGGCCCTCTTTGTCGTGGAAGTGATAGTAAAGGGTGGGCTTGGTGACGCCGACCGCCGCCGCCACCTCCCCAACACTGACACCAGCGAAGCCGCGGTGCATGAAGAGCTCACGCGCGCGTGCCAGGATGTGGTTGCGCGTGTCGATCTCTCCCTCCTGCGCCTGTGCCGATGGACGGCCGGGACGACGGCGGGCCGGCGATGCCTCGCCCTGGTCGCTGTCGTCGCCGGGCTCATGGTTAAGCGCCACGGCGCCTTTCATTTCGCGGCGGGAGTAGTTTGACATACGCGGTGCCCTGCGGTTCAGTGTAGTGTCCGGATCTTAGTGCTGGCATTTGGCAAGTCGTCAAACGACAGCGGCCGGCCGGAACGTCATCGGAGATAACGCGGCGAGCGGCGTAGTGTTAGGCGCTGCTTTAAACGTCCTCACCGCCACCTCAAGGAGAGGTATCCCATGCCGCACTACAAACAGCCGAAACAACAGCTCACGGGCAATCGTGACGAGGGTTGGGTCGAGGTCATGATCGAGATCCCGCGAGGCAGCCGTAACAAGTACGAATACGACCACGAGCGTGGCGTCTATCGGTTGGACCGCGTGCTCTATTCCTCCATGCATTACCCCACCGACTACGGCTT
Organism: uncultured Ktedonobacterales bacterium; assembly: GCA_964469715.1. Taxonomy (GTDB): domain Bacteria; phylum Chloroflexota; class Ktedonobacteria; order Ktedonobacterales; family JADMIN01; genus CAWAWP01. The sequence goes on along the minus strand of CAYYCB010000101.1, from coordinate 4,660 downwards.
CATCCCCGGCACGCTCGGCGGCGACGGCGACCCGCTGGACGTGTTGGTCGTGGTAGAGGAGCCAACCTTCACGGGCTGTTATGTTCGCGTGCGCCCGATTGGCACGCTCTACATGACCGATCAGAAGGGCGAGGACGAGAAGATCCTGGCCGTTCCATTGGATGACCCGCGCTTCGCCGAGATCACCAAGCTCGCCGACCTGAACGAGCACTGGCAGCTCGAGATTGCCGCGTTCTTTCGAACCTACAAAGAGTTGCAGCGCGAACAGACCGACGTACGGGGGTGGGCCGACGCCGACGAGGCGTGGAGCGTGATCGAGCAGTGCCGCGACCGCTATGAGCAAGAGGGCGAGCCGTAGGCCGCTCACGTCACCGGCCACATCCTTTGAGAGGCGCGTTTGGCCGGGGCATGCCGCGCAGAAAGCAGGCACACGCCATCACTGCATGATACCATGGGGATGGCGTTGGCGTGTTCGTGCTCCGCGACAGGTTTCACGCTCACGGGGTGGAGGGTGGCCCACAGATGCAGCCGATCAATCTCGCCGACTACGAGGCGCTGGCCGAGAAGCGCCTCGACCCAATCGCGTGGGACTACTACCGCAGCGGCGCCTGGGACGAGCTGACGCTCCGTGAGAATCGCGCCGCCTTTGAGCGCATACGGCTTCGGCCGCGCATGCTCGTGGACGTGAGCCATATCGAGATGGCGACGACCGTGGCAGGGGCGCCGGTGCGCATGCCGATCCTCGTCGCGCCGATGGCGATGCAATGCTTGGCCTGCGAGGAGGGCGAGCGCGACATGGCGCGGGCGGCAGGCGACGCTGGGACGGTGATGGTGGTCAGCACGCTCGCGACGCGCAGCATCGAGGAGGTGGCCGAGGCGGCGACCGGGCCGCTCTGGTTCCAGCTCTATGTGTATAAGCAGCGCGAGATCTCGGCGGCGCTCGCGCAACGCGCGGAGGCGGCTGGCTATCGGGCGCTCGTGCTCACCGTGGATACGCCGCGACTGGGAGTGCGCGAGCGCGACGAGCGCAACAGCTTTGGGCTCCCACCCCACCTGCGCCACGCCAACTTTGCCGATGACTCCGGCGGATCAGCGCAAGCACGCGAGCCTGGCGCCTCGGCCTTGGCCGCGCATGCCACCGCCCAGTTCGATCAGTCGCTCACCTGGGAGGCGGTGGACTGGCTGCGGCGCGTCACGCGATTGCCAGTGCTGGTGAAGGGCATCCTCACGGCAGAGGACGCACGGCTGGCGATGGAGCATGGTGTGGCCGGCATCATCGTCTCCAACCACGGCGGCCGGCAGCTCGACACAGCGGTCGCTTCCATCGAAGCGCTGCCGGAGGTGGTGGAGGCTGTGGGTGGCCGCTGCGAGGTCTATATGGATGGCGGGATTCGCCGGGGGACGGATGTGCTCAAGGCGCTGGCGCTCGGCGCGCGGGCGGTGCTGCTTGGGCGTCCAGTGCTCTACGGGCTGGCCGCGAACGGGCGGGAGGGCGCGCGGCATGTGCTCGATCTGCTGCGGGCTGAGCTGGAGCTGGCGATGACGCTCGCCGGACAGCCGGCGATTGCCAACATTGATCGCGCACTGGTGAAGCTGCCGGCCTACTAAGGCCGATCTCTGCTCAGTCACGGCCGAGCAGATGGCTCAGCTTGGCGAGAAATTCGTCCATGTCGAAGGGTTTCGCGATGAGATCGCGCACGAGCGCGGTATGCGCCGTCGCGAGGCTCAGGGCGATGGTTGGATTCGTGGAGGTGAGCAAGACGGGCACCTTCGCGAGCGCCGGATCAGCCTGCATCCCGGTCAGGAGATAGGCCGCGTCGTTCCGCTGCGGCACAACGTCGAGCACGAGCAGATCCGGCTCTGTGGCGCGCAGTCCCGCCAACATCTCCTCGGCGGCTCCCTCGATTGGTTCGAGCGTCACGCGGACGCCGGCCTCGCCGAGCAGATCCCCCGCCACTTCGAGGAACGCCGGGTCGGCGTCGAGCACGTAGATGTGTGGCAGGATGCCGTCGCCGCGCGGCGGGGAAGACGAGGGAGTCTGGCCGTCCATGTGCGGGCTCCGGGCGGGGCGTGTGAGGGCGGAGTCGCGGGCGTATGGCGTTGTGTGCCTGAGGACGAGCCGCGCCTTAAGATGAGTACGCTTACGGTATCATGCATTCAGGCCGCACGCTATGCCTCATAGTCCTTTTGGGGATGTGGCCGAGCGCCGTGCAAGCTTGCTGACCTCGCATGGTACACTGGCGTGGGCGCTGGGACGCCCTGGCCTGCCCTGGATACCTGCTGCTATGCGCCCTGGGCCCGAGGCGGGGCGCTCTCTGAAGAGTCATCATGACCGTCAAATCCTCGTCCCCGACGCAGAAGTCGTCCCCTTCCACGAGCCATAGGTTGCGCATCCCGGCATGGCGCTGGGGAGTGGCGGTGCTCCTGACCGTGCTCCTCATTGTCGGTGGCTCCTACGTCGCCCGTGGCGTGGTGAAGCGTCTGCGCCAGCCAGCGCCGGTGGCCGCGCCCGCGCTCCCCCCGATCCCCGTTGTCGCCGTCACCGCGCCCGACACGAGCTATGAGCATGTCGCGCTCGATTCGGCGGTGGGCCACCTCGTCGCTCTTACAGCGCCATCGCAGCCCGAATGCGGCCCCATCGGCGCATGCCCGCCGCCGCGCCCCGCATTGGATCGTTTCGTCGTGCTCGACGACCAGACGGCGCAGCCCATCGCCACGACGCCGCTCACCGGCGAGGCCGCGCCCGCGGCGGATGCCGCCCTGCTACTGGTGGACTCCGTCGCGCATCGCGCCTACGCCGTCGCGCCGCATGCCGTGGTGATCTTCTCCACGGAGGATGGCCGCCACATCGGCGGATATGCGCTGCCGGGGGAGATCAGGTGGGAGAGGCCGTCCGGTGGTGTGTTCTGGCCGCGTGGCAACGCGCTGATCCTGCAGGGCGGCGGCCAGCTCGTCACGCTCGACGCCTCCACGGGCCGTATCCTCCACCGCCAGAGTGTTGCTTCTCTGAGCGGCGCGCTGGACGGGCCAGCGCTCGGCGTGGACAGCGATGCCGCCGAGAAGCTGTACCTTCTCCGGCGGGGCGCGGCCGTAGATCCCGCGCTCTTGCTGACGTTCGATCCCGATACCCTGGCGCTCACGGCGCAGATCTCCCTCCCTGTGAACGGTGCGCTCGGCCCGGTTGCCCCCGGCGCAGGCGCCACGGTCTTTGGCGTGGATGGTGAGACCTATCGGGTCTCGGCTCCTCCCGGCAATCCGGTGCAACGTGACGTCACCGAGCGAGGCGCCCTCGCTCTTGGCTTCGATGGCGCATTGCAGCGCACGTACGTTGTCCGGGCCAATGACGTTCAGATTCACGCGCACGATGGCACATGGCTCGCCTCCTTGCCCCTGCGTATTGCATGGACCCCGTCTGAGTCATTGCTTGTGGATACGCAGCGCAATTTGGTCTACCTACCCACCGACCATGGCGCGATTGTCATCGCTCGCGACGTGCCGGTGTTCGGCACGTTGACGCCAGGAAGCGCCGCGCTGCTGGCGCGGCAGGCATTACAGACCTACCTGCCCGATACCAACCAGGATCCGCCGTTCCTCGATGCGCACACCTTCTGGCCAGGAGCGGGATCGGACGGTACACCTGTCACGCGACATGTCCCGCTCTATATTCACTATTCCGACCAGGGTTGGACTGGGCCGTATGACGGCACTGCGCAGACACAGGTAATCTCCTTGCCTGGGCAGGCGGGCGCCTATCGCGTCACGTTCACCATCGGCTGGTACCTGCTCTACCCGCGCCAGCACTCGTGGACGCTCGACGTCGCACCGGATGGCTCCGTGTCGTTGAGCGGCGAAGGCGGCGACGTCGTGCCATAATGGCGCGGAGCGAGAACAAGCCCAATGAGCGGACGGGGCGGCTCCTCGCCGCCACACGAGACGGAATCCGGAGACGACACGCTATGCCACGCATCGACGGCCGCGCGAGCGACCAATTGCGTCCTGTACGCATCACCCCCGATTACCTGCGCTACGCCGAAGGCTCGGCGCTTATCGAGTTCGGCGACACGCGTGTGCTCTGCGCCGTGAGCGTGGAGGAGAGCGTGCCCGCATGGCTCGTTGGGCGCGGCCAGGGTTGGCTCACCGCCGAGTATGCCATGTTGCCGCGCGCCGGCACGACGCGCTCCAAGCGCGACGCGGTGGCTGGGCGACAGAACGGTCGTAGCCAGGAGATCCAGCGCCTGATCGGGCGCTCACTGCGCTCCTGCGTCGATCTGCGTGCCGTCGGCGAGCGCACTATCGCCATCGATTGCGACGTCATCCAGGCCGACGGCGGCACACGCACTGCCGCGATCACCGGCGCCTGGGTCGCCCTGGCGCGCGCCCTCCGCGGCCTGCGAGCGAAGGGACAGCTTGCGACGGACCCCCTGCGCTTCGGGCTGGCCGCCATCTCGGTTGGCATCGTCGGTGGCGAGCCGCTGCTCGACCTGAACTACGCAGAGGATTCGCGCGCCGAGGTGGATGCCAATGTCGTGATGACAGAGCACGGCGACTTCGTGGAGGTCCAGGGCACGGCCGAAGGCAAGCCCTACTCGCGAGCGCACCTCGACACCATGCTGACCCTCGCCGACAAGGGCATCCGCGACCTGATCGCCCTCCAGCGCGA
>CAYYCB010000100.1:0-10708 GCA_964469715.1 uncultured Ktedonobacterales bacterium | reverse complement strand
CCGAGGGCGCGATAGGGAGCCAGCGCCTCTTCGGGGACGGCGCGCTCGGTGATGATCTCGCTCAGCTCGGTGAGCGGGCCGGCGATGTAGGGCGCGGCGGTGTTGAGCTTCTCAGGCGAGGCCAGCGCCACCACTTCGGCCGCGTTCGCCATCATGGCGCGCTTCAGGTACGCCTCCTCAAGGTTAGGCGTGCTGATGCCGACCTCAGGATGCAGGCTGCAGACCCCCAGCAGGAAGAGGTCCGCGCGGACCATCTTGAGCGCGTCGAGCGTGGCCTCGCCGAGCGTCACCTGCGCGTATTTATCGAGGCGGCCGCCCAAGAGGATCACCTCGACGAGTGGATGGTCCGCGAGCGCCGAGGCCAGCGGCGGGCTGTTGGTGATGATGGTGGCCTGGAGGTCGCGCGGCAGCAGCTCGGCTACCTGGACGTTGGTGGTGCCGCCGTCCAACAGGACGACCTGACCGGGCCGTATCAGCTCAGCCGCCTTGCGAGCGATTGCGCGCTTTGCCGTGGTCGCCAGCTCGCGCCGCGCTGTGAAGCTGGCGTGGGCGGGCGAGGTGGGCAGCGCGCCGCCATGCACGCGCTGCAAGAGGCCCTCCGATGCCAGGTCGCGCAGATCGCGGCGGATCGTGTCCTCCGACGTTCCAAGCTCCTCGCTCAATCCCTTGGCGACCACCTTCCCATCGCGTTGCAGCGTGCGCAGGATGTATTGTTTCCGCTCGGCTGTGAGCATAGTTACCTCCGCCCATCGCGCACGAGCGTCATCGTTTGTGCGCGTTTAACGGGATTATAACACGAAATGGTCTTGATTATGCACGAATATGCGTGTATATTCACGAATGGGAATAATCCGCGGCGCGGAGTGCGCTGATTTGTCATCGCGGCCGCGGCCCATATCATCAGAGGTTTTATCCATGCTCGTCGAAAATGCTACTCTCACCGTCACGTCCGGCCAATCCCCGGACATTGATGCGGCGCTCGCGCGTGTCGCCGCCTATTTAGAGCGCTCAGCCCATTGTGAGGGCTACCTGCTCACGCGCGACCTCACGCCGGAGCCGGCCTACCTGCTCTCAGCCACTTGGGATGCGCCGCGCTGGCGTGCCCTGGCATGGCGCTACTTCGCGGACGTCTTCAGTTCCGCCGGCATCGAATATCGCGCGACGCTCACGGCAAGCGTTCTAGAGCGCGAGGCCATGCCCTCCGCGTCCGCTCGACGCTAACGATATGCCGCGCTGGCAGTTGAAGGCTACTTCACCGGACGGACTGGCCGTAAACAACGTTGCCAACACGGAGGCGTGAGCGTCGCGGGGCCGGCGCCTATCTCGGGACAACACACGGGCAGAGCACAGCGGAGAGTGAGAGGACATCATGGCGGCAGAGGCGACGGCAGGAGCGGCGCGGTCGAGTGCGCTGAGCGAGAGCCGGCCTCGCGCGCCACTTGGCCTCTCCTTCTTCGCCTTTATACTCATAGGGGCCAACGACGGCGCCGTGGGTGTGCTGCTGCCGAGCTTCATCGCGCACTATGGCATCACGAAGGCGACCGCCAGCCTGGTTTTCCCCGCAGGCACTGTCGGCTATCTGGCAGCCGCGCTCAATAGCGGGCTGCTGCTAGAGCGCCTGGGCCGGCGCGCATTCCTGATGCTTGGCACGGGGACGTTCATTCTCGGTGCGGTGGTGGCTCTCGCCGCTCCGCCCTTCCCGCTGCTGTTGCCGGCCTTCGCGCTGCTTGGTTTCGGCCTGGCGATTCTGGATGCCGGCCTCAATGCCTACGTGGCGGGGTTGCCACAGAGCACTGGCCTGCTAAACTACCTCCACGCCTTCTACGGCGCCGGTGCGCTGCTGGGTCCTCTGGTCGCCTCGACCGTGCTGGCGGTGGTGGGGCGCTGGAACGCGACATATCTCGTCTGGGCGGTCGCCGCGACGCTCGTGTTGGTGGGTTTCCGCGTCGCCTTCGGGCCACAGAACTGGGGGACACCCCTGCCTGCCGCTGGGGCGAGCGGCGCGAAGAGCGCCGGTAATCCGCTGACGCTGGCGCTGCGGTTGCCGCTGGTTTGGCTAGCTGCCACATTCCTCTTCGTCTATGTTGGCGCTGAGGTCAGTCTCGGCTCGTGGAGCTACACCTTGCTCACCGAGGCACGGCGAGTGCCGGCGCTGCCGGCGAGCTGGATGGTGAGCGGATATTGGCTTGGGCTGACCGTGGGAAGGGTAGCGCTGGGCCGCGTCGCCGACCGCTTCGGCGTTGCGCGCCTTTTGCAGGGCTGTATCGCGGGCGTATTGATTGCCGTGTTGCTGGTGTGGATCGCGCCGGGCGGGGTCGTCGCGGCATTGGGTCTCTGGCTGGCGGGCTTCAGTCTGGGGCCAATCTTCCCTAGCACCATCGCGCTGATCAACGCCACCGTCGCGCCGCGCATGCAGCAGAGCGCCATCGGTTTCGCCGCCAGCCTCGGCGCGATGGGCTCCGCGACCTTTCCCTGGATCGCCGGCAATCTGATCCAGCGCGCTGGACTCTGGGCGCTGCTCCCCTTTGTTGGTGGCCTAGCGCTCGCGCTACTCGTTCTCTGGTTAGCGTTGCGCCGCGTCACGCAGGCACACTCCGCTCGCTCCCACTGAGGGCTCGTGCTCCGATGCAGCCGCTGCTACAAATAACTGGCGCTCGTGATGCGATGTGCCGGCCTGCCCCGAAGACGTCTCAGGGAAGGCCGGCACGTTGGCGAATAATCGGGGCGAATTCTACAGTACTTCGCGACCATCTGGGGTGGTCGGCGGGAAGGACTCCGGTCGCTGTTGCCCACGCGGATCAGGGTCCGGCGCGGGATATGCCGGGTTGCCGCCACGCTGGCGCGGGTCGTCGTAGGGCGCCGGTGGATAGCCGTAACCATGTCGCGTCGCCCGATATTGATCGCGGGCCATGCGCCGCTGGTAGCTCCACTCGTCGCGCTGCGTGTGCCAAGGGTCGCCGCTCCGCCAGCCTCCACCCCACCGTCCTCCCCACCACCCGCCGAGCGCCATCGGCAGCCAGAACATCCACCAGAGGTGGCCGCCGGAAAGCACCAGAATGGCAATATAGGCCGCGATGCAGAGCACAGGGCCAATCGCGGCTGGACCAGCACCGCCAGAATTGGGATGGATGGGCTGGACCGGCTGCTGCGGCATAGTCTGCGCGAGCTGCTCGTGCTTGCGGATATAGGATTCGGCGAGTGATTGGTCCATCTCTGGCCCGAGCTCACGACTCGCGGCCAGCGTCGCGAGCAGATCCTCATGGGCATCGCCGCTTTGCCGCGGCGCGGGTACACGGTCCGCCATGGTAACTGCTCCTCCCGAGCGGGATCTCGCCGTTTGCTGTGGCGAGTGATCGTCGTGTCTTCGGTCCTTGTAAGGAAGTGTACGCCGCCCCGACCGCAAAGTTATCTGACCAGCGACACATTCTTGCCGTGGGCGTGACCCGTGACCTTCGACATAGGGCTCTCTGTCGAGGGAATGCCTGGGGGAGGACTACGCGAACGCCAAGTGGTTGTGCGCGAGGAACGCGCCAACGCCGTTGAGGATGAACTGTGCCGCGACGGCTGCGAGCAGCAGGCCGAGCACGCGTGAGAGCACGAGGATGCCTGTTGTGCCGATAGCCTTCTGAATCGGGAGGCTCACCAGCATGGCGACGAGGCTTGCCAGAATCGTGATCGCCGTCGCGGCGGCTACCGCGCCCCATTTGAGTGGATCGGGGCCAGCCTGGTTCAGCAGCAGAATGAGCGTCGTGGCGCTGCCCGGCCCGGCGATCATGGGGATCGCCAGCGGGAAGACACTGATGTCCTCGCGCATGCGCGCCTCGCGTGCCTCTCGCTGCGTCTCGCGGGCGCCGGACTGCCGGCCGAACAGCATGTCTATGGAGACGAGGAACAGCAGCACGCCGCCCGCGATGCTAAACGCTTCATTGGTCACGCCGAGCGAGGCGAAGATCGCCTGCCCCAGAATGCCGAAAAATGCCAGCACGAGGCCCGCGATCACCGCCGCCCGTACGATCACCGTGCGCCGCTCGCCCGCGCCCAGCCCCGCCGTCAGCGTCAGCACCACGGGAACCAGGCCGACCGGGTCCACCACCGTGACCATGGCGACGAGTGACTTGATGAGAAATAGCATACGAACAATCGTATCACAGGCGAAGGTTCGCCTTCTTCGCGGCCGCACATGGCGCCTACATGCCCAGGAGAATGACGCCGAGGTAGAGCGCGATGGCGGCGCGCCAGGCGATGCCGCGCAGGGTGAGGAACCCGCGGTGCGACGGCGACGGCGCGCGGGAGGAGGTCCAGTAGAGCGTGGCGACGAGCAGCAGTGTGGTGGGAAGGATCACATGGTCGCCGGCCATGAACGTATCTGGCGTGGGGACGGAGACCAGCAGACCGACGAGCGCCACGCCGACGTTTGCCAGGAAGAGCGCTAGCACAGCTACGCGCGCCGCCGAGGGGCGGCCAGACCGGGTGTAGGTGACATGGCTGCTGGCGAAGAGCACGACACAGGCCGCCAGCAACAGGGCGTCGAGCAGGATGATGTGGGAGCCCATGAGTGTGCTCGCAGGGGGTGGATGCACGGCGACGTATTCGTTCGCTTCTCTTGTCTTCAAGAGCCGGGCCATCACTGCCGGGCTCTGGGTTCCGGCCTGGTTGCGCGCCGATAAGGTTCTCCGCCTCGACACAACGGGTACAATGCATCCAGAGCGCTCCGCCGGTCAAGCCGTCAAGAATGCGTCACAGCGGTACGGTGTAAGATTTAGATAGTGCCCAGGGGAGGCCGGAGGAGAAGGCGTGACCACTGAGACCTCGCAACAACTGGCGGGAGACGCAGAGCCGCGAACGGCATCCGATCCGGCCCTTTCATTGGTCACCGGCGAGGATATGCCGGGGGGTGCGTCCGGTTCGCGTCTGGCGCTGCTGGCGCTGGTCTTTGTGGCGGGGAGCGTGTCGCTGGCAATCGAGATGTGCGGCCCGCGACTGATCGCGCCATATTTCGGCACGTCGCTCTTCATCTGGGCGAACCAGATCGGCTTCACCCTGGTGTATCTCTCGCTAGGCTATGCCATCGGCGGTCGCATCGCCGACCGGTATCCTCGTGCTTCCCTGCTCGCCGGCCTGACCGGCATCGCGGCGCTCGCCACGGCGCTCATTCCATTGCTCAGCGGCCCCGTGTTGGATTGGTCCGTCGCGGGACTGGGCCTGGATGGCGGCAGTGTCTTGTTGCGCTCGCTCGTGCCGGTGCTCGTCCTCTTCTCTGTCCCCACTATCCTACTCGGGATGGTCTCGCCGTTCGCCATCCGCCTCTCCGTCGAGCGGATCGGCAGCGCCGGGCGTGGCGCCGGCGGCATCTACGCCCTCTCCACCGTCGGCAGCATCGTCGGCGCGTTCCTGCCCGTGCTCGTGCTCATTCCGGCCTGGGGCGTCCACGCGACGCTCTATGCCTGTTGTTTCGCGCTGCTGGTGGCCTCGGGGCTGCCGGTCGCGGTGCGCCGATTGTCCTGATTTCCGCGGCGCGATGTGCTCCAAGGATGGGTTCACCCTGAGTCGTAGGGCGGCGGTGTAGGCGCTTACACCGCCTGGCGCAGATGCTCGCGCTCACTGCCAATGGTCTCCTCAAGTTGTGCGTATTCGGCGACGATCTGGTCCACCAATTCGACTGAACGGCTCAGATTGCTCTCTGTCGCCGCTTCTTCAAGCGAGGCGCAGAGCTGAGCGAAGGTGATTGCGCCCAATGGGAAGCTCCCGGAGACCAGTTTGTGGGCACCCCGCCGCAGAACGCCCATTTCGCCGGTACGCGCCGCCGCGCACATGGCGTCTAGCTCTGCGGGTGTCGTCGCGAGGAAGGTGTCGAGCAGGTCGTCAAGCGTCTTGCCGCCGCTTTCCAGGAACGGCTTCCAGGATGCGACGTCCAGCGTCGCCTGCGCGGCAGGCGTGTATCGTTCGAGGCTCTCCACCGCCAAGGCCGCTGCTTCTCCCGCGAGGGTGGTCGTGTCGTCGTTGGTGGGCTCCCAGCGCTCGACTGCCGCGCGTAGCTCTTCAAGCTGCACCGGCTTGGAGATGTAGTCGTCCATGCCGGCGGCGAAGCACGCCTCGCGGTCGCCCTGCAGCGCGTTGGCGGTCATGGCGATGATCGGGAGGTGCCGGCCACTACCGGCCTCCTTCACGCGGAGCAGCCGCGTAGCGGCGTAGCCGTCCATTTCGGGCATTTGGCAATCCATCAACACGAGGTCGTAGTCCGCGTGACCGAGCACGTCCACCGCCTCGCGCCCGTTGGAGACGAGTGTGGCGGTGTAGCCGAGACGCTCAAGCTGCCAGAGGGTGAGTTTCTGATTGACGGCGTTATCTTCCGCGATGAGAATGCGGCAGGGGCTGACCACGCGAGCAGGCAGGGTCGCCGGCACAGCCGCACCCTCCACAACGGAGTCGTCTGCCATGCCCGGAGCTTCCATCTCCGCTCTGCTTGCAAGCAAGCGCCGGAGCTGCCCCGCCTTGACCGGCGTGGGGAGGTAGGCCGCGAAGCCGGCGGACAGGGCGCGCTTGCCTTGCTCAAGTTGGCCGATGGGGACCAGAAGGATGGCGCGTGTCGCACCGATTGCCGTTTCATCAGTACAGGCGCGTGCCAACGCTTCGCGTTCCTCGGCTGGAATGCTGTGATCCACAAGCGCCACATCGTACGGCTTGCCAGCCGCCGCCGCCGTGCGTAGCGTCTCCACCAGCGCGACGGTGGAATCCGCTCGATCGGCATGCGCTCCCCAATGGGTGAGATAGCGCTGAAGGATGGCCGTCTGCGCGGCCCTGCTGCTCGCGACGAGCACGCGTGTGCCTGTGAGGCTCGGCGGCCTGCTGGATGAGGATGCGCTCGTGGCGGCAGCGCGGGGGAATGGAATGGTGAACCAGAAGGATGAGCCGCGGCCTTCGACGCTGGTGACGCCGATCTGGCCGCCCATCAGCTCGACAAGGCGCTTGGAGATGGAGAGGCCGAGACCCGTGCCGCCATACTTGCGCGTGGTGGAGCCGTCGGCCTGAATGAACGGCTTGAAGAGGCCCTCACGCGCCGCGGGAGAGAGGCCAATGCCGGTGTCGGCCACCTCGAAGCGTATCATGACGGTGTTCTGCGACACGTCCTGCGGGAGCGCCGAGAGCGTAATCGTTCCGCGCTCAGTGAACTTGATGGCATTGCCGGCGAGATTCATCAACACCTGGCGCAGTCGGGTCGGATCGCCCATCAGCGTGGCGTCTAGCTCGGGCGCGACGAACGTGAGCAAGGCGACGTCCTTCTCGCGCACTCGCGAGACCAGCACGTCGGCCACGTCCTCAACCACGCTGCGCACGTCCGTCTCGATGCTCTCGACTGTGAGCTTGCCCGCTTCGATCTTGGAGAAGTCGAGGATGTCATTGATGATGCCGAGCAGGCCCGTGGCCGAGCTGTGGGTGATTTTGGCGTACTCACGCTGCTCCAGCGAGAGCGGAGTGCCGAGCAGTAGCTCCGTCATCCCGAGGACGCCGTTGAGCGGCGTGCGGATCTCGTGGCTCATATTCGCCAGGAACTCAGATTTGAGCCGCGAGGCTTCAAGCGCGACGTCACCCAGGCGCTTGAGACGTTCCTCAAGCTGTTTCTGCTCCGTGATGTCGTCGATGATAAAGGAGAACCGGAGGTATGGGCCGGTGCTCGATGCGATTGGGCAGAATGTGGCCGCCATGTAGCGGAGCTCGCCGTCTCGTTCCGCCTGTCCCGGTGTATGGCTCTGCGTGCCGGACTCTCGGCGGCGCCACTCGTATTCGAAGCGCACCGGCTCACCCATGCGCTGCGCCTCACGGCCATAGTAGACCCAGGTATCAATCAGCTCGCTTGCCATGCCGAGGCCGTGCGCTGTCTGGCCCATCATCGCATCGGATGGGCGGCCAAATTCGGCCGCTGTGGCGACGTTGCATGAATCGAAGCGTACGTCGTCGTCCACGACCTCCGCGATGCCTAGCAGCATTGGCGCGCTCTGATAGAAGCTGCGCACGACGGATTCATGGTCGCGTAGGATGCGCTCGCGCTCGAGCGCCAGTGCGCCGAGTTGGGCCGCGGCGATTGCGAGCGAGACCTCCAGGCTATCCAGCCCGGTGGATATCCGTGTCTCCACCATTTCGAGGATGCCAATCAGCCGGTCGCCGCTGCGCATGGGCAGCGTGAAGGAGCGGTCCACTGGCGCCGCTGACTCGTCGTTCTGTGGCTGGTGTACCTCGTGGAGGACGATGCGGCCTTCGCGTAGCGCGGTGATGTCTTCAGGCGTGTAGAGGTCGCTGAGGAGTGAACGGCGCGCCTCGGAGCGCCAGCGTTCCGCCTGTTCCAGCGACAGCCCCGCCACGGCAAGCGGTTGCAATGCTCCACCGGAGGAATTGACTGTGGCAAGCGCGGCGGAGATGCCGTCGAGTCGGGCGGTAAGCGCCTCGGCGAGCTGGGTCGCATAGCGGGCAGCGTCCATTCCGCCGCCGGAGGCGACCAGTGTGCCTTGCCACGCGAGCAGGTCATTGTACGCGCTGTGGATGGTGCGCTCCGTCTGGCGCCGCGCTGTCACGTCGCGGTAGATGGCGACGGCACCCTCGACATGGCCGTCCGCGCCAGTGAGGGGTGCGGCGCTCACATTCAGCCAGACCTCGTGCCCGTCGCGCGCCGTCATGCGCAGATCTACGGCGGTGTCGCCGGTCAGCACTTCACCGCGAATGGCCCGCATATTCGGAAGCTGCTCGGTCGCCAGGCGCATGCCGCCCTCGTCGCGGATGCCGGCCACGCGGCGCGCCTCGGTGATCGCGCCGCGGGCTGTCGCGCCGTCCGCGTCGAAGCCGAGTAGCGCGCGCAGATTGCCGGTTTCGCGCAGGAGATTGCCGTTCACGTCGTAGACGGCCACGCCGTCGGCGATTGCCTCAAGCGTGAGCAGTAGCTCGGCGGTGTTGGCCTCGGCCTCGTCCCAAAGGCGTTGTCTCCGGTCCACTTCGCCCTTGAGCGCACCGGCGTGCTCCAGCGCGTCGAACTCGCGCCGCTCAAGCGCGCGGGAGATGAGCATGAAGAAGAGTATGCAGACGATGCCGTCCACCACGACGGCGATTGCCAGCGCTACGCCGGATTGGACGACGGCCTGCTGCGTGGCTACCTGGCCAGTCCCCAGCTCGCTTGCCAGCGTAGCCTCCATCGCGCTTGCGAGTTGGCGTGTTGTGCCTGGCGTCTGGATGGTTGCGACGGTGTTGCTCGTGCGGCCCTGCTGACGGAGATCCACCACCTTCTGGAGCTGCGCTAGGGCACTGCCTATCTGATCCTTGAAGGCGGTGACATTGCCAGCCAAGGCCTTGTCGCCGGCGGTGGCCTGCGCGAGGCGGGAGGCGGCATCGTTTGCGGCGGCTGCCGCGTCGGTGTAGCGCTGATGGTCGTCCGCCGAGCCGGAGAAGGAGAACGCGCTCGCGGCGGCCTCGGCATCGTAGAAGGATGACTCGGCCCGCAGCAAGATGGCCTGTGTACTCTGCGTTTGCTGCACACGCTGCTCTGCGGCGGAGACGACGCTGATGCACTTGTAGGCCACCACGACGTTCGCCAGCAGGAGCAGGATGAGCAGATCGCAGACGAAGAAGACACGCCGGCCGACGATCCGCTCAAGTCCTGGCATCACGCCGCGGGCACGTGCACTTGTACTGGCACTGGCACTGGCAGAAGATGGTCCGCTCACGAGCCGCACTCCCCCACTTTTGCGTGCGGCCACGCGGCCCGCACGCACATCCCGAACGTCCCGGCGGCTCCTCAGCGGGAGCGACGGCGCTTGCGCCATGTGCAGTGAAAGTGCCAGCGGGGAGACAATCTCTCCTTTTTGCTGCTTTACTTATGTAGAATTGCTGCGTTGCGTAGGCGAGACGAGCGTGACATACTCGGGCCGTTGGCAGGGGCACGGAGAGCCACAGCAGGAGGCCAGGAGGAGAGATGGGCGCTGGCATGGAGACGGCACGCGTCGAGCGACTTGAGCCAGCCGCGGGCAAATGGGGAAGGGTAGACCCGCGGCCGGTGGCGCGCGAAGCGTTCGCCCTCGCTGGCGTCCTCGCGCTCGGCGGCGCCCTCAGGCTCGCGCTAGCTGCACGCGGCTGGCCATACGCGAATAGCGACGAGGCCACCACTGGGCTGATGGCCTATGACATTCTCCACCGAGGCGCCCACCCCGCATTCACCTATGGCATTCATCACGTCGGCGCGTTTGGTGCCTATCTCGCCGCGCCAGTGTTCCTCCTGCTTGGGCCGACCAACTTCGCGTTGCACGCGGCTACAACACTCCAGACCCTGGCATTCCTTCTCGCTCTCTACCTGCTCGCCCGCGCGGTCTTCTCGCGTGGCACTGCGCTCGTGAGCATTGCACTGCTCGCGCTCGGCCCTGAGCAGACGCTCGCCTGGACAATGCGCGCTGGCCATTACGCGCAAGATGTGCCGCTGTTTGGCGCGCTGCTGTTGTGGATGGTCGTGTCGCGCGTGGCACGGGGACGTGCCCAAGGTTCGAGACTCGCGCTCGACGCCGCAATCGGCCTGACAGCCGGTCTCGGGATCTGGTGTTCGTTACTCTTCTCTCCGTTCGCGCTAGCGGCCGCTCTCGTGCTAGGTATCGAGGCGCGGCGGCGTTCCTTAGTACGGCGGCAACTTCTGCGAGAGCTGGCCATCGTGACGACTGGGGCGCTCGTCGGGATGGCG
>CAYYCB010000099.1:6180-10736 GCA_964469715.1 uncultured Ktedonobacterales bacterium | reverse complement strand
GCGCCGCCGCCATGACCTCGGCGCCATGCTCCGCCAGGAAGTTGGTATAGGTCTCGCCGCGCAGGAACGTCTCGTTGGCGAGCAGCTTCTGGTGGAACGGGATAGTGGTGGGCACGCCCTCGATCACGAACTCGCGCAGCGCCCGCCGGCCGCGTGCGATAGCCTCATCGCGCGTCGGCGCCCAGACGATCAGCTTGGCGAGCAGCGAGTCATAGTGCGGCGGGATGGAATAGCCGCGATAGAGGTGCGAATCCACCCGGACGCCTGGGCCGCTCGGCGGTAGGTACTCCTCGACGACGCCGGTCTGAGGGCGGAAGTCGTGCGTGGGGTCCTCCGCGGTGATGCGGAACTCGATGGCGTGCCCGCGCAGCTCGACGTCCGCCTGGCGGAGAGTGAGACGTTCGCCCGCGGCGACCTTGAGCTGCTGCTGGACGAGGTCCAAGCCAGTGACCAGCTCGGTGACGGGATGCTCGACCTGGAGACGGGTGTTCATCTCCATGAAGTAGTAGTTGTTGTCCTCGTCCACCAGGAATTCCAGCGTGCCGACGCCGCGATAACCGATGTCGAGTACGGCCTTCACCGCGCGCTCGCCCATGTCGCGGCGCACCGCGTCGGGCAGATTGGGGCTTGGCGACTCCTCCACGAGCTTCTGGTGGCGGCGCTGCGTCGAGCAATTGCGCTCGCCGAGATAGACGCCGTTGCCGTAGTTGTCGCAGAGCACCTGGACCTCGACGTGCCGTGCCCGGCCCAGATATTTCTCGATATAGAGGCCGTCGTCGTGGAAGGCCTCGCGCACCTCGCTCTGTGCCGTCGTGAAGACGTGGGCGAACTCCTCCGGACGGTGGACGAGCCGGATGCCCCGCCCGCCGCCGCCCGCCGCCGCCTTGAGCATCAGCGGAAAGCCGACGCGCGCCGCGGCCGCCTCGCCCTCACCCACGCTGCGCAGTGCATCCGTCCCCGAGAGCATGGGCAGGCCGGCGCGCGACATGGCGATACGCGCCTGGACCTTATCGCCCATGGTGACCATCGCGGCCGGTGGCGGCCCGATGAAGACCAGTCCCACTTCTTTGCAGACTTCGGCGAAGCTCGCATTCTCAGAGAGAAAGCCGTAGCCCGGATGGATCGCCTGGCAGCCCGTAAGCAGCGCCGCGCTGATCAGATTGGCAATATTGAGGTAGCTCTTGCTGCTGGGGCCAGGGCCGATGCAGATGCGGCGGTCGGCCATGCGCACAGGCAGCGAGTCGCGGTCGGCCTCAGAATAGGCGATGACGGTCTCGATGCCCATCTCGCGGCAGGCGCGCACCACGCGCAGAGCGATCTCACCCCGGTTCGCGATCAGAACTTTATCGAACATGCGTGTGCAGCCTCGCTCCGTATTCGTGACCGCATGGCCGCGCGTGCTCGCGCGTGCTCACCGGCGCGCTTCGGCGCGCAGAGGCGCGCCACGCAAGACGGCCCATATTGTAGCACGAACCTTATGCTGTGCGGTAGCGCACGAGCGGCGGGACACTGGCCGCATGGTGGACCCGGCGCACGCAACGCGCAGAGGCGCACCGGCAGCGGCATTGCTAACCGGCGCTATTCGAGGTTGCCCTGGGCGGCGAGGCGCTGCTGGTGGGCGTAGAGATTAGTCCACGTCCACGCCAGGCGTTCGTAGCAGCCGTCATGGGTCCGCGTGCCGGTCTCGGTCTGCCAGGCCCAGAAGCGGATGCGGTCGCCGCAGACTTCGCACTTGAAGCGGCCCAGGCTCAGCCGTTGCTTACGGCTGCTATAGAAGCGGTTCATCGTGCGCGTGTAGGAGAGTAGCGGCACGCCGTGCTGTGTGACGGTGTTGGAAACGCCTACCAGGGATTGGTCCTGTTGGAGGATGAGTCCGCGCTCCTCCTCGTCCGGATACCACTCGCCTCCGTCGTAGTCGCCGCCTTCGCCTCCCGCGTAGTCGTCGTAGCGCTCTTCGTCGTCCCAATCGCCCCCGCGTGCATCGCGACCGCGCATCTGTCCCTGCCTCCTCGCCGGCCCGTTCCCGTCCCGGTCGGTCGCCGTATTCAAGAAGCAAGTATAGCATGGCCCCTTCGCCGCGCCTTATCTTACTAGGAAGATTGGCCGGCTACGAAGTTTGGCCGGGGCACCTGACGGAGAACGGGACTGGGCATGACGCAGACCGGCGCGGAACCCACGGCGTCGCGTGCGCCGCTGGCGGTGACGGAGACAGGCTTTCCCGCCGATTTTTTCTGGGGGTCGGCTACCGCCGCGTATCAGATCGAGGGCGCCTGGAACGAGGACGGCAAGGGCGAATCCATCTGGGACCGCTTCAGCCACACGCCGGGCAGGATCGAAGATAGGTCCACCGGCGACGTGGCCTGCGATTCCTACCATCGCTGGCGCGAGGATCTCGACCTGCTCGCACGGCTTAGCCACAATGCGTATCGCTTCTCCGTATCGTGGCCGCGCGTCTTGCCCGAGGGGCGCGGTGCAACCAACCTGATGGGGCTCGACTATTACGACGCCCTGGTGGACGGCCTGCTCGCGCGTGGCGTTACGCCGTTCCTCACTGTCTATCACTGGGATCTACCCCAGGCATTGGAGGATCGCGGCGGCTGGACGAACCGAGACACTGCCGGCCATTTCGCGGACTACGCGACGATGCTCGCCCGCCGGCTCGGCGACCGTGTACGCCACTGGGTCACAGTCAACGAGCCGCATGTCGTGGCCTATGAGGGCTATCTCTACGGCGACAAAGCGCCCGGCAAGCGCGATGCGAAGCTGCTCGCGCCGGTCTCGCATCACCTGCTGCTGGCGCATGGCCTGGGCGCCCAGGCGATACGCGCCGAGGCGGCCGGCCCGGTGCTCGTGGGTGCCGCACTCAACGTTAGCGCTGTCGAGCCGGCAACGGACCGCGCCGAGGACGCCGAGGCGGCGCAACTGCTCGACGGCCTCTGGCACCGCTGGTATCTCGACCCGCTGTTCGGGCGTCCCTACCCAGAGGACGCCCAGGCGGTGTTGCGCTTGCCGCCTGAGCTAGTGCGCGATAGAGATCTCGCCACCATCGCCACCCCGACGGATTTCCTGGGGATCAATTACTACAGCCGCGTTCGGGTGAAGGCGGGCGCGGGTCGCGGGCCGGAGCCGCGTGTGATGCGGCCGCGCGGCAGGCGCCTGACGGCGATGGGCTGGGAGGTCTATCCCGAAGGGCTGCGCACGGTGCTGGCGCAGGTCCATCGCGACTATCGGCCTGCGCGGATCTACGTGACGGAGAATGGAGCCGCCTACCCCGACGTGCTCACCGAGCGGCGCGAGGTGCGCGACACGGCGCGTGTGGACTACCTTGGCGAGCACCTCCTGGCGGCGCGGTCCGCCATCGCGGAGGGGGCGCCGCTGCAGGGTTACTTCGTCTGGTCATTGTTGGATAACTTCGAGTGGCAGCGCGGCTTCGCGCCGCGTTTCGGCCTCGTCTACACCGACTACGCCACGCAGGCGCGCATCCCCAAGGAGAGCGCGACCTTCTTCGCGCGAGTCGCCGCCACGAATGGCGGCTATCTGCTGCGTCCTGAGGGGGCGTGAGCGCCGTGGGCGCGGAGAGGGCACCCAGTTACTCGCGCCGGGCGCCCTCGCTCGTGAGACCTTGAAATCAGATCGTGGCCGTCCCTACGGCTCGACCTTGATCACCCCAATCGCGCCCTTGCTGGCGTCGGCGAAGGCGTGCGTGAGGAATGGATACGAGCCCGCCTCAGGGATGACCAGCTCGAAGACCGCGCCGCCGCCTGGGGGCAGCGTGACGGTCTGATTGCCGACCATGAGGTTGGCGGGGTTGCCGTCCATGAAGGTCTTGTCGAACATCGCCCCGATGACGTGGAAGGCTGAGAAGCTCGACGGGCCGGCATCCAGGACGAAGAGGCGGATACGCTTGCCGGCGTGCGCGGTGAGCGGCGCGCTCTTGTATTGGGTCGCGTAGCCGTTGAAGACCACATAGTCCGGTTGAACCGCCATCGCCTTGGTCATGTCGAAGGTGTAGCTGCCATCCGCCTGCTTCAGCGTGTAGAACTCGCTCTGCGTGATGACGTACTCGTCGGCCGGCGCCCAGCCCGCCGCCGGGTCCACGATAATCGTGCCGTACATTCCGTTGGCGATGTGCTCGATGACCGGCGGCGTGCCGCAGTGATACATGAAGATGCCGGGGTGCATCGCCTTCCAGGAGAAGGAGAAGGTCTTGCCGGCGGCGACCTCCTGGTAGTTCACGCTCCAAGGAGTGTCGGCGGCGTGGAAGTCGATGGAATGACCCATCGTGCCGTTGTTGATCAGCGTGAAGTTGACCGTCTGGCCCTCGCGCACACGGATCACCGGGCCGGGCACGGTGCCGTTGAACGTCCAGGCGTGGTACGCCACACCCTGCGCGATGGATACGACCGTCTCCTGGACGGTGAGCTTGACGTCAACGGCGTTGCCGGCGGGCGCAATCGGGGCGCGCGCGTCGAAAAGCTTGTGATCGGGCGCGTTAAAGGTTGCCTGCGACTGCGGGAGTGTGGACCCGGCGCCGGAGGACTGTGAGGAGGAACCGG
>CAYYCB010000099.1:0-6080 GCA_964469715.1 uncultured Ktedonobacterales bacterium | reverse complement strand
GTGTGGACCCGGCGCCGGAGGACTGTGAGGAGGAACCGGAGAGAGGCGCACTGGATGTCGCGGTGGAGCGGCCCCCAACGTTGGCGAAGACCGCGACCAGTAACGCCACGACGAGCCCGAGGGCGATCAGGCCGCCTACCGCCAACATCCATCCGTTGAACTCGTTTTCACGGCTTGTGTGCCACACCTGCGGTGTAGGGGAAGGCGGCGCAGGCGGCGCCTTCGTTTCAGTCTCTGGAGGCCTAAGCGGTGTGCTGCTCACCTTTTTGCTCCTCGCGGCTCTGGCGGTGCGCGCCGGACTCTCCCATGCGCGGCCACCGTCACGTCCGTCACGAGAAGCGTAGCCTGGGGCGGCGCCGGCAAATGTGACAGAAGTCGCATGCCCGGTTGATGCAGCCGGCGCCGTGATGCGACTGTGAGCCGCGCCCGTCATCCGGGCACTCACGCCCGTTCCGCCATGGTCTTGAGGAGTGCCGTGTCAATCACCACCACACGACCGTGCCGCATCTCGATCGCGCCCAGCGATTCGAGCTCCTTAAGCGCCCGGCCGACCATCTCACGAGCGGTGCCGGCCATGGCTGCCATCTCCTGCTGGGTCAGGCGATAGGGCTGGCCACCCTGCTGGTTGGCCATCTCCTGTTCGTAGAGGATGCCGGCGACGCGCCCGGAGACGTGGTGGAAGGAGAGCGATTCGACGACCGAGACCAAATGGCGGAGCGCGGCGGCGAGTGTGCGAATGGCGGCCGCGGCGACGCCCGGACGCTCGCGAATGAGCCGCTGCAAGTCGGCGCGCCCCGTGACGAGTACTGTGGTTGGCTCCATCGCCGCCGCGCTAGCGGGATTCGGACCGCCGTCGAGCGCGGGCACGTCGTTGAATGTGGCGCCTGCCGTGATGAGACGCAGCACCTGCTCCTTGCCGTCCGGCGAGGTCTTGAAGATCTTGATGCGACCCTCACACACGAAATGGAGGGCCCCACCCAGATCGCCCTCGAGCAGGATGATGTCGCCGCGCTCGAAGCGCCGCTCAACCGTGACCGCGGCGACATGCGCCAGGTCCGCCTCGTCGAGTGAGGCAAAGAACGGCACGGTCAACAGAAGGCGCGAATCAATCGGCATGCTGCCTTCTCCCCTCGGGTGGCCTGGCCGCCCTACCAAGGGCAGAGCCGCGCGGCGGATTGCGACCTATGTCGCAGTGATCACGCTCTCCCGCGCCATACGCTACCACAGGTGACGATCACCGCTCGGGAACACTTCCGCGCGGCGACGGCTCGCAGAAAGGATACGTCATATGACGGGCAAGCTGATCACGACCACGCCGGCGGAAGGCGCCGTGGTCGACGTCCGGGCGGAGGTGCGAGGCCGAAGCGAGCCATTCCTCCGCATCCTTGAGGCGGCGAGCGATATTTCCGTGGGCGGCTCATTTGTAGTCGTGTCCCCGTTCGAGCCGCGCGCCCTATACCGCAGGCTGGCCGAGCTCGGCTTCTCCTACGAGTCGGACCACGTCGGCGTCGACGAATGGGTCACGCGCTTCACCCGCGAGCGCCAGACGGATGCCTAGCACAGAGGAGGTGCGGTCGATGCAGAATGAGATGTCACCCGCGACGGCGGCGACGGGGCGCGGCGGCGCGCTGGTCGTGTTCGAACCCGAGGCCGTGGCCATATTCCGCGAGGATGGTCCGGGGGTGTCCCTGCTCGTCGACGACGGAGCGGCGCGGGTGGTCTTGTTTGGATTCCGTGCGGGGCAGCGCCTGGTTGAACACAAGACGTCCAGCGCCATCTCGGTGCAGACGCTGCGGGGCGAGGTAACCGTTCTCACTCGCCATGGGGAGGTGGCGCTGCCCGCGGGCAGGCTGCTCCGGCTCGCCGGGAGCGAAGCGCACAGCGTGGCGGCGCGCACGGACGCCCTCGTGCTCGTCACGATGACACCCAGCCCGCGCCTCCACACGCTGGAGCGCGACGTGTTCGCGAAGCTGACCCCACTCGCGTCCGGCGCGCCCGACAAGTCCGCCGGGCGCAGCGAGCCCACCGACGATGGCGAGCGGCGCTAGCTAGCTAGCTAGCGCCCCACAGTGTCGGCCCATGTAGCGGCGTCCCCTCGTCCGCCTGCTTCGCGGAGATGCGGAAGGGGGAGGCCGGGTCGTCCAGCAGAAGGTGTAGCAGCGCGTCGCTGACGGGTTCGGGCTGCTGATCGGCCTCCGCGAGGATGCGCGTGCGCTCGTCGTCGGAGAGGTCGCGCCCCGGATCCCAGCCGTAGCGTTTCATGTCCACACGGCCGTTGTCATCGAATGTGATGCCTTCGTCTTCGAGCAGCTTGCGCATACGGCCTCGCTGGCCGAAGGCCCAGCTCCCGGTGAGCTCGCCCTTGCTGCTGATGACGCGTTGCGCCGGCACAGAGACCCAGCGCGGCGATTCGTTCATGATCCAGCCGATGGCTCGCGCGCCCCTGGGGAGGCCAAGCGCGGAGCCGATCCAGCCATATGTGGTGACGCGCCCCGCCGGGCAGGCGCGTACCAGCGCATAGACGCGGGCCGCGAGCACGCCCGCCTGCTCACGGCTGATTGGAGTTTCGGCCATGGCTTGCTTCTCCTTCAGATAGCATGCCGGCGCTGGCTCCTGTGCAGCGCCTCCAATGGATGAGTTATTTTGCGATGTTCCGCCATACCCATAACACATCCACATGCTCATGCAACTACAGTACGGAGACCGCGGCGTTGGCGTCGTTTACCACACCGCGGCTACGTGACTCGTATCGTCGTTGAATAGTCTGATTCAGGAGTTCTCTCACATGCTTGGGAAGCTTGCGATCCTGCTCCAAAGCAAGGCGGCCATCGCCGTCGTTGGTGTCGTCTTGGTTGGCGGAACCGGCGCGACGGTCGCCGCGGTCGCCACCGGCCACACCCCCTTCGCGCCGACCTCGACGGTCACGGCGGAAACCGACCACGATAAGAATGCCGACAACCAGGGGCAGAATGAGGAATCGATTGAAGGTACGCTGAAGGGCTACGACGCGGCCAAGCATACCATCGTCGTGTTTGGCGAGCACGAAGCAGAGAAGGGCGCCACTGGCTCTGAGTCTGAGAAGGCTACTCCGAGCGCCAGCGCCACGTCTGAAGCCAAATCCGAAGCCACTGCCGAACCCACACATGCCGCTTCGGAGGCCATCTCGATCACGGTGACCGTGGACAGCAAGACCAAGGTGAACGGCGAGCACGCCACCTCACTGGCCGACCTGACGGCCGCTATCGGCCACAAGGTTGAGGTCCAGGCCGAGAAGCAGTCCGACGGGACGTTCCTGGCGCGCAAGGTGACCGTGGAAGGCGAAGGCGAGCAGGATTCCGCCGAGCACCACACCGCCGAAGTCGACGGCACCGTTTCGGCACTCGGCATTGGCACCTTCACTGTGAAGGCGGATGAAGGCAAGTCGGTGACCGTCACCGTCAACGCGCAGACCCTGTTCAAGGGTGCGCTTCATACCTTCGCGGACCTGAAGCAGGGCGTGCGGGTTGCCGTCAAAGGCGCCGCGCAGAGCGATGGGTCGGTCGTCGCGGCTGTCGTCTCCACCGAGACTGAGAGTGCGACTCCGGGCAGCGGTGAGGTGTCTGGCGAGGCCGACCTGCGCGGCAGTGTGGTCTCCGTGGGCGCCAACTCGTTCGTCATGGCGAGCGGGACCGGCAAACAGGTTACGGTGAACGTCGCGGCGAATACGCAGTATTCCGGCGGCGCGCACAGCCTGAGCGACCTGAAGGCCGGCTCGAACGTCGAAGTGCACGGCGCCGTGCAGACGGACGGCTCCGTCGCCGCGACAGAGGTTTCTCTGCAAAGCGCATCGAGCAACTAGGTTCCTCCTACCGTGAGAAGGCGGCGCGGCGGCGCGGGGCAATGGGAAATTTCGGCACCGTTCTTTTACCGCCGCGCCGTGGCTGCGTTCTCTAGGTGTGGATGACTATGTGGCTCGCGCCATCTGCCTTGCCCAGTAGGCAAGTGCTGCAGCGGACGCGGCGGGCCGATGGGGCGGAGATGGTGAGACACATGCGCGAGCGGCCCAACGATGCGCCACCGCGAGGTCTTGCGCCCCGATCGCGGGTGGGCGCGTCGATGACATGGCCGCCTGAGCTACCATTCTCGGCGGTTCTCGAACACGCGCGACAGCGCGATCACAACGCCATCAGCCGCCTTTACAAGCGTTTCCTCCCGACGGTGTATCGCTACGTGTTGGCCCGCGTGGCCGATCCAGCGACCGCCGAGGATATTACTGCCGACACCTTCTACGCCATGTTGGAGTCCATCGGCGCAGTGCGCGCGCAGGACGAGCTCTCCTTCGCCGCCTGGCTCCTTGGCATTGCGCGCAACAAGGTGGCGGTGCATTTCCGGCGCGGCAAGAGCGCCCCGGCATTTCAGCGCGACTTGCCGGTGGAGGCAGAGCCTTTCGCCTCCGCCGAAGAAGACGACCCGCTGATCGTCATCACGGCGCGTGAGAGCTGGACCGATGTGGTGCGCGCGCTGAACCGTCTGACTGAGGAGCAGCGCGCCGTGGTGCTCTATCGCTGCGTACTCGGCTATCCCACGGAAGACGTCGCCCAGCTACTCGGCAAGCAGCCGGGGACAATTCGGGCGCTCCAGTTTCGGGCGCTGGCGTCGCTGGCGCGCTACCTCGGTTTGACCGATCGGAGAGGAGGGGACGATGTCGCCCGAAGATAGGCTCGACATCCTACTCTCCGCTCCCGGACGAGGCGGCAGAGAGATACCTCCCGCCGTGGATGACGCCGCGCTCGCGCCGTTGCTGAGCGCCGTGGGGCGCCTACGCGAGATCGGCAGTCAGGAGCCCAGGAGTGCGTTCGCGCTCGATCTGGAGCGGCGGCTGCTCGCCCATGCCTCAGACCTGGCGCGCAGTGACGCCTACGCGCCTGTGCCGCAGGGCCAGCCTGCCCGCCGGGCACCGCTGCCAATCACGAGTGCGCGGCGGCCTGCGCCGTGGTGGCAGACGCGGCTGGCGCAGGCAGTGGCCGCCGCCGCGCTGCTCCTCGTTGGAACCGGCGGATTGCTCACGGCCGGTGCGATGGCCGCGCCGGGAAGCCCCCTCTTTGGCCTCCATCGCTGGGAGCAGGGCGTGCGTGTGGCGCTCGACACGTCGGCCGCGGACCGCGCGCGCCTGCACCTGCAATATCTGGCGGGCGCGCTGACGGCTCTCGACGGCGAGGTGGCGCGGAATGCGGGCGGCGGCTCGTACCGCGATGCGCTTTCCACCGTGCGTGATGAGGATGGCGCGGCGGAACATGACATCGCCGCCGTGACGCCCGGCGCCGAGCACGACTCCCTGGCGGCGCAGCTTAGCGGGTTGCGTCAGCGAGAGCACACGTCACTCCGCGCGGCACTCAAAGTGCCCCTAGAATGGTCAAGTCGAATCCAGACGACGCAGGCACTCGGCGGTCTGGGCGAGCAGATACCGATGATCTCGTCGGTCACGCTGGACCACACCGGGTCCGGCGACGGCCATATCTGGCGCATCGTGCTCGTCGGGTCTGGTTATTTGCCGGGCGCGGTCCTTGTGGCGGATGGCCGGCCCGTCGGAACAGTACAGTCCGTCACGGCCACGCGTCTCGTGGCGATATGGACTGGCGATGACGGCGGATTGAGCGCCGGAGACCTGGGCGTACTCAATCCTGATGGAACTGCCGCGTCGGCTAAGGCAATCCAGCGGGATCACGGCGGCGAAGACAAAGTGCCGTCACCAGGCGCCGGAGGGACGCCGGGCAAGGGCGACGGCCGCGATGGCCACGGCGGCCAGGGCAGCGGCGAGGACGCGACACCCGCCGCCACTGCCACAGGCCAGCCGGATCCGACCGTCGAGCCCTCAGAGTCACCTACGCCCGTGCCCAGCCACCACTAGCGGATTTCTCGGATCACCCTGCACTTCTCGGATTCTGCAGGTGAACGAGCCGCGCCCCCGCGCGGCTCTGCTTCTGGTGCAAACGCACCATGACACAAGCATACTGCGTACGCTACACTCACCTCCACGGCTGCCGAGCGTCTGTGCCCGGAATTACTGGTGTCCGCACGAGCCAGCAGAGAGGAGGCCACGC
>CAYYCB010000098.1:6498-10763 GCA_964469715.1 uncultured Ktedonobacterales bacterium | reverse complement strand
GCCGAGTAGCGCGCGAGCATCTCCATTGGCGCCGCCACGCTGCTGCCCCGGCTCTTGCTGATCTTGCCGGCGCCTTCGGGCGCGAGACCCCAGCCAGAGATCGCCACGTCGCGCCAGGGGAGCGCGCCGAAGTGCTCCGCGGACTTGACGATGGTGTAGAAGGCCCAGGTGCGAATGATCTCGTGCGCCTGAGGCCGCAGCGAGAAAGGAAACACCTGCGCGTAGAGTTGCGGGTCGCTCAGCCAGCCACCCACGATTTGCGGCGACATGGACGAGGTTGCCCACGTATCCATCACGTCGCGCTCCGGCGTGAACGAGGTCGCGCCACAGGGGCAGGGTCGGCCCGGCTGTGTCTCGGTGGGGTCCAGCGGCAGGGCGTCCTCATCGGCGGCCAGCGGCTCGCCACAGGCGTCGCAGTACCACACGGGAATCGCCACGCCGAAGGTGCGCTGTCGCGAGATGCACCAGTCCCACGAGAGATGTTCCACCCATTGGCGATAGCGCGCGGCCATGTTCTCCGGATGCCACGCCGCCTCCTCGCCGGCCGAGAGATAGCGCTCGCGATGGTCGAGCACCCGGATGAACCATTGCTGCGTGACGAGAAACTCCACTGGCACGTCGTCGCGCTCATGCACGCGCACTGACTGCATGACCGTTTGCCGGTCCAGCACCATGCCCCGCGCATCCAGATCGGCCACGATGGTGGCACGCGCCTCGGCGACCGTCATGCCGGCATACGCGCCGGCCGCCTCGGTGAGCCGCCCGTCGCGCCCCAAGATGAGGCGCAGTGGCAGGCCGTGGGTGCGCCACCACTCGACGTCCGTCTGATCGCCAAAGGTGCAGCACATCACGGCGCCGGTGCCCTTCGCGGGATCGGCCTTCTCGTCGGCGAGCAGCGGCACACGCTCATCCAGCGGCGTGAGAACACTCTGTCCTAGACGATCACTGTAGCGTATGTCGCCCGGATGCACGAAGACCGCGACGCAGGCGGGCAGCAGCTCGGGTCGCGTCGTGGCGATGGGGAGTGGCGTGCCGTCTTCGAAGCGGAAAGCAAGCGTGTAGAAGGTGCTCTCGCGCTCGAGGTCGTCCAGTTCGGCTTGGGCGATGGCAGTCTGACACGCGGGACACCAGATCGCCGGCGCTTGCTGCCGGTAGGCGCGCCCAGCCTTGAGCAGCCGGATGAACGAGGTCTGCGAAGTCTTGCGCGCGACGTCGTCTATGGTGCGATAGGTGTGGCGCCAATCCACCGAGAGCCCCAACCGCTGCCAGAGCGCGCGATAGTCTGCCTCGGCCTCCTCGCTCACCTCCAGGCAGCGGCGGATGAATTCGGAGCGGCCAAGCTGCGCGGCCGTCACCTGTTGGCGCTTCTCCACGAGCTTCTCGGTCGGTAGGCCGTTGTCGTCGAAGCCCATGGGATAAAAGACGTTGTGGCCCTGCATGCGCCAGAAGCGCGCGTAGAAGTCCGCCTGGGCGTAGGAATAGACGTGGCCCAGGTGGAGGTTGCCAGAGACCGTGGCGGGCGGCGTGTCGATGCTGTAGACGGGAGCGTCGGATGCGCGGTCGAACGCGTAGACGTCGCGCTCGCGCCAGAACCGTTGGATCTCCGGCTCCATCTGGGCCGGATCGTAGCGCTTGGGTAGCTCGTTGCCAAACATGTGGTCGCTCCCTTCAGCGGCGGCCGACCGGCAAGCGTGCGCCAACAAAAAAGCCCCTTCGTCCCCACACGAGGACGAAAGGGCGCGTCGCGCGCTTCCGCGGTGCCACCTCGATTCGCCGCGCACTGCCCATAGATATGGGGCAGCCCACGACGCTCTTGATCATCCCGACGGGCGGCTATCGCGGAGGATCGCCACCGATTCGGGGAAACGCGTTAACGGGCGTACCCGTGCCGATCTATTGGCCGCACATCTAAAGCGCGGCGTTCACCGGCAATCTCTCCGGGCGACCTTCGGCGCGGCGTCTCGCTGCGGGGGCTTCCACTCGGCGAATGCTCCTCGCCGGCCCCGTCGTCTCTGTCAGCGCGCCAGCCGCCTACTCCTCCCGGAGCACAGGCGTAAACGCTTGCTTAGGCCACTATACGTGGCGAGATTGTGCCCTGTCAACACATCCACATGCATCGTCGCAAGCATCTGGACTGGATACGCGCCAGGTTGGCGATGGGAGACGTCGAAGAAGCGCTTCTACCGTCCGCGCAGCTCCTCAGTCGGCGCGTCGGGCGAATAAGGGCCGTGCTCGACGGGAGACGCGGGTATGTCGGAGGCGAAGGACATGGCGCGCGGCTCGCCTGGCCACTGGGCCACGCCTGGCTGGGGCGTAGGGACTTGCGCTGGCTCGGTGGGCAGCGGGCGCTCGCTGAGGGCGATCAGGTCGCGGCCGACGCGGAGGTAAGCGGCGGCGGGGATGACCAGCGGCTCGGCTTTCTTCGTGTCCTCGTTCGGCGCGGCCGTGCCTGCTCGACGCTGCGCTCCCGGTGTCGCGTCGAGCAGGTAGCCCACGATGGCACGCCCCTCGGCGTCGAGCAGCAGGTCTGCGAAGCGTCCCAGCCGGCGGCCATACATGGTCACGACGGAGAGGCCCTGTGCGGACCGCAGGCTCGGCAGGCGTCCAGGCTCCCGCTTCTGGGCGGGCCGCGGCTGAATCATCACGACGTCCTCACTCAGCGCGACGACGTCTTCGGCGGCCACGTAGGTGAGGCCCAACATCCCGCCAGCCAGGCGGCGCAGCGCATCCATCATGGAACCCTCGGCGCCTATCGGCCCGATGAGAAGGCCGGCGATGGCCCGGCGCTGGGTGTCGAAAACAATGTCGGCAACCTCACCGATGTGTTCCACGCGTTCGAGGTGTACGACCGCGCGATGCAGGAGTGTGCTGGCACGCCAGCCCTCCTCCGCTTTGGGCAACTCCTTCGAATCTGCCATGCCGCTCTTCACCTCCCCGATGAATCCCGCTTCGGGACCGGTACCGGTCGCCGCTCAAAGGGCGATTGCCTTTGCGTGCCGAAAGGTGGGCAGGTTGCGTGCCACGGCTCATGCGCACCCTCCCTGACCTGGCCTCACCCACGAGCGCTTCACACCGATTTCGTCTGGGGAGTTGGGGGATCGTGAGGGCTTCAGCCTGCCTCGCGCTCTGCGCTGGCCCCTTCAGGGCCGCGACTGCAACCACCAACATCCCACCCGGAATCAGTATCACGAGGGCGTACAAACGAAGGGCGGCCAGCATGGTGCCGGCCGCCCTTGCGGTATCGCGATTGGTGCGAGCGGCGACAACGCGCCGCCCATCTGTGTCCTACGAGTGCGCCTCGGGCGTGCTCGTCTCGGCCTCAGTGGCCTCAGGCGTGGCGCTGCCGCTCTTGCCCTGGTCGGTGGAGTCCGACCCCGCGTCGGAGACGCTGTGCGGAGCATTGCAGGCGCGGGCCTGCTTGGCGATTGGCGTGCCGGCCTTCTCTGCGTTGAAGATCGCCTTCAGCACAGACTTCGTGGTCGCGGCGGAGGCCGACGGGATGGTAAGCGCCGACTGTTCGCCGCTGGACTGCTGGCCGGGGGTGCTGGTGGGCTTACCCGGATCGGCCGGCTTGCCGTGGTCGCCGGAGCTGCCAGGCGTGCTCGTCGGCTTACCGTGGTCATCGGAGCTGCCGGGCGTGCCGGTGGGCTGGCCGTGGTCGCTGGAGCTATTCCCGTTCGTGGGTGCTGCCGTCAGGCAGGCGGTCGAGCCGCCTTTGGACTCGATCCACGCGGCGAGATTGAGCGCCTGGCGAATCTTGCCGAAGCCGACCGCGTGTTCGCCGTTGTCGACGAAGATCTGGCAGATGGCGTCGCGCGCCGCCGTCTGGTCGCCGCCAAACATGGACTTGTAGTCACCCGCGAGCTGCGTCGCGTCGCCATTCTTCGCGCACGCCTGCTTGCGGTCGTCCGATTGGTCCTTCGTGCCGTCCTGGGCTGAAACCGTGCTATGGCCGGGGAGCTGGATCGCGCCCGTCGTGACCGCCACCGCGGTCGCCCCGCCGCCAACTACCACCGTGCCCGCGAGCACCGCCGCGGCAGCCTTCGTCTTCAACGCCGCGAGCACCGCACTCGCCGTTCCCGATGCCATGTGTCCCTCCCTACAGATTTTCACGTTCCACAATTGTCGCCGCCCGCTTGCAATTCTCAGGGTGTCCGCGAACGGCGGTGCGTGTGAAGCTGTTCCGTTAGGTAGTAACGGAAGCGTGGTGCCGCGTTATGGGTGTGCCATGCGGGAACGGCAAACTAGCCCAAATGGGCCACTGG
>CAYYCB010000098.1:0-6398 GCA_964469715.1 uncultured Ktedonobacterales bacterium | reverse complement strand
GTGGCCTCGCCGCGCAGGTACGCGCCGATCTCGCGATAGCCCAGGCTCGACATCGAGGGCAGGTTCCAGGCATAGCCGCGCTCGACGAGCGCGCGTGTCTCCTCCACCAGCCCCGCGGCCATCATCGCGTCCACCCGGCGGTCAGCACGGTCGTAGAGTGCTTCGCGCGGCATGCTCAGGCCGAGCAAGAACGTATGGTAAGGCGTGGGGCGGGCGCCCTGCTGCTCAGAGAAGGGCCTGCCCGTGGCGAGACAGACTTCGAGTGCGCGGATGACGCGCCGTACGTTGCGCGCGTCGATGCGACTCGCCGCCTCAGGGTCGAGCGCCGCCAGCCGCGCGTGCAGCGTCTCTCCCCTACTCTGACTCGCCTCAGCCTCTAGCGCGGCGCGCAGCTCGGGTCGCGGCGCCACCTCCGGGATGGCCAGACCGTCCACCACCGCGCGCACGTAGAGTCCGGTCCCGCCCACCAGCAGCGGCAGATGCCCGCGCGCCTGGATCTCCGCTATGGCCGCCATCGCGTCGCGCTGATAGTCGGCAAGGCTGTAGGCCTGGTCGGGCCACACCACGTCGATCAAGTGATGGGGTAGCAGCGCCTGCTCCGCGGGTGTCGGCTTCGCGGTGGCGACGTCCATCAGGCGGTAGATCTGCCGCGAGTCGGCCACGACTGCTTCGCACGTGACATGTGCCCGCAGCCGCTCGGCGAGCGCTACGGCGAGCGCCGTCTTGCCGCTCGCCGTAGGTCCGACAATCGCGATCATCAGAGGCATGGTATTGCCGCCAGCTTGAAGCATAGTAGTGCGCCGATACGGTGCGCTCAGTTCGACGTGAGAAATCGCGCAGCGAACCGCAACTAGGACGTTGGTTGCCGGAAGACATATTACGTCGCGGATTGCACCAGAAAGACCGGATGGGTCAGTACCTCGCGCTCACATTCCGCCAGCGAAGCGTTCACCGTGACGTTCAGGTAGGGGAGGACGAAGAACGAGCGGTAAACGTGGACGATTGCGGGCGGGATGCCGGGCGGCCCAGAACGCAAGGCGTCCCGCATGACGGGTGCCGCGGCCTGCGACGGCAGCTCAAACGTATGAATCTTCTCGCTGCGCCGCCCGTGAGTGAGCGTCGCCTCTCCTCCCGCTGCGCGCAGGTTGCGCACCCAGTTCACCACCCCATACGTGGCGATGAGGTAGCGGTTCCCGCCCTGGCTAAACACCGCAAGCGGCGTAGTGATCGGCTTGCCACTCTTCCGCCCGCGCACCGTGAGCAGGGCAAAACTTCCGAGAGGAATGCCCAGGCGCACGACCGATACAGTAAAGGCATTGTTGAGGCGCACGAAGGCACTGACTCGATAGGGCTTTGCCATAAGACCGTTCCCTTGCGATAGCTCTACCAGCGGCCTGCATCCCCGCTTGCCTCAAGCATCATACGGGATTGGCGCAGATCGTTGTCGCATGACGGCCTTACGGATAGTAGCGCGGGCGCGGTGGCCGGGGAACGCGGTACCGGGGCCGAGATGGCCGGACCTGGAAGCCGACCACGCGCGCCAGGACCACGCCCGCCCACGCGCCGCCGATCATGGCAAAGGGCACGAGGCAGCCGTAGAGCACGCCAGCGGTCAATACCAGTCCGGCAATCGCGCCGGCGACGCCCATCCCCAGGGGAACGAGGATGTTGGCGTAGCGCCGGGAGAAGCGGCCGATGGCGAGCATCCACCGGCTGCCCAGTTGGTCCGCGCCGATGGCCGCGCCCGCGCTGGCCGCGACCTGCGTCCCAAGCACCAGCGGAAGCGGCAGCAGAGCGAGCCGGGCCAGCAGATCGTCGAGGCCGTGGGCCGAGGTCGCGTAGAATAGAGCGAGCGCGATGAGCAGGCCAATGCCAGTGGCCGTGAAAGTCGTGCGGAGCCGCCCCGGCCAGCCCGGGCCGCCGTTGCCCGCGAACGCGCCAAGGGCCGCCACCATCGCCGACAAGAGAAGCAGTCCGGCGCCGACGGGTGCGATCTGTGGAGCATGCACCTGCGTGAGCACACGCTCAGCCGCCTGCGCCACCGCCGCCGCGAGCGTCAGTCCAACCACGAAGCTCGTCGCCATCTGCACGCCGCGTGGCCGTCGCATCGCTGGTTGCGCGTACTTCGCCGGCACAGGGCGCGTACGCGGCGCGGCGCGCTGCTGCGCCGTGACCACCGGATGGACGGCGGTCACCTTCGCGCCCTTCGGAGGCTTCGGCGCGACCTGTTGAGCGGAGCGCGCCGCGACCGGCGCGACGTCGAGCCGCACCTGCACAAAGACCGCGTGCGTGTCGCAGTTCACCTGGAGCGAGGTCGTCTGCACCCCCGTGGCCCCTGGCGGGAGCTGGCTCGTCTCCGCGATCACCTGTATCACCGTGCTCGTGCCGTCGAACTGCTCGCGGTCCAGGTGAATCCAGGGGACTAGCGAGGTGATGCGCCCGCGCACCGGGCCGCCTCCCGTCCCGCTGATCGTGATGGCGAGCGCGCCGCGCTGGCCTGCCAGCAGTGTGCCGAAATCTACCGTATATGGCTGGACCACGACACGCGCCGTCGGCGCGCCCGCCGCGGCATGCGCAGCCCGATAGGTTGTCCCCGCCGAGGCGGCTCCCACGACGGGACGCGGAGGTGTGGTGGCCTTCGCACTGGCCTGCGGAGTCGCCGCCAGGAGCTCGCGGCGCAGCTCGGCCACGGTGGGGTAGCGCTGGTCGCGGTCGAGGCGCGTGGCGCGCTCGATGGCGCGCACGACACCCGGCGAGACGGCGGGACTACGGGAGGCCAGCGGAGGCAGGTTGAAGGGCGTCGTGCCAGGATCGTACCCCGTGAGAAGCTGATAGAGCGTGCAGCCGAGCGCGTAGATGTCGGCGCGCGGGTCCGTCTGCGCCTTGCCGTATTGCTCTGGCGGCGCGAAGCCAGGTGTGCCGAGCACCTGCGTGTCGCGATTGCGCCCGTAGGTAAAGACGCGTGCGATGCCGAAGTCGATCAGCTTGATCTGCCCGGCATCCGACAGCATGATGTTCGCCGGCTTGAGATCACGGAAGATGATCGGGGGTCGCTGGGCATGTAGATAGGCCAATACGTCGCAGATCTGCCGCGCCCACCCTAACACCTCCGGCTCGGGCAGCGCGCTTCCATTGCGATCTCGCTGGACCTGCTCCAATGTGCGCCCGGCGATGTAGTCCATCACGAGATACTGCCGGCCCTGCTCCTCAAAGGCCTCGTACACGCGCGGCAGGTTCGGGTGGCTGAGCCGTCCAAGCATGCGCGCCTCAGACTGAAAGCTGTCGAGCGCCTCCTTGAGCTCGTCAGGCGGTAGACCCTCTTGACTCATCTCCTTCACGGCCACCGAGACACCTGTGCGGAGGTCGTGCGCCTGATAGACGGCAGCCATGCCACCCTGCCCGACGCGCTGCAAAATGAGGTAGCGCCCGCGCAGGGTCGATTGCGGAGTCAGCCGGCCGGTGGAGCCGGGTGATCGGGGCGCTCCGGCGGATTGCGCGGGCGCGGGTGAGGCTGAGGGCGCGACCGGACGCAGCGCGAAACCGCAGGCGTTGCAGAAGCTTGCATCCGCCCGGTTCTCCGTGCCGCAGTGCGGGCACCTGACCATCGTCCACTCCCCGGCTGGCGTGCCGGATTCCTCACGCGTCATGATTCCGCGCCGGCCTGCCCCGTCCTTCATGTAGCTACGCCCGCCGCGTGCGGCAAGTTGCAGGCCGCCACCCAGAGTGGCAGTGGCCCGACGCGCTGTTCGACGACCATAACAAGGGAACGCATAGGACTAACGGGAGACTTCTTCATACTATGGTACTGAATTGTATCGCCGTTGTTGTGGGTTGTGTATCCTTGCAGTGCGACGGGTGCCAAGCGGTGAGCCGCGCGGCGGTCGCGTGAGACGTCCCGTAGCAGTTGCTGCGGTCGAGCCGGCGAACGGTAACACCGGTCACGTGAAGGGGCGAAAGATGGCCCGAATGGGTGGGCACGAGACCTGTGTACGAACAGGCGCGTCTTGTGCTGTGTCGGAAAGAACACGCCCCGGTCGGCCTACGAACCGCGCTCGGGCCATTCGCGCCGGCTCCACCCCGCCGCGCGACGGACGCGCAAGCGCCCCGCTGGCGGTGGCCAAACGGGGCGCGAATACGAGGTTAGCGCGAGACGCGAACTACCGCGAAGCAAGCGACGCGATCTTGGCTTCGAGCGTGGCGTTGGACGGCTCGACGAGCACTGACCCGTCAGGGAAGAGAATCGTCGGAACGCTCCGGTTCCCGCGATTCAGCCGCACCACCTCCTCGGCGGCGTGCTCATCCTCCTCGATGTCAATCTCGCTATATTCCACACCCAGGGCCGCGAAGACCCGCTTCGCACGGCGGCAGTCGCCGCACCACGGAGTGGAATACATCACGATCCCTCGCCGCTTAGGCTGGACACCAGAAACGTCGTCTTGCTGAGCGATGCTCGCCATAGATGCCGCGTACTCCTCAATTCTCGTGTAGTGCAAAACTACACAAAGTATAGCATGTGACCTCAACTGAGGCAAACGTCCCTGCGCCGCGCGGGCGCGGGCGGGAATGGAAAGCAGGTGACAAGGGCCACGGAAAGAGCACACCCCGTCTCGGATGTTTCAGGTATCGCCTGATGGCGTCTCCCGACGGAACCACACCGCCTATGTGACGCATCCCTCTGACGTTGTCCCCGAGCTCCTGGGCATACTCCCGCGCGACGAGTCCATCGCCTCGGTGCTCATGATTCCCTCAAAAATCGTTGGTGTAACCCATGGACCCATCCGTTCGTCCTTACAACACGAATGGTCCCGTCCGTTCCGCGCGCCGCGTGGCCGGCACGGGCAAACGGACAGAGACGGCCGAGCCGCGGACAGCGGTGCTCGTCGCGGAGAAGCCCCGGGAGACCGAGGCGCCTTCGGCCGAGCCGCTGATGTCCGTCGAGGAGGCGCAGCAAGAGGCAGAGCAGGCAGGCGAGACTGGGCCAGTTGTCGGGTTGGCGGACTTCGAAGACATCTTCAGCCGCTTCCAGACGCCGCTGACCAATTTCGTCTTCCGTCTCGTCGGCAACCGGGAGCAGGCCTATGACCTGACCCAGGATGTCTTCGTCAAGGCCTATCGCGCGCTCTCGTCCGGAACAACCATTCAGGCTGCAGCGCTCTCGTCGTGGCTCTATCGGATCGCCTCCAACACGGCGACCGACGCGCTCCGACGCAAGCGCCTGATCAATTGGCTGCCGTTGTCGCTCTTCAACGAGGATCGCGGCGTGGGAGCCGGCATGCCCGGCGCCGAAAACCCCACGCAGCAGCAGCTCACCGGTGAGGAAGCCCTTACCGCGAGCGCGCAAGCCTTCTCGGGCGGCTACGATGGCGGTCGGTTTGAGCAACGAGTCGCGGATCGCGAGGTGGTGGAGCGTGTATTGCGCCGCCTCCCCGAGAAATATGCCGCGTGCCTGTTGCTCTACGAGCACGAAGGTTTCTCATGCGCGGAGATCGCCGAGGTCCTGAAAGTCAGTCCGTCCGCCGTCAAGATGCGGCTTATGCGGGCACGGGAACGCTTCATCGTCCTCTACAAGCAGGAGACCGCGGGGCAGGACGAGTAACCTGCACGCAGGTTCGGCGCTTGTTGGCGGTGTATAGACGCGACGATTGGACATCCGGCGATGTGCCGGCGCTACGCGAGCATCTGGCCGCTTGTGCGGCGTGCCGGCGGGTCGAAGCAGATTATCGGGGTGTGGGCGAGCGCATCCGCCGCCTCCCCTCCATCACGCCGCCGGCCGACTTCCGCGAGCGGGTCTTCGCGGCCATCCAGGCGGAGGAGCGGCATGTAAGCCCCTCCGTTGTGGCGCTCAGCCGCGCCGTGACCGATCCGTCGCTGCCCGTGATCCGCGCCGTGAGCATCAGGCCGAGCCGTCAGCTACACGTCGCGCCGCGTGCCGCGCTAGCCGCCGCCGCGCTCATAGGCCTCACGCTCGCCGTCTCACAAATCCTGCCCGGCCGTGCCTCTCTCGGCGGAATCGCCGACAGCCTCGCGAAGCTTGCCGGTGGCTCCTCCACCGCGACACTCGCGCCTCTGACGCCCGATGCCAACTGGCACGCCGCGCTGCGCCTCGGCAACGCCGGCGACAGCGCGTCCTCAGCCGGGAGCTTCGCCGCCGCCAGGCCGTATACCATCGTCGTGAGCTGCTCAGGCACAGGCCAATTGACGGTGCGCTATCCCACCGGCTCGAATACGGTCGCATGCTCTTCCACAGCGCACGACGAGCGCATCGAGAATGTGCAGCCGTCGGGCGCGTCGGAAGCCCTCAGCGTGACGACCACCGGCCAGGTCGCGTGGCAGCTCCTCGCCGAGACCCAGGGCTAACGCGGCGTCGCGCCGCTCCTGCGGGCGGTTCCATCCGCCCA
>CAYYCB010000097.1:9151-10817 GCA_964469715.1 uncultured Ktedonobacterales bacterium | reverse complement strand
CCGTCGCCATCAACTTCCATAGCAACCAGGACGCCGCCGACGAGGTGCGGCAGCACATCGAGCAGAACGGCGGCAAAGTCCTCGCCCTTCAGGGCAACGTCGCGAGCGTTGCCGACCTCCAGACGCTCGTTGATCGTACCGTCGCAACCTTCGGCCGGCTCGACATCATGGTCAACAACGCCGGCACGGAGACGCGCACCTCCATCCTCGACACCACCGAACAAGACTTCGACGCCGTCATCGGTGTGGACCTCAAAGGCGCCTTCTTCGGCACGCAGCTCGCCGCCAAACAAATGATCGAGCAGGGCGGCCCAGGCCGCATCATCAACATCTCCTCCGTCCATGAAGACTGGCCCATGCCCGGCAACACCCCATACTGCTGCGCCAAAGGCGGCGTGCGCATGCTCACCCGGACGGCCGGCGTCGAGCTCGCCCCCCACGGCATCAACGTGGTCTGCGTCGGCCCCGGCGCCGTCGCCACGCCCATCAACAAAGGCACTCTCGCCGACCCCGAGAAGAAAGCCGCGCTCGTCCACGCCATCCCCGCCGGCCGCATCGCCGACCCGGAAGACATTGCCCGTCTCGTCGCCTGGCTCGCCTCCGACGCCAGCTCCTACGTCACCGCCACCACCTACTTCATCGACGGCGGCCTCATGCAAAACAGTGTCGGCCTCTGACCGCCGCGCCTGTCCGACATCACACAAGGAGCAAGCCATGTACGCCTTGATTGCCGTCTTCACCCTACCCGAAGACACCGACTGGGACGTCCAACACGAGATCGCCCGCCAGCGCGCCGCCCTCTACACCGATGTGCCTGGGCTGCGCGCCAAAGCCTTCGTCATCGACCCGGAGCGCCGTCTCTATGGCGGCCACTACATCTGGGAATCGGCCGAGGCGCTCGAACGCTTCCTTGCCTCTGACCTCTTCGCCGGCGCCAAGCAGAAGTTCGGTGAGCCGCGCATCGAGATTTGCGAAGTCGCCGCCTACGTCAGTGAGGGTGCCGTCGCCAGCCCCCGCTAATACATATTTCGGGGGATTCTTGGGGATCGGGGAAGTTCAGTCCCCGTCGGCCCTGCCCAGGCACTTTGGTGCCGGGATGACAATCCACAACACCCAGACGGACTCAGTATGAGGGCAATCCGGCAGCCGAGGCGGAAAGGTGGCGCGTTAAGGGCCGGCAAGCGAAAGGGCCGGCCCGATTTCGCGGCTAGTGGGCTGGCGCCGCGTTGGCGTCGTTCGCGTCGTCCAAAGCGGGCAGACTGAACCAGAACTCCGAGCCCACGCCGACAGTGCTCTCCACGCCGACCGCGCCCTCCTGGCGCTCGACGATGTTCTTGCTGATGTGCAGGCCCAGACCGAGGCCCACCCCCGAGCCGCTCTGCACCTCGATGCCTCGCACGCGGTGGAAGCGCTCCCAGATGTGTGGTAGCTCGTCGGGTGGGATGCCCGGCCCGCGGTCCCGCACAGACACGCGCCACATGCCCGCGTCGCGAGTCAGTGCGACGGTGACGGGTGCGTCGTCCGGCGAGTATTTGAGCGCATTGGTGAGATAGTTGGTGACCACCTGCCCAACCCGGTCGGCGTCGACGTTTGCCAGCATCTGCCCTTTAGGAAGGTCGAGACTGAGATCACGCTTCGGCCACGACTGGCGCTGCTCCTGCACGGC
>CAYYCB010000097.1:4200-9051 GCA_964469715.1 uncultured Ktedonobacterales bacterium | reverse complement strand
GCCACGGCCAGCGCGTGCATGACGTCCGTGTGCGGATCGAGCACGCTGAGGCCGAGGCGGTCGCAGCCAAGCACCCGTTGGGTGAGATCGAGCAGGCGCTGCGCCACCACGCGCTCGCCCTCCAGGCGGCCCTCTTCCGACGCCTCCACCAGTGTCGTCGCCACGGTCAGCAGCGCGAGCAGGGCGTCGTAGATGCGTCGCTCAAGGCGGCGGCGCTCGGTCACATCATGGTAGATCGCGATGCCGCCAAGGATTCCCCCGTTAGGGCCGCGCACCGGATTGCCGCTGACGCTGAGCCAGAGCTCGGAGCCGTCTATCGTCGAGAAGCGCACCTCCATGGCGGTGAGGCCGGAGAGCGTCTCCCCGCGTAGGATGCGTGACCCTGGCCACTCCTCCGGTGGTATGGCGCGATCTTGATCGTCGAGGATACGCAGCGCACGCGTGCGCTGCTCAATGGGCCGGTCGCTGTGACCGGGCGCGGCAGCGCGGTCGAAGATGGCACGGGCCGCGGAATTCACCTGGACGATAGTGCCATTTGTGTCGTACACCACCACGCCGTCCACCATGGCGTCGAACGTGGCCTCGATCTGCGCGGCGCGCTCGGCCAGCTCACGCTCCAAGCGCCGTTGGGCGGTCACGTCGCGCGAGATAGCGACGGCGCCGATGATTGCGCCCCACGGGTCGCGGAATGGGGCCGCGCTCACCTCCACCACACGATCCTGTCCTGATTCCGTGCGCGTGTGAGCCTCCACGCCCTGCACCGCCTCACCGGCCAGCGCATGCGCGATTGGCAGCGCTTCAGGACGCAAGAGGGATCTGTCTATTGCCGCTAGGTCGCCCCGCGCGGAACGCCCCGAGATCGTAGGCTCTGCGACCGTATCGCCGAGCAGATCGTGACCCGCCCGATTGAGCCTGATGATAGCGCCACGCCCATCGTGGATGGAGATCACGTCAGGCGCGGCCTCGATAATCGCGTCGAGGCGTGCCCGCTCCGCGGCTAGGTGGGCGGCGGCGGCGCTCGCAACCTGACGCTCGCGCTCGGTCTGGCTGGCGAGGATGCTGATCGTGATACCTGCCACGAGGAATAGGATGAACTCAGCGGCTCCGCGGCCGACCTCCGGCGAGAAGGCGAATCGCGGTGGCAGCACAATGTAGCTGATGAGGAAATCTCCGACCAGCGCCGAGACGACGGCGGGCGCGGCTCCCCAGTTGAGCGCGACAAGCGCGATGGCGAGTAGGGCCGCCACACCTTGAAAGGCAAATCCGTTGAAGATCGAGGTCAGCCCAAGCACCACAATGACCGCCAGGATCTGCAGGAAGATGGCCACCAGATAGCCAATGACCGGCCTACGAAGCTGCGGAGGCGCCCATGCGGGTACGAAGGTGTTGGCTATGAACCAGTCCCGCGTGCGGTCCCTGATCGTATGCAGCGCGCGTAGCGCCCGCTCGCCAGCGCTTTCTCCCCCTAAGAGCGGGGCTCCTTCGGCCGGGCGTGACGGTTCGCGGGGGCTGGTGGCCGTAGTGGTGGTGGAACGGCTGCGCAGAGGCAAGGGACGTGTCGGCTGTGCCTCTTCATCGTCCGACGATAGGGCACGACTCCCGTTCGGCGGCAGGGTGCGATCCTCGTCGGCGTCTATTCTCATGCCCGTCTCCCTCGGGGACGTGACTGCCACTTACTCAACATTGCGCCCTTAGCCAGCAGGTTAGATGCCAGCTACGCCAGGCGACCGTGAGAGAGGCGCCTCCGGCCGGTTATCAGCGCGCGGCGGCGCGCCGCACCAAGAGTTGCTGCGACGCCTGCTCGACCGCGATGAGCAGTTCTTCGATGTCGAAGGGCTTGTGAATCAGAGGAATGCTCGTGCGGGCAAGGAAGCTCATCGTTTCAGCAGAAAGGGCGTTGGGGCTTGCGGTGATCACTACGTAGGCGTGGCGTGGAAACAGCGCCTCGTCAGTCGCCAAGGTCGTGAGGAACGATGCGCCGTCTAGGTTGGGCATGAAGTTGTCGAGCAGGATGATCAGCCGCTCATCGCTGCCGCGCAGCACGTCGAGCGCGCGTTGGCCGCTGTCCGCGTCGGTGACCACATATCCGGCGTCTTCGAGAACCAGCCGCAACGATTCGCGGATGCCCTCGTCGTCGTCCACGACCAGCACGCGAGCTACATCGCCCATGTACCGCTCCAAGTTCCACATAACCTGACGCCGAGCGGCGTCTCGTGAGGCGAGCCTGCTCAGGCACACGCCGCGGACATTGTAGCCCCTGGCTGGAGAGTTGGGCAAGCTGACTGGCAGGACCTCCGCACGGCTCAAGCTGCCGTCATGGCGCCCGATACGTATCAGGCCGCCGTGGCGTCCGGCGATGTTCTTACCGATATGCCGGCGTGTCCGCATTGGCGAAGCCCGCGCGGCCGGCTCAGGCCCGGATGAGATGGCCAGACGCATGGCTGTTGCCAGCGCCATTCGGCCAACCACCCACCACCACAGGCGGCTGGAGAATGACGGCGCCTCGGGTACGTCAACGCCTCCTCGCCCTGTTTTCCGCTTTTTCGAGCCGCCGCCGTAAGGACAACGGTGAGCGGGGCCGCGGAGCACGCCGCCAGCGAGCCCTCAAGGGAAGGAGGGGTGGTTGGGATCGCGTGGGGCAGAAAGCGAGGGCCAGTGACGCACCGGTAGCCGCCGGTGTCCCTGGCCCCCTAGAGACCTGTCGCCACGGACATGTTGTCGCATGCCCGCGATGTTTTGCCTGTTTGCCTTCAGACGAAAAGGAACGACACGTCTATGCGCACGAGTGTACATGCATCCCGGCGCGCCGCGCAATCCCCGCGCAGCGTCCGCAAATTAGCGTTCGCCATTCCCTTGATCTTCGCGATGGCGCTGCCCTCGCTGAGCGGCGCGATAGCGGTATCCGCCCCCTCGCTCACCACGGCCAGTGGCTCGCGTGCACTAGTGAACGGTCCAATTCCTCTTCCGCCGTGCATTGGCGTTCCAACCCCGTGCTGAGTTTCTGCTGTCCCGAGTGGCGTATCGCATCCCGCTAACTCTAGGCCCCCGGTCCTGATGGGATCGGGGGCGCTCGTTTATCCGGCACATCCCTCGCAATGCAGATCTTCCCCGCCGGATGGTATGATAGCGGTGAAGGCTCGCAGACCTCTCGCTGTTGAACGGGGTCGGTTGGGGGAACGGATGGATCAAGAGCCACTCACCCTTTCGCTTCGCCATCCGGAAATGCTATTGCGCCCGTGGGATCCTAACTTCTCCGAGGCGGTGGCGGAGGAACTGCGCGCGGCGTTCGCTGTGGTGGGGTCCGCGGACGACCACGTGGAAGTCCTGGAGCCGCAATTCGCGAGCCTCAAGCGGCTATTGCGGCGTCGGATGTCGCCCAGGGAGCGCCTGCTTACCCATTACCTGATGGCCACATGTGCCGCAGCGAGGGATATCACGACAGCGCTCACCGAAAATGACCGGGCGCTCAACCTCGCCAAAGCCGAAAGCGAGTGGGGCGCCGTAGCGGACCTGTTGTACCAGCGCGGCCTCCTTTTCCGCAGGTCCGGCGAGATGCTCGCCGCCGCTCTTGAATACGAGCAGCTTCTCCGACTTCTCGGCGAACATGGTGTGTCGCCGGGGACTGAAATCGGGCAGCTCCATTTGGACACGCTCAGTCGACTAGCGCACTTCTACCTGTGGCTGCAAAACTTCGAGCGTGCGCAGGGCTACGCCGAACAAGCCGTTGCACTCAGCAAGCTCGCGCCCACGGGTGAGCTGACGCTCGTGACGATGCTCTGGAGCCTGGCCCTGATCGAGCGCTATCGCAAACTGCCCTATGATGCGCTAAAGCACGCCATCGCCGCCGCGGAAGTCTACTCGGCTTCGCCGAGCCATACCCTCTCGACGGTCCGCATATTGGCGTTCACCGCGGATCTCGCGATGGACATGGCGGCGCTCTTCCTGAATGAGCCGGAAGCGCGGAGGACCTTCGTGCGTATGGCTGAAGACTACGCCGTCTTCGGTGAGCGCCTGGCGCGCCATGTCAGCGACGGTTCGGGGCGCGGGCTGTCCGCGTTGGCGCGAGCGCGAGCGGCTCGCCTTCGGCGGCCCCAAGGACGGGCGCAGGCGCTCATTCAGGCGGTGATTGCGCTTGCGACCCGCGAAAAGGACTGGGCCTTGCGTTCACAGGCGTGGACAGCGCTCGGTTTCGGCCTGCGCGACCAGGGCGACAGGAGCGCGGCCAGGGCCGCCTTCGAGGCTGCTCTCGACGACCTGACGCTCATGCCCCTATCTATGTTGGCCATACTGCCGCAACAGGCGCTTCGCGACCTGTGAGCTGAGCGGCGCGGCCAGGAGCAGGTTCACTCGCACATCCTTCAGCGTGCGGCGCTAGTAGGCGCTAGTAGATGAACGCGACTCCCGCGCCAGCATGGGCGTACCGATAGTCAACGCGAGCCCAGCCGCCGCCGTTCCAATAGAAGTTCATCTCGGAGACGAGGAACCAGCCGTTGGGATACACGGCCACGACGTGCGCCACGTGGCCCGCGCCGCCCGCGCCCTGCACACCCGGCTGGAAGACGACCGTCGAGCCGGCCGCGGGGACCGAGCCGACACGATAGCCGCGTGCCGCGGCGCCCGCGGCCCAATATTGGGCATTCCCAATGCTCTGAAGGTTCTCGTCGCGGCGCTCGTATTGGGCCCACCAGGTGCACTGCCCCCATGCGACGACGTAGTAGCCATTAGGCCCGCTGGCGGCGAAGGCGGGGTGGCCGGGGACCGCCATGTACGGGTTCTGAGGCGGCCAGGGCTGCAGCGGCGCAGCGAGGATGCCAGTGGGCGCCGGCGGACTAGCGGTCGGCTTCGGTGCCG
>CAYYCB010000097.1:0-4100 GCA_964469715.1 uncultured Ktedonobacterales bacterium | reverse complement strand
GGTTTCACGGGTAATCCAGCGCTGCCGGGAGCTGTCACGCCGGGGCCTGCACCACCTCCTACATCCAATCCGGAGATGCCCGCGCTGCTCGCCCAGGGTCCTGTCGGGGCAACGTCGGGCCGCAGGGTCAACACCTGGGCGCCACGAGGTATGAAAGGGCGCTGCGCGATGCGCTCTCCGATGGGGAAAGCGAGCGAGAGCAGACTGACCACCAGAAAGATGCCGAGGATCCAGAGGCCGACGCCGTGGGTGACGCCGCGCGGCTTCAGGCGTCGCGGGACGACCGGCGTAGGACGCACCGCCGGGAGATTGGTTCCCGTGATCACCGTGACAGGAGTGCGGTCAGGGCGAACGACAGGCAGCCGGACCTCGGTAGCGGCGGTGGCGATATCGGTACGTAGCGCATTGAGCAAGTCTCTCGTCGGGACGGGGATCAGCGCCGTCTGCTCATCCGCGATATCGGCTTCGCCGCCGACCGCCACCGCCGGAGCCAGGGGGAAGTGCTCAGCCGCCAGCATCGCCCGCTCTACGACGGCCCGATCCGCGTCGCTGAGCGGACGGGCGGTGGTGGTGACGCGACGGCGTGACGGCGTGACGGCTGGCACATGCGTCGTGGTATGGCTGAAGCGTGGGGCAGAATGCCCGGTTACGCGGCGATGTGCCGAGGTCATCGTACGCGTCGCCACCTGTTCGCCAGGTCCACCGGCTGGACGCTCGCGCAGGACCGGCGAGCTTGTCGCTCGCGACATCCGATGTGTTTCTCGGTTATGGTCCATGCCGCGCCTCTACCCCCTGCGCCGCGCCCCTGGGACCCCACAGGCGGTAGGGGTCTGGCGGTAGTATCGCAAAGCCCGGCTGGCGTGAGCGAATGGGGGGCCGCAATGTCCTATCTCGGCACGGGAAGGGGAAGCCGTCGTACAGGCGGGCGGACGCTGCGGCGTTGCTCCCTTCGGCGCTTCCCGCCCTACAATGCAGGTTGAAAGCGTGCGACACCGCGCCGGATGACCTGGCCGGAGACCCCAGCGGCGACGTGTCGCCGCGCGACAAACGAGGGACGGATCGAGACGGCATGACCCAATACACGCGCTATCCCGCCAGTGAGCGACAGCAGGCGCTCGTCAAGACCGCGACCGAGCTTGCGGAGCGTTTCATCGAGCGCGCCGGCGAACACGACCGCGAGGCGAGTTTCCCTCATGAGAACTTCGCGGACCTGCGATCGGCGGGGCTGCTCGCGCTTACCGTGCCCGAAGCCTATGGCGGCGGCGGGGCCAATGAGCTCGACTTCGCGCTCGTGCTGGAGGCCATCGCCTGGGGCGACGCCTCGACGGCGCTCGTACTGGGAATGCACCTGAGCAATGTGGGGCAGATCGCCGAGGGCGGCCTCTGGCCCGAGCGCGCGCCCGCGCTCTTTCGTGAGATCGTGCTCGACGGCGCGATGCTCAACGCCGCCCAGGCCGAGCCTGAGTTGGGCAGTCCGAGCCATGGAGGCGTGCCCGCGACGGTGGCCGTTCCCGACGGCGCGGGCGGCTGGCTTCTGAACGGGCGAAAAATCTACACCACGGGTGCGCCTGGACTGCGGTATTTCCTCGTGTTGGCAGCAGTGCATGAGGAGGGCGAGCCGGTGCGCCTCGGCAACTTCCTCATCTCTTCCGATGCGCCTGGGGTCCATGTGGAGAAGACGTGGGACGCACTGGCCCTGCGCGCAAGCGGAAGCGACGACCTGGTTCTGGAGGATGCGCGCGTTCCCGCCGAAGCGCTCCTG
This sequence comes from uncultured Ktedonobacterales bacterium, assembly GCA_964469715.1. Taxonomy (GTDB): domain Bacteria; phylum Chloroflexota; class Ktedonobacteria; order Ktedonobacterales; family JADMIN01; genus CAWAWP01. Next base: position 2,338 of record CAYYCB010000097.1, on the reverse strand, counting down.
GATGTGCGACCGGTCGGGACACCCGATCCACGAGCGGCGCTCGGACTACCCTGGGGGCCGATCACCCTCTCGGCGGTCTACACTGGACTCTCGCGGGCCGCCCGCGACGAGGCCGCGCACTTCGCCGCGACGCGTGTGCCGACGGCGCTCGGCAAGCCAATTGGCGAGCTGCCCGCGGTGCGGACGCGTCTTGGCGAGATCGAGGCACACCTGCTCACGTCGCAGCGCCTGCTCTTTGGCCTCGCCGCCGATTGGGTGGAGTCGCCGGAGTCGCGCCCCGCCCTGCGCGCCGAGACCGGGCTGGTGAAGTCCGTGACGACGAACAACGCTGTGCGCGTCACCGATCTGGCGCTGCGCACGACGAGTGGCAGCGGGCTGCGCCCCGGCCGGCTGGAGCGTCTTTTCCGCGACGCGCGGGCCGGGCTGATCAACGCGCCCCAGGATGACGCGACCCTCCAGGCAGCCGGCAAAGCCGCGGTAGACCAGGCGCGATAGGTCGTCTTGCCAGCGCTGCCCAGTTATGAGGGCAGGCCGCGATCGAGTAGGCGCAACCAGTTCCCGCCCAATATGCCGCCAATGTCGTCGTGGTTGTAGCCACGGCGGGCAAGGGCGTCCGCGAGCCTGGGCAGGTCGGCCACGGAGTCAATCTCCTCAGGCGTGGACTCCACTCCGAATCCGCCGTCGAGGTCCGTCCCCACGGCGCAATGTCTCGCCGTGCCGGTGAGCTGGGCGATGTGGTCGATGTGTCGTACCACCGCGTCCAGCGTCACCGTACCGTCCGCGTGTGTCCATCCCGCCACGAGGAACTGGTTGGCGAGCACCGCCCCAATCACCGCGTCACGCTCGGCAAGCGCACGGATCATGTCGTCGCTGAGTTGGCGATCAGTCGGCACGAAGGAGCGGCAATTGGAGTGACTAGCGATCACTGGGCCGCCGAAATGATCGAGCGCCTGCCAGAAGCTTTCCTCCGCCAGATGGCTCACATCCAAAATCACGCCGAGGCGCTCCATCTCCGAGAGCAGCGCGCGGCCCAGGTCCGTGAGGGGTCCAGGCGCCCGTGTGCCGCCGGCATAGCGCGTGGCGCGCCAGGAGAGGCCGAGGATGCGGAGGCCACGGCGCACCCAGGCGTCGAGGTCGCCAGGAGTGCGCAGCGGATCGGCGCCCTCCATCAGGAGCGTAATGCCCAACGGTCGTGCGCTTGGCTGCGGAGCGGCCTCCCAATCCGCGCGCAACGCCGCAAGCTCGTCGCGCATGGTGATGAGGCGGACGCCGATCTCCTGCCCCGCAAGATCGGAATAGAACGCGAGCTGTGCCTCGCCGTCGGCAACCATGGCGTCGATCTCGCCTGGCGGCACGAAAATCGTGCCGAAGATCAATCCCACGCTGCCGCGCCGCAGCTCTGGCAGGCCGATCATCGCCGTCTCAGACATCCCCGGAACGGGGCCACCCTCCACCGGGGGCCGCGCCCGTTCCAGAGCGCGCGTCTCGACGACGGATCTGCGCACGTCGCGCCCGTAGTGCAGCGCATTGAAGGCAATGTCTTCGTGGGCGTCGACGAGGAACATAGGCCTGCCCCTCCTTGGTGCTGCGCCTTGATATCGGGTATGGCGAGTGGATGGGCGGCACAGACTCGCGGCGCAAGATCACTATCGGACGCGTGTCGCCCGCGTCGCTAGTAGCGCTGGCTTCGCTCGCGGTTGGAGTTGCCTACGATGACCGCGACGATCATCGCGACAGCGAGGGCGCAGAGGATGTAGAAGAACGTTCCAGCGGTGGCGTCGAAGTGCTGAATCGTGCTGCTGATGCCAAAGATAGTAGCCCATGCTCCAAGGAAGAAGATCAGCGTCGGGGCGCGGCGGGCGCGCTGGTCCACCGCGCTCCATACATACGCCAGCACGATGAGGGGGATAGAAGTCGTGAAGCCGTAGAGCGCGTTCGTCAGCGATGGATCGCGATTGTCTGGCCCGGTGACGGCGATGGAGGCGCTGAAGACAATGGCGGCCCCAATGAAGGTGCCCACCGCCAGAGGGAGGCGGTCGAGCCCAATGCCCCTCGCAGGCGGGGAAGTCCTAGTATCGCGGCGATCCATCTGCTTTCCTCCCACGGCCAGACCATTTGCCCGTAGCCAGCGCATGCTCTACACGCATGCTACAGGTATTGTCAAGCGGGTAGGGAGGGGCAGCGGAACGTGGGCACGCGGACTATGACGATATGGACGTCGCCTTGAGCGGCGCCGAAGGAGAGGTGAACGGTGGCCCCGCTGGGAATCGAACCCAGATGACCCGCTTAGAAGGCGGGTGCTTTGTCCATTAAGCTACGGAGCCTGGCGATCATTCAG
>CAYYCB010000096.1:6157-10866 GCA_964469715.1 uncultured Ktedonobacterales bacterium | reverse complement strand
GCGTTGGCACACTGAGACGGATTTGGCTTGGGTTGTTGTGGTTTGCGGTCGCGGCGCTGAAGGGGCCGGCGCAGGGTGCGACGCGGGCAAATGACAGGTGCGGTCGCGGCAGTGAAACTGCCGGCGCAGGGTGCGAGGTGGGCTACAGCCCTTGAGATAGACCAACAACCCAGACGTAATCAGTATGAGACGGATCGAGAATGGGCGAGCTTGGCCCCCTCGCTCAGTTGGCGTCCACGAGTTAGCGCGGAGCGGCCGGCGGCTGAGCGCTGCCAGCCGGCCGGGCTGCCACGGCGGCCTGTGGCTTCTTGCGGCCAAAGCTGGTGGGCAGGAAGAGACCTGCCAGGACGGCAGCTACCGCGAAGAGCGCGATGACGCCGGCGCCGATGAGCGAGCTGGTGCGCTCGCCGGAGGGGTTCGTATAGATGGCGCTGACGTATTTGGTCGGGTTCTGATTCTGGTCGTCGCGCAGTTGGATAGCTACAATGTTAGATTGCCCGGAGAGCGGCGTCGTGTACCAGAGGTCAATGGTGTTGTCCTTCACGAAGTTGTCGCTGGAGAGCGTTGGGGTGAATGCCTTGACGTCGATCCGGTAGGTCGCGGAGTCGCCTGACAACTTGAGCTCGCTGTACTGGTAGGCGCCGGAGTTCTTGTCCACGATGTCGCTGCCGTCGACCAGGGTGCCGGTTTTTGTCTTGATGTCCGTATTTGCGAAGGCACTCATGCCACCGAAGATGGCGCCCGCCAGGAAGAGCGCCCCCAATAGAAAGCGTCCCCAGCGCGTGTAGATTGCCAGGCGTACGAGACTACCCACGAAGTGATCTCCCTTTCGGTTTTCGGCATTCAGGTTCGATGCCGCATCGTCTCCATCATACCGATTCCGGCTGGGATGGTGTCGTGTGCGGTCGCGGCCCTTTCCGGGCCGGCGCAGGGCGCGCGGCAGGCAGAAGCCTGCACGATACCCCAACACCCCAGACGCAATCGATATCACAAGGCGCGAGATGGGTGACACTCAATCTGGACTCGATGCCACTCTCCACCCACTACTACTAGAGTGACCTAGCGGTGCGAGCAGGGCGAGTATAAAGGGCATCGAGCGGGTTGTCAACATCTCCAAAAAGGGAGAAAGACGCCGGGCCTGGGGTATGGGAATCGGGAAGCGTGGGCAGAATCAGTGGGCGGCGTGGGCTAGTCGCGTCTGGCGGCCTGGATGTGGGGGTTGGGGCGGCCGGGGACGCGATCGCGCAGGCGGGCGGCAAAGCCGCGGAGGTTCGCGCCGCGCGGTAAGTCTTCTGCGAGCGCGGGGGCGGTCGGTACCATGGTCGCATCCAGGGGCGACGGCGCCACCGTGATGGGTTGGCGAGCCGCCGCGACGCGCGACTCGTGCCGCCAGAGGGCGAAGGCGACGACCGCGGAGAGGAAGCATGGGATGCCGGAGACGGCGAGGCTCCAGTGGACGCCGGCGGAGCGCGCGACCCCGCTGACGATGAGATTGCCGATAGGGGTGGTGCCGACCCAGACCATGCTGAAGACGGCCATGACACGGCCGCGCAGCTCGGGTGGACTGGAGAGCTGTATACGCGTATTCACCGAGGCGCCGAAGGTGCTCATGAAGATGCCTGTGACGGCGATGACCGCCAACACGACGGGGATGGTGGCCGGCAGGGCAATTGCCGCTTCGAGCAGGCCGAAGATGGCAGCGGTGGCGATGAGCAGGGTGTTGGTTGGCGGCGCCGAGCGGCGCGCGAGCATGAGAGCGCCGAGCAGCGCGCCGACGCCGAGCGACGATGTGAGCAATCCGAAGACGGCGGGGCCGGCGTGGAGGACCGACGTGGCTTCGAGTGGCAAGACGACGTTGAAATTGAAGCCCATGGTGCCGACCGTGGCAATCATGATAAACGTGATGAGCACCGTGCGGTTGCCAAAGATGAAGCGGAATCCACCGCCGATGTCGCGCAGCCGCCCTTGAATGCCACGCGACGCATGCGTGTTGGGGACCGGCACCAAGTCGGAGGCGCGCATGAGCAACAGGCCACAGATAACGGCCACGAAGCTGAGCGCGTTGAGCAGGAAGAGCACCGGCACGCCGAGCAACGCGATGAGCGCGCCCGCGATACCAGGGCCGGCGATGCGCGCGACATTGAACTGCGCCGAGTTGAGCGACACGGCGTTGAGCAGATAGTCGCCGGGCACCATCTCACTGATGAAAGCCTGGCGTGACGGCATATCCACCGCGTTGACGAGGCCGAGGAGGAAGGCGAGCAGATAGATGTGCCAGATTTGGACGAGATGGGTGACGGTCAGCGTGAAGAGCAGGAGGGCCAGCAGGCCGCTGATTGCCTGAGTGACGACAAGCACATTGCGCCGCGGCCAGCGATCGGCAACGGCCGCGCCGAGGGGTACGAGGGACGGGCCGAACTGGAGCGCGCCGACAACGCCCAGGGCAAGCGGGTCCTTCGAGAGCTGGAGCACGAGCCACTGTTGGGCGGTCCCTTGCATGAAGGTGCCAGTGACGGAGACGAGCTGGCCCGTCCAGAACAGACGGTAGTTACGGAAGTGCAGCGCCTCGAACATGCCGCCGCGCCGCTTTTCAGGCCGCCGTGTCAGGTTCCTCGCGCCTCCCGCCCCGGCTCGCTGCCGAGGAATGCTTGTTGTCATGCGTCACATGCTCCTCCGCACGGAATAACAGCCGTGTATCCCCAGTATACCATAAGATTTACGCAAGCGTCATGGTTTGAGCGTTGTCTCGCGTGCGATGTCCATCATACTTATTGGGCTACAACGAAAGTGGTTATCCGGATTCACGTTGGTAGGACCGCTGACAAGCGCAAAAATAAAAAGCCCCGGCACACGCTCTCGTGCGACGGGGCTTCGCGAAAACGGGGAGCGGCTGGTTAGCCGACCGTGTAATGGTTCTTGTGATAGTAGAACATGCCCTGGCCGAGCACCTTCACCGGGAGGAGCTCCTTGAGCATGATCTGCTCGCCACACTTGTTGCAGACGCGCGCGGTGAGGAAGTTGGTCTCGTCCAACTTACCGAGCGAGGCGCGGGCCGTCTTGGAAAGCTCGCCCTTCTTGGCCATGATGTCGTACCCCTACTGTATCGTCGAATGCTGAGCGTCGCCGAATTCGACCGGATTCCGCCGAACGATCGGACTTCAGTATACCACACGGAGGGCTCTTGCCCCAAGCCCTGCCGTCCCGTCGCCACAGGTGCACGCTAGCCCTTGAGCGCGTCGCCGATGAGCTCCTCCTCGGTGCGGGGGCCGATGGCGCCGATAACCAGCGACTCGAACGGCGGGAACCGGCCGAGCAGGTGGAGGATCTGCTCGCGCGTGACGGCGTCTATGGCCTCTTTGAGCTCCTGAATGGGGATGAGACGGCGCTCGAACCACCATGCGCGGGCGAGCGCCGACGCCCGCGCGCCGGAGCTCTCGCCGCGCATGACTAGCTCGCTCTTGATCTGGACCTTGGCCCGATCCAGCTCGTCCTCGGTGACGCCCTCGGCGAAGAGGTGGCGGAGCTGGTCGAGCATGACCGTGACAGTTTCGTGGGCCTTCTCCGGGGTGGTGCCAGCGTAGAGGAACATCGCGCCGTAGATGCCGTTGGGGGCAAACATGGAGGAGACGGTGTAGACGAGGCCCCGCTGCTCGCGCACCTCATGGAAGAGGCGCGAGGTCATCCCGCCGCCGAAAATTTCGCTGACGACGGTGGCGGCGTAGTAGTCGGGGTCGCCGTAACGCGGGAAGGGCAAGGCCATGCCGATATGCTCCTGGTTGCCCTCCTGGATCTCGATGTTGACTGCTGGGAGCGGACGCGGCGCCTGTGGCGCGGCGGGCGGCGGCGCGCCTTGCCAGTCTCCCAGGAGTGCACCCACGCGGGCGACGGTGGCGTCCCAGTCGAAATTGCCGGCGATAGCGAAGAGCGCGCCTTGCGGCCTGTAGCGCGCGTCGTAGAAGTCGCGGAGGTCGTCCGGCGTAAGCGCCTCGACCGTCTCGCGCAGGCCGAGTCCGCGACGGCCGAGGGTCGTGCCGGCGTAGAAGCGCTCGCGCACGAGGTCGAAGATGCGGCGCATGGGTTCGTCGTCGCGGCGGCGGATCTCTTGAAGCTGGACGTTGCGCATCTGCGCGAATTCGTCTTTGGGGAAGGCCGGATACCGTACGACGTCGGCCATGAGCTCGAGGGCACGGTCGAGCCGGGTGCCGACGACTTGGGCAGAGTAGCGCGCGAGCTCAAGGCCGGTCTCGCCGCCTTTGCGCGCGCCGATGGCCTCGAAATCCTCGGTGAGCTGGCGGACGTTGCGCTGAGTCGTGCCCTGGAAAACCATGTCGGAGAGCAGGTGGGTCAAGCCGAGCTTCTCCTCCGGCTCGTCCTTGAGGCCCGCGGCGAACTGGATGTTGAACGTGACGGAGGCGAGGCTAGGCATCCGCTGGCCGACCATCTCCAGACCGTTCTCGAACGTGTGGACGAAGTAGTTGGGGGCGAGATCGCCGGTGCGAGTGGCGGAGGAGGTGGGAGGAGTCATGCCTATTGCCTTCCCTAGGAATTGCGGTGGATGGAGCGCCGCACGAGCCGCGCCAGGCCGGCCGCAGCACGTCGCGGACTCGCCCGCGCTCGCCGGATTCGCGGCCTCCACGGGGCGAGAGGGGCCAGGGGCGCGGGCGGCTGGCAGCGGTTGTCTTGCCGGGTGCGGCGGCGCGAGGCTGGTG